>CBFIBG010000007.1:0-17736 GCA_965660815.1 Glaciecola sp.
GCGGCGATGGTAGTGTGGGGTTTCCCCATGTGAGAGTAGCACATCGCCAGACTCCCAATTACACAAAACCCAGCCTAGTGCTGGGTTTTTTGTTATCTGACATTCCTGATAAAACACGATATAGCCATCCTTGGCCGGGTCTAGTCATCCTTAACCCCCTAGTATTATACGTCAGGGTACAGTGTTAACTAGCTGCTCTGTAGATCAGTTTTAAATTCAAAATTTTTTGAACCCCTCATTCGCATTAAGCCATACATTAAAAATCACAAAAGCAAAGCTATTAACGCGTGTCATATTCGACAAGAACTTTGTCAATAATGGCGGGACGATATACTCGCGACAGAAATTCACAATCGCTACTCAATTAAAACGTTTTAAAAACAATAACATATTGTTTTTAGTTAGTTGGCATACAACTTGTAATATTAAAAACAAGAGCCGATAAACTTAGTTCAATCACTCTTATACAGAAGTGAACTTAGCGAAAATTACAAAGCTTAGTTTACAGTTCAATACTAATATTTTAGGAGACTATCTCATGGCTACGCACACAGAAGTAGAAGAAACGTTTAATTGGGTTCAATTTTTAGCTAACGTTTTAGTGCTCGTTGGATTAGCTCTTTTACCCTACGTTGTTTATATTATAAAACTGATACTTGTATAATCGTTGTTTTAAACGAAGCGTTTTTACTAAATACTATCTTATGAACAACACGTTAACAAAAAAGAAAGTTGCAGTGCCACTTATTATTACAACTTTTATTTTTATATGGGTATTAGTCTTTGACATTCGTGCATCAGCATTAAATGAAATTCTTGCTAATGATGCGGAGATTTCACGATACCCATATTCGTTTAGGGTAGTAGGCGTTAACGATGGTGTAGCCACCATGTATTCACTAAGGTCAGCAGAAGCTTCTGCGATACGATCGTTACGCTTCATGTTCCCTGCGCTTGTTTATGAAAATGACGACTCTCAAACCATGGCTGAAGCGCAAAAACAATTAGCTCGAATCCAATCAAAAGCTGCAAGAATTGTTAAAGATCAACCTGACATTCAAGAAATCAAATGGAAATTAGATAAACGTTGGTTAGAAGGTCACGGAGTGATGTTTTTATAGTCAATTATGCGTTATGACCCAGACAAAAAAGCCATTTTAAATTTAGCACAGCTTAATATCGTCATGTAGCGGTTAAATCACCAATCACGGCGCTGATATATTTATAATTACAAGCATTTTTCTTAAAACCTACCCTTATCTACTATCCCTATAGATTCTCTTACACAATGCGTGAATATGTTGTAATACCGTTTTTAAGTCGTATTTGAAATCCGTAGCAACTAATTATTATTTAATCAGGCCGTTTCTAAGTTACTGAATGTAGAGCGTATTCGATTCAATAACACGCGTTAGATAACTAGGTATCAACGAAATGATATTTAGATGTGTACTGTCTTTTCTAACCTGAAAACATACCCGCTCCCTCATTGGTAATAGATCGACCTGACTATCTCTAATTATAATAAACATACAGGAATAAAAAGCATTATTGTTGTAAACTCTGTCAAATATGACATTATTAATGTCGTTTATGTCAAATGGCCGGTGCTTTATATGAATATTTCAGTTGTGCAATCCATGATAAATGCTATTGATAAACCAGCAATTTTTATCACTCCGCAGTATAAAATTTTAGCGGTAAACGAAGCTTATCAGGAAACCTATGAAGTTCCTGTTGTTCTAGGTTCTAGTAAATGCTTTGAAGTATCACATAATCATACTTCTCCTTGTGATAAACACGGTGAAGACTGTCCAATACAAGAAAGTATCCGCACCGGTAAAACAAGTAGCGTAGTGCATGTTCATAAAACCCAGTATGGCAAAACATTTTGTGACATCATAATGAAGCCAATTAAAGACCAAGATGGCATGACTATGGGGTATTTAGAGATTTTGGATAGAATTAGTTTTGCGTCTACCGATTCTGATGTTAATAAGATGATTGGCTCATCTAAATCTTTTAAAGCCTTACTGACCAAAGTAAATCGAGCTGCATCGTCAGAAATTGCGGTTTTACTTCATGGCGAAACAGGCACAGGAAAAGAACTGGTGGCCAGAGCACTTCATGATTCAAGTCGAAGGGCAAAAATGCCGTTCGTAGTTATTGAGTGTACCGGTTTAAACGAGAATCTTTTTGAATCAGAGTTATTTGGACATGAGAAGGGTTCGTTTACCGGTGCTACTGCATCGAAAAAAGGATTAATTGAAATCGCCAGCGGAGGGACGATTTTTTTTGACGAAATCGCAGATGTTCCTCTGAGTATGCAGGTAAAATTATTAAGGCTATTTGAGTCTCGAAGCTATAGAACTGTCGGGGGAGTTAAACAGAAAAAAGCCGATTTTCGATTGATCTGTGCAAGCCATAAAAACCTGTTGGAGTTGGTAGAAAGGGGCGAGTTTAGAAGAGATTTGTATTACAGAATAGCGGGATTTCCCATATCTCTACCTTCGTTATCAGAACGTCAAGAGGATATACCAGCTTTGGCGCGTCACTTTCTTTCAAATTCGGAGTTACAACATAAGTCTCTATCAAAAGAGGCTATGGACCGTTTAAGTCAGTATTCTTTCCCCGGAAATATAAGGGAATTGAAGAGTATCGTTGAGCAGTCTGCTTTGTTAGCAAATGAAGATATTATTGAGGAGGCGGACATACCTGAGTATGTATTGAAAAGTAAGTCACTTGAAAGTGCAGGGGCCCAACTTCCTATTACGCTTGATGAAGCAGAAAAACAATATTTAGAGCAAATCTGTCTTACTCAATCCATATCAATTGATGAGTTAGCAGAGTATTTGGGAATAAGCACAAGAACGCTGTATCGCAAATTGCAGCAACACGGCATAAAATATAAGTAGCTTACTAGCATTATTCCTTTTGCTTTTGTTTTAAAAAACTGGCGAATCTAGGGACCCCATTTTTCGTAAAGCCATAATGTTTGAATGTAATAATAGAACCTACTTTCGGCGGATTCTTTCGCTGTAAATCAGTGAATCCAGTCCCAATCTTAAATGTGACGTTTTTAAATTCATTTAGCGCGTATTTTACAACCAGTGATCCCAATCTATCTTTATTTCGCCCAGTGCCTCCTACATAGCCAATTACAATTGCCTCATCGTCTGAGTAAAGTTTTAGTTTTAATACATTATCTGTACGACCAGGCTCAAAAAGAGCGGATTTTTTGTGAAGGATTAAACCTTCGGCCCCTTTTTCTACTAGGCTTTCGAGCAATTGGAATAGTGCCTTTTTTGATGAAATATTGTGTTGTATCACCGGTTGGATATGGCGAATTTTCAGTGAATGAATGATTTTACGATAGCGGTGATATCTGTTTTCAAAAGAGGCAGAGAAGTCCGGCATATCAAATACCATGTATTTTACGTCACGCCACTCGCTATCAATCGGTTGCTCCTTTAATACCACGGAACTTATTCGCTCAAAAGAATTGCGTTCGATCCAAAGTTCACCGTCAAGCCAAGTCGTTGGCAAACCCTTTGTAAACCATTTAGGAACTTTAATTACATGACCGCGTTTGGTAGTCAGTACCCCATTTTTCCATATCGCCCTAACGCCATCATATTTCTCGCTTATTAGAAACTCTTCAACATTTTCATGATTATATTTTGTTGCAAGTTCTAATTTTATATCAGAGGTATTAGAGTGCACTGAGAAAGGACTCCAAAAAAGAACATTATATAGCGCTATCAAAAAAACTATCTTTATATGCTTGCTTGAAAAACGCTTCGTGCGCAGAAGTGCCATATCACAATTCCCTGTGCTTAGATAAAGAGCCTTATGTTATGATTTTATTTTTTCATTTTGAACTGGCCAATGGGACGGCTTCTGGACCCTAAGGTCGATATTTTTTGTAACAATTAATTTTTGAGATAATAAGACATGACAAAAGATAATCCTGTAACCTAACTTAAAATTAATGAAATAAAAAATCTTTCCAAAATACAGAACCGTATTTAATTTAAAATAAGAAAAAATCTATGCTGGAACTTTCAAATATAAAAAAGACGTTTCAAAATGGCGAAGAAGTTGTTGTCGCACTAAATAATGTCTCTCTTAACGTCAAAGAAAACGAGTTTGTTGCAATAATGGGGAGCTCAGGCTCCGGAAAATCAACATTGATGAATGTGTTGGGTTGTCTAGATACACCAAACTCAGGCGTGTATAAACTAGGAGGTAAAGACGTCGCTCAAATGTCAGATGACCAGTTATCAAGTGTTAGGAACGAACATATCGGATTTATATTTCAAACATTTCACCTCCTTTCTAAGCTAGATGTGGTCGGGAACGTTAAATTACCATTGAGATATTCTCATGTCTCCGAACACGAAGCCAATGAACGAGCTAATGTGTTAATAGACAAAGTCGGCTTATCACATCGAAAGCATCATAAGCCATTTGAAATGTCTGGCGGTCAGCGACAAAGAGTGGCTATTGCAAGAGCACTAGTTAACAAACCAAGTGTTATTTTGGCCGATGAGCCTACCGGAAACTTGGACTCAAAAACTTCAAGGGAGATAATGAATCTTCTAACGGAGCTTCATAAGCAAGGCCAAACTATAGTAATGGTGACCCATGAAGATGACATTGCAAAGTATGCGCAGAGAGTCATTATTATGAAAGATGGCGAAGTAATCGGAGAGAAATGATGAAGTGTTTGATAACGATAATATTAATTGTGTTGCCCAGTTTGTTAAAGGCCGAGATCGTACTTCTTACCGGGCAAATCAGTTCATCGGCCAAGCAGATTGTTAATGCGCCGCAAGGCTCTAGGTGGCAAGTTCAAATTCAGTGGATGGAAGAAGAAGGTAAAATTGTTGAAAAAGGCAATCCAGTTGTGGTTTTTGACGGTGCTAGTGAGCAGGCTCAATTGACCCAAAATAAAGAAAATCGTGACCGACTATTACTCGAATTAGAGCAACTTAAAATACAGCAACAGCAAAATGTTATCGATGCTCAAGGTAGACTTAAGGTCGCTAAAATGAGGGTAGCTAAAGCTAAAATTGAAGCGTCAGTTCCGGTTGAGCAAGTATCCGCATACGATAAAGGTCAATATGAGCTTGAGTTACAGCGAACACTGCTTGAGCAAGTGAAGGCTGAAGAGGCTCTGCAGAGAGCGCTAAAAGAGCAAGAAGCAGAGTTGACCAAGAAACAAGTAAACATACTAAAAGTCAATGAAGAAATCGCTTATTTAGAAAATATAATGTCAAAACTTAACGTGGTTGCTCAGGTAACCGGTCCAGTTTCATATGCAATCCATCCTTGGTTTGGTAGCAAATTAAGTGCGGGCATGAATGTCCGACCCAGTTGGAAGGTGGTGGATGTTCAATCTACTGAAAACTTTCAAATCGAAACGTGGATACACGAGATAGATGCTGTCGGATTAAAAGAAAACTCTAAGGTTGAAATCACTTTTGACGCTTATCCAAAAAAGACTTTTGTTGGTACGTTAAGTTCTATTTCGCGCCAGAGTGAGCGAAAACCTTTATGGAGTAAAAGCGCATACTTTCCGGCTATTGTCCAATTTGACTCAGAGCCAAATATTAATCTATTGCCCGGCATGAGCGTCCGGTTACTGGTAAAAAAAGGTGAGAAGGTTGATGCGTAATTTACAGATTGTGATAAGCCTATTAGTATTATTTATTAGCACAGGATGCTCTGAATCTCCATTGCCTACTTCGAATGAACAAGCTCAAGCTATGAGTATTTCTGCTCCTGCTGAATTAGTATCGTTGCAACAAATTTCGATTACTCCTCCGAATGTCACACGTATGTGGGAATTTAAGATAGAGTTTATCGCCAGAGAAAACTCAAAAGTGAAAGAAGGAGACCTATTGATTCGGTTTGATGGACAGAGGTTAAGAAATGATATGGTCTCTCGCCAATCTGAGCTAGATGCGGTTATCAAAGAGGCCGAACAAAAACAGTTGGAAAATGACGCTCGATTGAAAGAACTCAATCTTGATCTTGCAGAGGCTTTGAAAAATATGAATATTGCAAAGCGCAAAGTTGAGATAACCGACGTTTCTCGCTCGCAAATTGAACGGCAAAAACAGCAGGCAGAATTTGAAATCGCAACTGAGCTACACAGGCAGGCCATACAAAGGGTTGAACAACATATAGTGTCTATGGAAATCAATCAGCAAGTTCAGAATGCAAAGATTTCAAAAGCGCAGAGTTTGGTAGACGAATTAAACCAAAACATTAATAAACTCCAAGTAAAAGCACCTAAAGAAGGTATGGTGGTATTAATCCCCAATGGCGATGATGATAAACCTGCTATCGGAGATACCGTTTATATGGGGCGGCGCCTCATTTCATTACCAGCACTTGATAAATTGGCAGTTAAAGTTGAATTTGACGAGTCATACACGCCAGATGTTAGTATTGGTGGAAGAGTTCGAGTGACGTTAGATGCATTCCCTGAAAAACCCTTTACTGGTGAAATCACTGAACTCGGCCAATCTTATCGCTCCAAATCAAGGAATAACCAAAAAATGGTGTTTGATGCATGGGTAACTTTAGATAAGTTGGATCTCAATATCATGCGACCTGGAATGAAAGCGACGGTAGAACTTCAGGAAACGACGATATGAAATACGCATTTATTCTGTGTTCTATATTCTTAGTGTTTTCATGTACTTCTGAAAATGTTTCAAGCGTGCCCACTTACGAAGTGAAATCGATTGATTTTGCGATTGAAGTGAAAGGGTTTGGAGAGATTCAAGCGGCCCAGTCTCAAAAGATCATGACTCCAGGCAGGAGGCCAATGATAATCGCATGGCTGCAGGACGAAAATACTTATGTCGAAAAAGGCGAAGTAATTGCGAAATTTGATGCTGAACAAATCTTGAAAGATAGTCGCGAAGAAGAGCTTGAACTTATGTTATTGCAGCAAGATATTGTGAAAAGCAATGCACAGCAGAATCAAGCTAGACAGGATGTCAATTCAGACCAGACATTTGTTAAATACGAATTTGATTTTACTGATCGATTTGCCATTGACGATTTACGTATCTACTCACAGTTAGAAATCATCGACACTCTGGCAAATAGGGACTTTTTAGAAGCAAAAGATGAGTTCCTAAACTGGAAAGAAAACAGTATTGTAGAACAACATACCAGTGAGATGGCTGTGCTAGACATTAAAAAAAGCGGTGTCTCGACTAAATTTCAACAACATCAGCAAGCTTTAAATAGCTTAGAAGTGATCTCTCCATTTTCTGGACTTTTAGTGTATGAGAAAGATCGCCGTGGTGAAAAGCCAACGGTCGGACAAACGGTTTTCCCTGGCAGACCAATAGCTCAAATTCCTAACCTTGAAAATATGCAAGCCTCTATATTTGTGCAAGCGAACGATGCAATAGACCTTGCTGCTGGGCAATCTGTCGACATCAGGCTAGATGCATTCCCAGATCAAATTTTTAAGGGAGAGATAGACACTGTCTCGGGCTTTCCTCGCAGCATTGAAAGAGGCAACCCGGTGACTTACTTCGAAGTGGTAGTAACGCTTTTACAACAAGATAAATCAATGATGCAGCCCGGTCGCAAGCTCACGGCTAATATCAACGTGCAGTCGCCCGTTCAAAAGCTAGTAGTGCCTCTTCAAGCCCTGCATTTTGATGAAGGCACAAGTTATGTTTATGTTGAAAAAAATAGTGTGTTTTCAAAACAAGAAGTTAAAAGTGGTCGTAAAAATTTATATTTAGTTGAAATTACTGAAGGACTAAAAAGTGGAGACGTCATTGCACTTAGCCAACCTGATGAAAGTAATTTAAAGGAAAATTCCGATGTCTAAATACTTATTATTGGTTGGCGATGCCATTGAAGAGTTGATGGGTCAGAAACTGAGAACCTTCCTCACTTTGTTAGGAATGATATTTGGTGTAGGGGCTGTAATAGCCATGTTAAATATCGGTGAGGGGGCGGAAAACGAAGCGTTGAAGTTAATTGATTCTATGGGAGTCAATAATATCATCGTCAATGCTAAAGAATACGAAAAAGAAGAACTAGCGGAAATTCGTGAGGAAAGTCTAGGATTAAACCTTGGGGATGTAAATGCTGCTATGGCAACACTGCCCTTTGTTGAAGGTTACAGTGCTTCAAAAAATATCGATGTGTACGATGTTTACAGTGATTTTCATAAAAGCCAAGCCAGTGCTTTAGGAGTGACGGTCAGTTATTTTTCAAATGCGAATATGCAGTTAAAGGCAGGGCGATTTCTATCGCAACAAGATAACGATACTATTGCTCAAAAAGCCGTTTTGGGCGCAGATGCAGCGGCAGAACTATTTCTTACTTCTAGATTTTCTGCAGAACAGATGTTGGGTCAGTTTATAAAAGTTAATCATGTATGGCTTGAAGTGGTTGGGATACTGGCTCCCCCCGCTGGAGATAAGAACGAATTTCAGGGAGTACAGATCGGTGGCGACAGATACAGAATTTTCGTTCCATTAAGCGTATCAGAACAGAAGTTTTCAAGCGATATTCTTGCCGGTGAACTAGACAGTATTAAATTAAATATTGCAAAAGATACTGACCCAATCGTTGCAGCAAAGGCAATAGATTCGCTAATCAAATTGAGACACGGTGGGCTAGACGATTACGAATTAGTTATACCAGCAGCATTGTTAGAGCAGCAAAAGCAAACCCAACAGATATTTAATATTGTTATGGCGTGTGTTGCAGGTATATCGCTGCTTGTGGGCGGCATAGGGATTATGAACATTATGCTAGCGAACGTGATGGAACGCACGAAAGAAATTGGTTTACTACGAGCCGTAGGGGCGACTCAAATTGACATAAAACAGCAATTCATTGCTGAAAGCTTTACAATCTCTGTGCTTGGGGGGATCTTGGGAGTGGTCTTTGGCTTAGCATTATCGGAAATTATAGGGTTTTACTCAGGATGGGCAGTGAGTTGGTCATTGACGGCGATTGGTCTAAGCCTAAGTATTTGTATGCTTGTCGGAGTAGGCTTCGGTGTCTTCCCTGCCATAAAGGCCAGTAAACTAAATCCGATAGATGCGCTTCACAGTGACTGAATTTTAAATGAATTTGCCGTTATCCAAAAATTTAAAAAAAACAGCCGACTCAAACTCGCTACATAGCCCTAAAAAGCCGATTGTCTATTTAGACGCAGAAATGCCTGAGCAAGGCACATTAACCGAGGTGGCGTCAGGCATTTTTTGGTTAAGGATGCCGCTCCCTTTCGATCTTGATCATATTAATTTATATCTATTGGAAGATTTTAAAGAGGGTGGTTATGCCCTAATCGATACCGGTCTAGGAACAGAAACTACTCAAAGACTTTGGGATCAAATTCTTGCGGCACTGGACAAACCAATTTCAAAAGTGATTGTTACTCATATGCATCCAGATCACATAGGTATGGCTGGGTACATAGTCGATAAATATAAAGTACCCCTTTATATGTCGCATTCTGAATATTTTGTGGCAAGAGCATTGTTTGCAGGATCTCGAGGAGCCTCTGATTGGCAAGACGATGAATATTTGTGCAGGTGTGGATTTTCTGAAGAATACCGAAAACAGGCTTCTGAACACAGGAAAACTAGCAAGGGTTTTGAGAATTCAATCAGACCTATTCCTTTACAATATCAAAGAATGCAACACGGGGATGAGTTGGACATCGGTAACAACGTTTGGCAAGTTATCGTTGGCAGTGGTCACAGTCCAGAACACGTCTGCTTATATAATCCTGAGCGACAAATTTTGATTTCAGGGGACCACATTCTGCCCATAATTTCACCTAACATTGGTGTATACAGCACAGAACCAGAAGCGAATACATTGCAGCAGTATCTAACTACGCTACCTCAGTTTTTGGATTTACCTCAAACAACATTAGTTCTGCCTTCGCACAAACGTCCTTTCTTTGGCTTGCATATGAGAGTAGAGCAATTAATCTCTCATCATCATAATCATTTGTCGAATTTGCTGGATTTCTGCAAAACTGGAAAAACGACTCGGCAATGTTTGCCAGTGTTATTTAAAAGAAAGCTCAATGCTCATAATATGTTTTTTGCGACCGCAGAAGCTCTCTCACACTTAAATTATCTATATTTTAACAAACAGGTCACTAGAGAGTTAGATGAAAGTGGACATTACGTCTATCAAACCGCCCATTCTACCGAATCAAATCACGCTAGTTTTACATCCAGGCCGGCTTGTTCATGACAAGAAATGTAAGTGTTTTGTCAATTTGTTCTTCAACTTCACTTTGTGGTATCAGCGGAATAGTATGACCGCCCGATGCCAATACGAATTGAGCATCGGCAAGTCTCGCCTTTTTCATAAAAATACTTTGTTTAAAGCATGCTTGTTGCACTTTAGAGCGCGGAAAAACCACATAGTTTACTCCAAATAATCCTTTTCTGATGTAGATATAGTCTTGAGAAAAGAAATACCCCCAGCGATACCAGCGTGTATATACAAGCAAAAAAAGTATGAGCGTAAGCACGCTAAGCCCAATGTAGATGGCGATATTTTGTTCCGAATTTGCAATAGGGATAGTGAAAAGTATGGCGATAACAGGCAGAATTCGAATTAGCATGACTCTCACTATGAAACGTTTCGAAATTCTCCTAAATGCAATATCAGAGAAAGCTGTTACGTCAAATGTATTTTTGACAAGCTCGGCAGACTCTTCAAGAGTAACTGATGGTACGATTAATTTACTCGCATTATTTATATCGCTGGCTTGATTCGCTGATGTTGGAAGGCTACTGTTTTGTTCAAACTTTAAATTTGCTCGTTTGAGTAACATATCAAGCCAATCCTGTTGTTGAATCGCGACCTGAATTCTACTTAGACGCATGCTTACTTCTTGTTTGTTGATTAACCCGCTTTTTCTGATGTAACGATCGCCAATCTGACTAAGTTGGTAACCATGAAACATAAAAATAGACCCGATTATCGAAAATAGTACAAGGCCACCCATTATTAACAGAAGAAGTGACATTACATGCAGTACAAATAGACCTAAGCTTTGACTTTGATAGTCAAAATAGGCAGTTAAATTCAATCCAATAATGTCTAAAAGAGCGTTTATATTTTCGCTAATTGTATTGAAGAATGGGGCTAAAAAACCTAATAATATCCAAACTCGATTGTTGGAAAGTCCATGTAATACTAAATCTGATGTTTTTCGAGTATTTAAAACTTTATCTTCGTATGGTTTGCGCTGGTTGGTGGTATTGCCTTGATTTTCGTCAGAACTAGAAGGTGTAGAATCACCTTTAATGTCCAATATTAACTGCTTAAAATCTTCCGCTAGTGAGAGTTTTATAGCAACTATTTTTGCTTCTTGGGTTGATGAGCCTGCCGTTTCTAATTCGATAAAGGAATAGTGTTTAAAACGGTAATAAAATGGTTGAACAATTTTAACATTTTGAATTCGCTTAAATGGTAAATCAAGGTGAGATTTACTGAACACACCTTGTTTAATTTCAACACGGTCATTAGAAAACCGATACCAATAAAACCAATATTTAATTATTGCACTCAACATAATCAACGCTAAAAAAAACACGATACCAATTACGACTAAATGTGGATTTGCTTTTAATGAAGAGTAAGCGGCTACAAACGCAGGAAGTGAATAAATGAGGAAATTACTCACAATGTTATAGAGTGTTTTAGAAAAAAAATACAGAATGGCAAGTGGTGAGACTCTTGAAAATTCGTCGCTTTTTAAGGCATATAATTGTTCAGGGTTGTTTGTGCCTAATGGTTCATTATCAGACATCAGAAGCTAAGTCCTTATGATCAAGTATAAACTGTCTTAAATAGATAGCGTTCTCATATTCTAGACCGGGTATGTTGAATGTGTAAGAAGCGCCTCCAGCACTAAAAACTTGCAAGGTCGCTAAGTTGCATTTTCGTTCCAGTGGCCCTCTTTTTATCTCTATATGCTGTACTCTCAAAATAGGCTGACTTACGAGACTTCTAAATATTAATCCTGATTGAAAGTTTAGGTCGTGCTCTCGAACCGCATATTTCAAGAGCGGATCGGCAAAATAATGGTAAACAATATTCCACGCAGTGAAAAAAATGACTAACGCATAGCCGGCAGGAAAAAGAGCGGTTAACTCATTGGGCAGATCAATCTGTGTCAGAAACTGGACGACTACAACAACTAATAAGAAAAATAAGCCGGTAAGAAAGCCTGTGGCGATATTAAGTTGACGGTAAGTGGGCGAGACTGATACCAAATTGAGTTCTTTTAAGTTCGTTTGGTTAAATTCTACTTGGCGATTAGAAAGTGATTTATCGCTATATTTTGAACTCGATTCATTAGGTTGTTCCGTCGTATTTTCCGTATTTGATGTCATAATACCTTGTTCTTTATTTTTATTTGTTTAAGTTGCTGAATAGTCTTTCAAATACGTAAAGATTGTACAGTATGTTGGACTAATTACTAATTTCATTGTGTGAAGTATTATTGGTCTATTCATTACTCATATATGCTGATTTATTGGTTAAGATCGAATAGAGCAAGCGTTTATGAGTAATGATTAGATATAAGAGTGCTTGCGAGGATCGGGTCAGTGGTTGCTCATACGATATATCATGAGTTACGCAATACACCTATAGATGAGTCAAACTATCACACGACAGTTTTATAGTTATTACTCACGCTTGCAATATTGTTTTTAACTACAACTTGGTTTCTTCCTTCGGATTTTGCTTCGTATAATGCCTCATCTGCTCGTTTAACGACTTCCATGCCCTTTTCATTTTTAAGCGGGCTTGCTAACCCAATACTCGCCGTAGTTTTAATTGACAAGCTTAATGATAAACCGATGTCTGGCAGTTTCCGGTTCAGTAAATTACATACGTCCAATGCATTATCTAAACTGGTATTTGGAAATACAATGAGAAACTCTTCACCACCGATGCGGCCAATAATATCCGTCTTTCGCAGCGTTCGCCGACACATATTCCCAAACTCTGTGAGCACCTGGTCACCTGTAACATGGCCAAATTCGTCATTTATCTTTTTAAAATAATCAAGATCTACAATAGCAACACTGAATGTTGCATTATCTCGATTAAAAAGATTGTTGTGATGCTCAAGTAACTCCAATACCCGTGCCCTAGAGTTTAGCTTTGTTAATGAGTCCGTATGAGCTATTTTTTCCAATGCTCTTTGATGCTTTTTAGTTTTCAAAAATAAAAGTAATAAAAGTACAGACAAAAAAACTAATAAGGCCATGACGACAAAATAAAATCGGTTTAGTGTTTTTTTATTTTCCAGTTGCAGTGCTTGCATCCTATTGTTTTCTCGCAACAGGATGTTTTCTTGGACTTGGGCGTTTAAACGAAAATTTCCATGCATATTGAGCATTACTTGCAGATCCTCAATTGATTCAATTTCTTCGTTTTCGTCATATAAATCTTTACTGATATTAAATGCAGCCTCGAACTCATCCATTTGCCTCAATAAATATGCTCTATGTAGCTGCAATGTTTGATAAAAATATAGTGAAGGAGCACTCTCACCCGCATAAGAAAATGCTTTTACTAATTCATCAATGGCGCGTTCCAGGTTGCCTGTATGAGAGAGAGATTTACTCATTAGAAGATGCAAATTCGCCAATTGCGTGAAGTTTTTAGGATCGGAAACTTTTATTGCGGTGTTAAAACTATCAATGCTTTCAGTCACACGGTCATTTTGAAAGTCTAATTCACCTTTAAACTGATGGTAGTACGAATATATATTATCAATTTTTGATGTTTCTATTATCGATTTTAAATTCAACAATATAGTACCTGCTTTCTCAGTATTTTTGGCAGATATTAAACTGGATATACGCAACATTTCAGTTAAAGCTAATCGCTTAGTGGCTGGACGTTCTGCTATTCTTCCAATTGCTGCGTCCAAATACTCGAGCGCTAAAGTATGCTCTTTCCTTGCTTGATGAATGCCTCCTATTATCATCAATATAGATTGGTCAAAAATAATGTTATTGTTTTGATTATTAATTTTATAGGCGCGATGTAGGCTCTGTAAAGCTTGTAAACTATATCCATTTTTAAAAGATATGACTGCATTCAATATCAGCGTATTTACTTGCAAATCTGCATTGTTGTTATTTATAACCTCATTCAAAGAGTGGTTAATTAGAGCTCTTGATTCAGAGAATTTACCTTTTTTGTATTCTTGAAATGCAAGTTGTCCAGAGTCATTCAAATTAGACTCAGATACTAACGGAACTTCAAGCAATTGAGAGTATTTAAATAATGGGTAAACCGTACTTTCACTATTAAATTCGACAGACCAAGACGTTGAAGTGATAAGTAAACTTAAAAAAAACATCAAAAGTGCCTTACGTAACGCACAAACAACTACCGTCTTCTCTAACACAACTTATTCATCCTATAATTATTCATAATCATTGGAGCAAGTATTTGAAATGCAATCTGGCTCAAATGAAATACCAATTTACTTATATCTTAAATAGTTTACGATTGCAGTATATGCAATGTTCATATTTCACAAAAAACTTTCATTACACTCAAAGTGTATTTTCTGTAACAATAATTTAAGCACGGTTGAAAGAACGAAGATTGAATTTATTAACTCACCTCCACACCTTCGCACTGAAAAGTAACTGCCCACAAGTTCTAACCTTTACGTCGGTAAATGATTTACATGACCTTTTGGTTAACACTTTGCCAAATAATGATTATTTCGTGTTGGGAGATGGCAGTAATACTGTTTTCGTAGAAGATATCAAAACCCCTATTTTACTCAACAAAATCAAAGGAGTAGAGTATTCAAAACACAATGATTTACACAAGTTGAGGGTAGGGGCTGGAGAAAACTGGCATCAATTGGTCACAAAATGCATTTGCCAAGAGATAAATGGCTTTGAAAACCTCGCTCTTATTCCTGGCTCTGTTGGTGCCGCGCCCATTCAAAACATTGGGGCTTATGGCATTGAAATAAAGAAGTTTATAAGCAGTGTCGAGTTCTACGATACGTTAAAGAACGAGGTGCAACATTTTACGAATGAAGAGTGTAGGTTTGGTTACAGAGACAGTATATTCAAGCATCAAAAAAGAAATCATAGAATAATAACCCATGTTAATTTTACCTTACCGAATCATTATGAGTTGGTAACCAGTTACGCACCGCTTGATCGCATTTCTAGTCCGACAGCTAGGTCCATATACGATACGGTTATTAATGTTCGAAAAGAAAAATTACCCGATCCATCTCAGTTCGGTAATGCAGGGAGTTTTTTCAAAAATCCTGTAATAAGTAGATCGTTGTTTGAGTCAATCCAAAAGATATATCCAAACATACCTCATTACACTGCTGCCAGTGATAAGGTCAAAGTGCCAGCAGCTTGGCTTATAGATACACTTGGTTTTAAAGGCAAACAGTATGGCAATGTGGCTTGTCACCATAAACAACCCTTAGTTTTGATCAATCTTGGAGATGCAAAGGGAGGAGACTTAGTCGCATTTGCCAAAATCATAAAACAATCGGTTATTGATAATTTTGGAATTTATTTAGAGAATGAAGTACAAATAATCGGAAGACAGGGGCTCATAAACATATGAGTAATGTCAAAGACTACGAGCAAAAAACTTCAATGATGAGTATGAATCCTAACGAAGGAAACAAAAAAAGTAGTGCAGTAAAGGCTCAAGTGGTTAGAAATCAGTTAATTCATATTCTAGCCGATTGCAATTTTCATTCAGGTGAACAATTAGCAGAGAAGTTTAATTTGAGTCGAAGTGCTATTTCTAATCACATAAAAAGTCTAATGCGGCTTGGTATAGACATTTATAGCGTTAAGGGCAGAGGATATAAAATTTCTCAACCGCTTGAACTACTGCAATTACAGCAAATGCAAAAGCACTTAAGTTCTAATTTTTCAAATGCAGACAGTTATATCGACGTAAGAAATGTGGTTTCGTCCACAAATGATGTTTTAAAACAATCTCTACTGAACAAAACCCCACCACCTTCTGGGTATTGTTGCCTTTCGGAAGCACAAACTTCTGGCCGCGGTCGCAGAGGAAGACCTTGGGTCTCACCCTTTGGAAGTAGTTTGTATCTAAGCATGATATGGCATTTTAACAGTGGCTATCAAGCGATGGCAGGCTTAAGCGTTATGGTTGGCGTGACGGTCAATAAAACGCTGAAAGAATTGGGGGTGGCAGGTTGCAAGCTGAAGTGGCCTAACGATATCTATTTCAACCATCATAAGTTGGCAGGTATTTTGATAGAAGTAGAAGGGCAGGTAAGTGCGACTGTATCGGCTATAATAGGGATAGGTTTAAATATACATTTGCCTAGAAACGTCAACGGGATAGATCAGGCTTTCACAGACCTTTCAAATATTTGTGAGTTTAGAATAAGTAGAAACGAACTAGCTTCAAAATTAATCAATAATTTATGGGAAGCATTAAAAGTTTTTGAAACGCAGGGTTTAAGCCCCTTCTTAAATGATTGGAAAAAAGATGACCTGTTTTTTAACAAGCCCATCAAATTAGTCTCCAGTAACCACCAAACAGAAGGAATTTGTAGAGGAATTGATAAAACTGGAGCTTTACTGTTAGAGAGCAACCATAAAGTTCAAGCTTTTCACGGAGGTGAAATAAGTGTCAGACCTGCCTAGCTTGCTGCTTGATATCGGTAACTCTAGTGTAAAATACGGTTTATTGCACCCTCAATTCGCATTTGAGTCGATCATTGCAAAGCGCACTACTTTATATGATCTTAATGAATTAGAGTTAGATGTAGCGTCTATTTTTTTCTCTAGTGTTCTTAGTGATGATAACAACCAATATGTGTTTGATTTTGGTGAGCGACTAAACATTCCAGTATTTCAATGTAAATCACAACGCTCTCAATATAATATTACGAATGCTTATAAGACCCCGAGCAATATGGGCGATGACCGTTGGATGGCTATTATTGCGGGAGTGACGCTTTCGACCACAGATAAAAATGTGCTGGTAGTAGACTCAGGTAGTGCGATAACTTGTGACTTCGTTGTATCAGGTAAGCATATCGGAGGATGGATCGCGCCGGGTGTAAGCATGTTAAGAAATACTGTGGTTGCAAACACACAAAGAGTATTTGACCGAGAGCAGAAATTAAACATGCTGGTACCAGGAGCAGATACACCTGAATGTGTATCAAGCGGTGCGCTTGCACAGGTGTCTGGTATGGTTCAACAAGCTATCTTTATCATGCAACAGTACGACACACATTTTGATATTTACCTAAGCGGCGGCGACGCAGAAAATATTATGAATGTCATAAAACAAACAACTTCAGAAATGAATGAATTTTCTTTGCATTATATTGAAAATTTGGTGTTGGTAGGTTTAGCAAGGATTGCTAGTGAAAAAACATTATAAATCATATATATATAGATTGTTCTTAGCTCGTTTTTTAGACGCTCGAAAGATAATAAAAAAAAATCTGTTTTTTTTGTAAAAAGACACTTGCGTATCACCAATCATTACTCTAGAATGCGCACCCACTTGATGCAGTGCCGACTTAGCTCAGTTGGTAGAGCAACTGACTTGTAATCAGTAGGTCGCCAGTTCGATTCCGGCAGTCGGCACCATCAATCTCTGGAGGGGTACCCAAGCGGTCAACGGGAGCAGACTGTA
>CBFIBG010000008.1:0-75914 GCA_965660815.1 Glaciecola sp.
TGCTGTAATGTTATTGATATTATTGCCAGTTACCGACGAGTTGCAAATTACCGATTATTTGCAAGCTACTGACTATTTGCAAGTTACTGACTATTTGCAAGTTACTGATTATTTGCAAGTTACTGACTATTTGCAAGTTACTGACCAGTATTTGGTTCTATTGGACCAAAATAGTCTTTTATTGAAGATAATAAACAAGGCAAACGGTGCTGATACAATACTTTCTTGTATGTTTTATGATGGTGTTTTTTGAACCAGCTTTGGTTATGTCCATTAGTGATTCAGACACTCCCACTAAGAACGTTACCTTCCATCAAACCAATGTGGCTTCACGGTCAAAGCGGTTCGTCGAAGACAAAAATAAAATCATTCTTACCGTTGAATTCGAAAAATTCACTCCACAGGAAGTCGCTAAATTTGCTGCCTATTACAGACAATACAAGGGTTATGAGTCTGCGCAAGTTTTAAATCAAACTTCCAGTTTAACCAGCCTTTTATACACCAGTTTTTCCAGTAAAGAGTTGATTTTAAACAATCTGCAAAAAACAGCGAACATCAATGGTTTTAAGGTGTTAATGAGAAGCGTTGATGACAGGATCCACATAAGATTATTAAGCAAAACACAAAACAGTCTAGATTTTAAAGAGTGGTAATAACAACTCATTAAGCCTGTTTACGGGTCATATGTAAAAGTGTATTGATATGGCTCTACAAGAGTTTTTGTTGTGCAGTTATTCCTTGGCTGACTATCAAACGATTAGAATAATTGTTATGCCTATGAAGCTTTTGCTGTGGGATCCAACTTGTTTTGTAGACTTTGAAAATCAACCTGAGGTAACTTTTCAAAAGCTGGTTTGGCTAAGTAATATCCCTGAAAATATCGAAATCCTAGCTCGTATAAGGTCCGTAATTCGCTTATGGTTTCCACTCCTTCGACGACTATTCGGTTAACATTGTCGTCGAGAAGGCGTTTCACATTATTAACGATGGTGTGTCTTCGCTCGTCTTTATCGATGTTGACGATTAAACTTCGATCGATTTTCACGATGTCGGTGTTAATGTCACACAATAGTTTTAAGCCTGAATAGCCGGCACCAAAATCATCGATTGCCGTCTGGAATCCTCGGCTTCTGTAATCGTTGATAATATTTATAAGATGTTTGGTGTCATAGACACTTTCGCTTTCAGTAAACTCGAAAATAAGTTTGTCTGTTGGAAAACCCACTCTCGCCGCCGTTTTTAGAGTAGTAGATATGCATCTAGCAGGTTCGTACACAGCATTTGGCATGAAGTTTATCGATAAATATCCTTGCAAATTAAGTTTGGCTGCCAGTTCAATTGCTTTTACTCTGCACGCTTGGTCTAGCAAATAGACATCATCAGGTGAGATAGCCTCGAATACTTGATAAGCACCACCACCATCGACCGTGCGCACAAGCGCTTCATAGCCATGAGTAGTAAAATTGTTCAAATCAACAATAGGCTGGAAAGCCATGCTTATATTTACAGGCAGTTTTTTGGAAGACTTGCATTTCCCACAATTCATAAATACAGATCCCCTCAGTATATTTTTATATTGATGTATCGACTTCATTAGACATTGCTAAACAATTTCTCTTAAATAAACAAATTTTTTGGATCAAGATTAAAAAGCACACTCAACTCCTTTTGTTTGTGAAAAAAGGTTTATTTTTTGACATTGTGAAAAGTGTAGCTGGAGAGTTTATTAAGTAAAGAAAGGTATACTTTTGTCTAAATTAAAAAATAGACTTTTATCTAATTCAGGAGGGTCTTATCAATTTATCTGAGTGGTTTTCGAGTATTTATGTATAAGTTTAAAAAATAATTTTTCTAAACTTCAACCAAATTACTTAGGTCTAGAATATTATGCAAATAAATAAGGTTAGCACCGATTTATGTCTGATGTGTGGGGATTTTTATAAAAGTAAATCCAATTGCGGTCATTTTTAAACACTTTTGTTGAAGGTGGTAAATGAAATAACCCATTAGTTAGACCTCCTTATTCCTATGGTTTAGCGCAGTCATAATAGTGCGGTGATTAAGTACAACACTCCAATGAGAATAGGTTGGTGAAGCAGATATATGGTCAAACTGTGCTGCCCAGGCCATACTATTAGACTTAGCAATTTAGGCCCTATTTGTTTCGACCTATTAGCAAGTGGGTCGTCGCGCAAATACTTTGTATGTCCAAAATATATTCCAATAAATACAACGCCAAGCCATGGGAAAATGCTGACGAAGTCATTTGTGTATATAGGTAAATCATTGAAGATAATATGAAATGGCCAACGACCGTGAATAACTCCAACTGCCCCAATAAACATAATGACACTGCCCAGTACTAAGCTAACTTTAGGAAGATTCACAAAGCTAACCGCAATTATGCTTGATAGCGCGATAAAATGCAGTACGCCGAAAAAAATCCAGTTTTCGTTAACGAAATAATATGAACCAATGGAGATCGCAAGTGCTCCTAACCCAATTTTGAGTATACGAATGAGAAACTTTTTCATTCTGAACTTGGCTTGATAAGCAAATACTAGCGAGATACCTAAGGCTAGAAAAAATAATGAAATTATCACCCATCGAAATTGTCGCCAACCTGGCCCGTCTGGGATGTTCCAATCAACAATCTCAAATAGTGTTAAATCGTAAATAAAATGAAAGATCACCATTAATACAATGGCGAGTGTTCTAATAATATCTAGCGTGTAATTTCGTTTCATACACATAGTGTACATTTTTTTATGTCAAAAAAAACGCTTCCAAAAGGGAAGCGTTTTTCTACAAGATAGGTTGCGATTAGTCTACGAAATCGTCCGCTAGTATCAGTTGTGGTGGCATCATCTCGGTATCACCATCTACCGCAACGGCGGTATAAATGCCACCCGCGTCAATAGAAATCATTACCGGTCCAATTGCCGCTTCTTTAGAGCCTGCGCCAGTGACAGTCACCATGTAATCACCTGCTGCTAATTGGACGTAACCTGTTTCAGCCAAAACACCCGTTTGATAAGGCACAGCGGCAAAAGTTGGATCGGCCATATCTATCATGCCGTCCTCAGTGACGTATATATCTACATCGCCAGCCGCTTGAGAAGCGTGGATTATGCGAACCTGCGCCGCAGTTGCTAGGGGACGACCGTTATCTACTAACAGATCTAAATCCGCCATAGCAAGTGTATTGTTTGCCAGCGCAGTGTAGCGAACCCCATCAAGCAAGGTAACAGCCGCATCATCTATGGCAACTACTGTATTGTCAGCATCGGCCACAACGTCTATTGTGTAGGCTCCGCCTGCTACTTCGATATAGTCAGATACCGCCTTGAAAGCAGGACCGTCGAACAGAACTATATCATCGTCGTCTGGGACCACTGCAAGTACGTCTACCGCGGGTGCATCAGCAATACCATGTATTGCTCTTAATTCAGCAGGTGTATCATCATCTAGTACCACAAAAGAACCGTCACCGTCAGCGATGGATAAAGCGACAGGGGACGAACCAGTAGCAACGTTCTGAGTTGCTGCAACGAACAAGTCAGCACCCGCTGGCAATGCAAGGCTTCCTGAGTCAAATACAGGTTCTTTACTGCCCGCCGCTGTTATTCGAATCTGGTAGCTGCCCTCGGGAATATCCAATGCCCCTGTGAAATCTTCAAAAGACAAGGTGGCTGTTGGTTGTGCTGCGTCCAAATCTGCATCAGGGGCAGTGACATATACGTCGACTGTAGGTGCGTCTGGTGCCGCATGGACTACCTGTACTCGTAAGTTACCACTTGGTATATCGGCTTTTGGTTGAGTAACTACCAGTGTATCTAAATTAGCAACATCGCCCACTGCTAACACGTTATATTTCATGTCGCCGTCTAACGTAGCGGTAAGGCTTAAGACCTCTGCATTTCCTGCAGGCGTCTCTGCTTCTACTCGAAATGTATACTCCCCACCCGCAAGCCCTAAATAATTAGTTCCTTGCTGATAATCGAGATTTTGCATTGATGCAATTGGCACGGCACCTGCAAATACATCAACTAACGGGGCATCCGGAGATGCGTGAACCACTCGTACATCTGCCAGTGGCACTAATGTAGGAGGGTCTCTATCAATAATTACTGTGCCGTCTTCGTCATTACCACAACCGACTAAAAATGCGCTTGTAACTAAAGCTAGTGGAGCTAGTTTTGCTATTTTCATTACATGGTTCCTTTATTACTCTTTTTGTTAATTTGACCTTTAAACATACCAAAAGGAAGTTGAAACGGATTTTTTTAACATCTCATTATCAATTAAATTTTGTTAATGATTCTCTTAGGGTAGAACAGATAACCGCTTCTTCAAGTATAAAGTCTCAATTGATTTGTAAAATGTAGTCACCCTTTTTCTTACAGGAGATGTTTTGAATTCTTCACCGAGTGTTAACGAGTTGTTGTTTTTACCCCTAGGCGGCACTGGTGAAATTGGCATGAATGTAAATTTGTATGGTCATAATGGACAATGGCTGATGATCGATTGTGGGATCACATTCGATGAGCCGCTAGATAGACAGGAGAGTAACAATCCATCTGCTCAAAAACATAGAGTAGTGAGCGCTGATATATCATATATTACTAACCGAAGAGACAAGCTCTGTGGCTTAGTACTTACCCATGCTCATGAAGACCATATCGGTGCAGTTATCCACTTTTGGGAACAGTTACAATGTCCGATTTACGCAACAGCTTTTACGGCAGAAGTTGTTAGAAGAAAAGCGTATAGAGCTAATTTGCCACTTGATTTGCCGATCGTGGTAATCGATGCTAAAACAGAATTAGATATAGGGCCTTTTACCGTTAAATGGATACCGACTACTCATTCGATTCCAGAAGCCAACGCTTTATTAATTACCACCGCTGTCGGCAAAGTATTGCATACTGGAGATTGGAAAGTTGACTACCAACCCGTAGTAGGTAGTGGATTTAATCCCGAGTTTTTTAGCGTACTTAAAAATACAAACATCTCAGCGATGGTATGCGATTCAACTAATGCAGACCGGCCAGGTCGAGCACACTCAGAAAAGGACTGCGAGCGCGGGCTTGGAGAGCTTGTAAGCAAAGCTAAAGGGCGAGTGGTTGTGACATGTTTTGCCAGCAATATTGCAAGACTGATCACGTTGGCGAAAATTGCAAAAGCCACAAATCGTTATATGTGCTTGTTTGGGCAGTCTTTAGAAAACATGGTGGCCATCGCTCGTGCGACAGGGTATTGGCCTGATGATTATGCAATAACTCCGAGAAGGCACATTGGATATTTGCCTAAGCATGAAATATTAATTGTCGCCACGGGCAGTCAGGGTGAACCAAGATCTGGCCTTTATAAACTTGCTATGAACACTCACAGGGATTGTGATTTAGATGAACAAGACACGGTGATTTTTAGCAGTATTGTCATTCCGGGTAACGAGAAACCAATAAAGCGGCTAACCGATATTTTTAAAGAGCGCAGAGTGAAAGTGATTCAGTCTGAAAACACCGAGTTGATAATTCACGCGTCTGGACACCCGAATGAAGAAGATCTCAAATTATTGATGAATTTAGTCAGGCCAAAATCTGTCATTCCTGTTCATGGAGAGCCGCATCATCTAGAAGCCTGTGCACAGGTTGCAAAAAGTCAAAATATATCGAAACAGCTTGTTGGACTTAATGGTGATGTTTTTAAAATTGCACCAGCACTATCGATTAAACGTGCCAGTGTTCGAGCGGGTAGAGTATCTTTAAATGACTAATTAAATTGGTTTTCTTGTTTTTGAAAAGTATCTCTAATATGTTCAATCAACAACTTTACTTTTTTATCGGGTTGCTTAGCTCTAGGATAAACCGCATAAATCCCCATTAACTTGCTTGCGTAAGGCTTTAAAATTTGTTGCAACGAACGATTAAGCAACAAGTCGTAAACTAAGGCTTTTGGAAGAAATGCGACCCCAAGATTAGCCAACGCCGCATTACAAATAGCATTAAGGTTGTTAGTGCTAAATCTACCTTTAACTTGAATTTGTTGTTCGTTACCGTCATGAGAAAACTTCCAGGTATCAGTACCCGTGCTATCGTATTTATAAATGAGGCATTGATGGGCATTTAAATCGTTTGGATGTTCAGGAATACCATGTTGTTTTAGATATTGAGGGGAGGCACAAACGACCCATTGCGAATCCACTAATCGCCTTGCTACCAAACTTGAGTCTTGTAAAAAAGCAGTTCTAATCGCTAGATCATACCCCTCTGCGACTAAATCAACAAAACGGTTATTTATTTGTAAATCTACACTGACTTCTGGATATAAATGACAAAATTCAGCAACCGCTTGACTTAAAATTAAATTGGCAGATACCACGGGCATAGTCACTTTGATTTTGCCTTTGATAGTGTCGCTGTAACCGTGAACTACATCAGTCGCATCTTGCATAGCCACTTTCGCAACTTTACCTTTGCTGTATAAAAGCTGTCCCGCATCAGTCAGACTCAACCTTCTAGTCGTTCTATACAATAGTTGTACGTTCAAACTTTCTTCTAATCGAGCTATTCGTTTACTCACGACTGAATTGGTCAGTTGAAGCATTTCTGCAACTTTAGAAAATGAACCATTTTCAACAACTTGCACAAATAATAATACGTCATCAGCTTTAACCATACACCACCTATTTTATCAAAATATGCTCTAAACAGCATTTCATTATACGACATTTGGAAAAAATGAATCTCTATTTGCATATATATCAATTAACCAAAGACAGCTAAATTAGACCTCAGTCTATTTATGCAAATCCTGCGTTATATAAAAGCGCGTTTGAGTGAGAGGTGTATGTTTTGAACGAAATTAGTTTGGGTCTATTGGCTTTGTTTCCGATTTTCTTAACAGGAGTTTTATTGCTTGGCTTGCAATGGTCAGCACAAAGAGCTATGCCTGTTGTGCTTATCGTGACCGCTGTCATGGCTATTTTTGTATGGGACATGTCACTCAACAGAGTCATCGCATCTTCACTGCAAGGTTTGGTCATTACCGCTTCTGTCTTATGGATAGTATTCGGCGCAATATTTCTACTTAATACACTCAAAAATACAGGGGCTATTAAAGTCATTCGAAATGGCTTCACTCAAGTCTCACCAGATCGGCGAGTGCAAGCCATTATTATTGCTTGGTGCTTTGGTACTTTTATTGAAGGAGCTTCTGGCTTTGGAACGCCGGCAGCCATTGCTGCGCCGCTTATGGTGGCGATTGGTTTTCCTGCGTTAGGTGCCGTTTTAATGGGCATGATGATTCAAAGTACTCCGGTGAGTTTTGGTGCGGTAGGAACGCCTATTGTAATTGGAGTCAACAAAGGATTAGACTCTTCAGCGATTAGCCAACAACTGGTATTAAACGATAGTTCTTGGGAAGCATTTTTGCAGTTAATCACTTCGCAAGTTGCTCTTATTCATGCGACTGTTGGGACGTTTATGCCTTTGCTTATGGTCATCATGTTAACTCGATTTTTCGGCACAAACAAAAGTTGGAAAGAAGGTTTTGCTATCGCGCCTTTCGCAATTTTTGCTGGTCTGGCATTCACCATCCCATACGCCTTGACGGGGATCTTCTTAGGTCCTGAGTTTCCATCTTTGATGGGTGGGCTTATCAGTATGGCAGTGGTGGTTACCGCGGCAAAAAAGGGCTTTCTCATGCCAAAACAGAATTGGGATTTCCCAGATTCTGCTAAATGGCCATCGAGTTGGCTGGGAAAACTTACGTTGTCAGACAACGAAGTCTCAACTACCACGCAAACACCTTCAATGTCTCCGGTTATCGCTTGGGTTCCCTATCTGTTAGTGGCGGTATTACTGGTCTGTTCTAGAGTGTTTGTTGAACTCAAATCAATGTTGTCTAACGTTGCGTTATCGTTTTCATCAATTCTAGGCGAAGAAGGCGTGAGTGCAGGTTTCTCCCCTTTGTATTTGCCTGGTGGCATTTTAATTACATGCGCAATTATGGCGGCTATATTACAATCAAAAACCGCTCTTCCGGCTCTTAAGAAATCGTTCAGTGATTCGAGTAAAACCATATTAGGTGCAGGATTCGTATTAGTGTTTACCATTCCAATGGTCAGAATTTTTATCAACTCAGGCGTTAATATGTCTGATGTTCCTAGTATGCCAGTGGCCAGTGCGGAGTTATTCGCTAATGTGTTTGGCGCTAGCTTCCCATTAGTAAGTGCAATGATAGGGGCTCTTGGAGCTTTTATTGCAGGATCCAATACGGTATCTAATATGATGTTTAGTCAATTTCAATTTGAAGCTGCAATGAGTTTATCTATTGCTCCGTCAATAGTCATTGCTGCTCAGGCAGTAGGGGCGGCGGCAGGCAATATGATTGCTATTCATAATGTTGTGGCGGCATCTGCAACAGTTGGACTTTTGGGGCAAGAAGGGACTACACTGCGGCGAACAATATTACCTACTATTTACTATGTCTTATTCACCGGTATTATCACAATGACAGCACTTTACGTATTTGGTATTACAGACCCATTAGGATGACGCATTGTTATTATTTTAGTTACCATATACGCGGTTAACACTATTTAGGCCTCGTTAAAAGTTTTACAAAAGTTTTATTGGCACACTACAGGCAATTTTTATGACAAGCTTAAGCGACAATTCGAATCAGTCATCTACCACTGATAACACAGAAGTAACAGACGATAGAATTCTCAGTCAATTGAATAATAATGCGTCTTTTTGTGAGCTAGATTTGGAGTTTGATACTGGTATTGCGCTTCCTAAGACGCAGGATAAAATAGCGCGCGATCATGAAATTCTTCTCGAATTTGAACAGTTGATTGGGGCACAGAATATCAGTTCAGATCCATCTAAAAATCGTCATTATAGAAAAGGTTGGCGGTCAGGTGGAGGGGAAGCGCTCGCGGTTTTATTCCCACAAGATTTAACGGGTTTGTGGGGATGCATTAAACTGTCTGTTAAGCACAATTTAATCATTGTAATGCAAGCCGCCAATACAGGGCTTACAGAAGGTTCAACGCCAAGTGGGAGTAATTACGATAGACCTGTAGTTGTGATCAATACACTGGCGATTGATTCTCTTCATTTGATAAATAATGGCGAACAAGTAGTCAGCTTACCAGGTGCAACATTGCATACATTAGAAGAAACCTTAGCTGGCATTCAGCGTGCGCCACATTCGGTCATTGGCTCATCTTGTCTTGGAGCATCTATTGTAGGAGGGATATCTAATAATTCAGGCGGAGCTTTGGTGAAACGTGGTCCTGCTTACACAGAGTTATCCTTATTTGCAAAAGTCGATAAACATGGAAGATTGTTTCTTGTGAATCATTTAGGAATAGACTTGGGCAACGACCCAGACACCATTATCAACAATTTGGCGCTTGGCAAGTTCGATAAAACAAATGTAACTCAAGGGACACGCCGAGCTAGTGATGACTCTTATCAAGCCAGGATAAAAGATGTGGATGCTTCAACCCCAAGTCGATTCAATGCCGATCCCCGTAGATTATACGAAGCCAGTGGATGCGCAGGTAAAATAGCGATTTTTGCGGTTCGCGTGGACAGTCACCCAGTCGCCCAGAAAGATGCAAGTTTTTACATTGGGACGAACGACCCCAAAGACTTGTACTTGCTAAGAAGGCGCTTATTAACTGAATTGGAAGAGTTGCCTGAAGTAGGCGAATACATGCATCGAGATATTTTCGATGTGTCGGAAAAATACGGCAAGGACACATTTTTAAGCGTGTTACATTTGGGCACTGCGCGTTTACCGAAAATGTTTGCGATTAAAGGCAGAGTGGATGGATTTTTAAATAGGTTCAAGTTTTTGCCTAATTATTTAAGTGATCGGGTTATGCAGTTTGCAAGCAAAATCTTTCCTCAGCATTTGCCCGAGCGTATGCTCGATTATCGAAATAAGTACGAACATCATCTCATTCTCAAACTGTCTGACTCAACTATAGAAAAGGGACGGAACATACTGACTGATTTTTTTGAAGCCTCTGACAGCGGGGACTTTTTTGAGTGTAATTCGGATGAAGCGAAACGAGCTTATCTCAATCGATTTGCCGCAGCTGGCGCCGCCGTGAGATATCAAACTATGCATGATAAAGATGTCGGAGATATTTTGTCTCTAGATATCGCTTTGCCAAGAAATGAACTTAATTGGGTAGAACAATTGCCCCAAGAGATTGAAAAAGACTTGGTAATGAAGCTGTATTATGGGCATTTTTTCTGTCATGTTTTTCATCAAGACTACATCTTGAAAAAGGGCGCAGACCCTGACGCAGTAAAACAAAAAATGCTTGCTTTATTGGATACCAGAGGGGCTAAGTATCCTGCAGAACACAATGTAGGGCATTTATACAGTGCTGAAAGTCCGTTAAAAAACTTTTATCAGCATTTAGACCCGACAAATACCTTTAATCCAGGGATAGGCAAAATGGAAAAAACACAAAGAAATTGCGATTGCTGTTTGTAATTTCCATCCGCGATTTCGGTTCAATAAGCAACATTGAACACACTGCATTTTGTGTGCTCACGAGGTCGTGTTGATATCCGCTATACTACTTTCTGCTAAAAAGCAATTTTTAATCATTCGATATTTTTATAGTTTTTTAGAAGTAAAAAACAGTTGTTTATTCTGAGCAATAATCCATTATTATGCGTATGTAACATTTATGTAAATTTTTTTGTATACGATGGAAAATAATATGCCTCTTGACGATACTGCAATAACAACAGCCAATCAAATTACTAATCCTTTAGAAATTTTATACAAGCGAGAGTCAGAGACCCCCGATAAACACTATATGACTCAACCTATTGACGGAGGAGTAAAAAAATATAGCTGGGGCCAAACCATGGCAATGGCTCGTAAAGTGGCTGCTGCGATTCAATCATACAATTATCCGAAAGGTTCAAAGATAGCAATTCTCGCTAAAAATTCGGCTGAGTGGCTGATTGCTGACATCGGTATTATGTTAGCAGGGCATATTTCAATTCCCATTTTTTCAACGGCGGGCCCAGACACTATTGAGTATGTTTTGCAACATTCACAGAGCAAAATGTTATTCATTGGGAAATTGGACAGCTTTGATTTCATTAACCAAACAGATGTAGGTGAAGTGACTACTGTAGGTTTCCCATACCCAAATATCAAAGCGAATGTTGAATGGAATGACTTCATCGATGTCGAACCTATCAAAGACAGCCCCGTTCCAGATATGAACGATGTGATGACAATTATCTATACCTCAGGCAGCACAGGGCAACCAAAAGGAGTAGTGCATACTTATCAAACTCTTTGTTGGGCAGCGGAAAATAGTTTAAATGCACTAGAGGTGGACGACAGCGACCGAATAGTAAGCTATCTCCCTTTGGCGCATATTACCGAAAGAGTGCTAGTGGAAGTCGCCAGTTTTTATTCTGCTATGTCACTTTATTTTGTGGAAAATTTAGAAACATTTAACCGCGATGTTAAGAATTGTGAGCCTACTTTATTTATATCTGTTCCGCGCTTATGGACGAAATTTCAGATGGGCGTGTTAGCTAAAATTCCGCAAAAGAAACTGAGTTTCTTACTCAGTATTCCTTTTGTTGGAAGAAAGGTAGCCGCGAAAATAAGAGATGAGCTTGGATTGGGCAAAGCTAGGCTTTGGGCTTCCGGCTCAGCACCACTTGCTCCTGCAATTATTAGCTGGTTTAGTAAAATCGGAATTAATATTAGTGAGGGGTGGGGGATGACTGAAAATTGCGCATATGGAACCAGCAGCGTGCCTTTCAGGCATGATAAAATCGGGTCCATTGGCAAAGCTTATGACGGAGTGGATATTCGTATCGCGGACGATGGTGAAATTCAAGTAAAAGCACCTTGCAACATGATAGGCTATTACAAAGATCAAGAAAAAACGTCAGGGGTCTTTACTAACGATTTATATTTGAGAACCGGAGACAAAGGACGCAAAGACGAAGACGGTTACGTGTTTATTACCGGTCGACTTAAAGATATTTTCAAGACTGAAAAGGGCAAATACGTGGCTCCCGCTCCGATAGAAGCCAAAATAATGGAGACGCCAATTGTTGAGCAGGTCTGTGTAACTGGGACTAATCTGCCGCAGCCGATCGCGCTTTTGGTGCTATCAGAAGAAGCTAGAGGATTGTCAAAAGATATGGTCACAGAAACGCTGACCGAGACGCTGACGAATTTAAACGCTAAATTGGAGAGCCATCAAAAACTGGATCGAATTATCGTATTCAAAGACGAATGGTCTATAGAAAACGATTTGCTCACGCCCACATTGAAGGTGAAACGTCACGTCATTGAAGACAAGTTTAAATCGGTTATAACCGCTTCGCATACAGAACAAGTAATTTGGGTCGACGAGTAAATGTTTACTTGTTAATTATGAAAAGGGAGTGGGAATATCACTCCCTTTTGGTAATGCTTTATCCCCTAGGTTTTTGCCTAACTAGCGTTTACCTATCTAGAAAATAATTACCCTCTTTACAACTTGCAAAAGCTAAATATCTGTTTAGACGTTTTAATATTTTCGTGCACTTCGAGCAATTTTATGGGTTGAGATACAATGATTTGGTTTTTATCAACGCAGAGGTAGTTAGAAGCATCAATATATTCATTTTGACTGGTTAGGCAACCAAACTTTCTGGTTTCAACATAATCGACCCACCCGATAACAAGGCCTGGATTTAATACCTGTCCGACCATATCCGAAAGGCTCTCTTTTATCGTTATCTGAGAGCCAAAAATCGGTTTGTCGCCAACTTGTACGCCAGTTTCTTTATCTATAATTAAGCGAATAGACGCGACTTGTTGCTTGGTTGAACTGACTGAATGAAGTTGTGTGATACTCATTTCTATCCAAAACTATTAAAGTTTAATTTATGGGCTGCTATTTGACTTTGCTCTAACAAATTTCTTGGCATTAAAAATAGCTTAGCCAGATTTATAGACTCAGTGTCATAGTAGGGCAGCTAGAATTACCATAAACTATAACAAAACCGCTTGGTATATATGTGATATAGATCAAATAGGTCGTCATTCTTTACCTTAAACCCACTGCTCTAAATAACACGGCTGTATCGCAACTGATGAGCTTGCTGTCCAATGTATTGATCAAAACTCATACTAATGTTTCTGATCAGCAAGCGCCCGCGAGGATGAATTTTTATGCTTCGTGCACTATTGCTCACTAAATTGTCTTCTATAAAAGGAGTCAGTTGCGCTATGGCGGCGCTAAAATAGCGATCAAATACAATATCAAATTGCTTTTCGAAGGCATGTTTGTCTATGTATAAATTGCACATCAATTGGTTAATTGCGGCTCTGTGGATCACATCGTCGCTACTAAGGCTAACGCCTTTTTCAATCAACGGAAGTTCTCCGTCAAGTGCTTTATAGTAATCGTTTAGCTTTTTCACATTTTGAGAGTAGGCTACGTGTAAATTACTAATAGACGATACGCCTAATCCAAGTAATGCATCTGCTTGGTCAGTGGTGTATCCTTGGAAATTCCTGTGAAGCGTTTTGTTTTTAGCTGCTTTACTTAGTTCATCAGTTTGTTTAGCAAAGTGATCCATCCCAATAAATTCGTAACCATTATCGCAAAGCGTATTAATGCTATATCTGAATAATTCAAATTTATCTTCACTAGAAGGCATCCATTCTTCTTTTATTTTACGTTGTGCAGGGAACAAGTTAGGCATGTGAGCATAACTAAACAAAGAAATTCGGTCGGGTGCCATCCGCTCTACTTCGCGTAAAGATTGTTCTAGGGTGTCAATGGTCTGATTTGGAAGACCGTAAATGAGATCAATATTAACGGAGGTAAACTTGAGATCACGTGCGCGCTGGATTAACTGATGAATAAATTCGGTACTTTGGACTCGATTTATTTTTTCTTGAACACTTAAATTAACATCTTGTACCCCTATGCTAATTCGATTAAATCCAAGCTTTTTAAGGGCGTCTATGTAATCTATTTCAATCTCTCTAGGGTCAATTTCAATGCTTTGCTCTCGATCGCTAGCCAAGTGAAATTTGTTGGATATAAAAGCCAGTAAATCTTCAAATTGGTTTGCACTGAGAAAACTTGGAGTGCCGCCACCAAAATGTATGTTATTGACTGTAAATTCAGTGAATTGAGACGCTCTTAATTGTATTTCTTTTTTTAGATAAGCAAGATACTTTTCTACTTTGTCTTGATTGCGAGTGACAATTTTATTGCAACCACAGTAATAGCAAAGCGAATGGCAAAAAGGTATGTGCAAATATAAAGATAACGTAGGGCTTTTAACCGATTTTGCTACGTCCACAACTGCACTGGAGAATGCGTCTTCGTCAAATTGCTCGTGAAAAGCAACAGCGGTCGGGTAAGAGGTATATCTGGGCCCAGTTGTGTTGTATTTGTTTAAAATTTTCTTATCAAAACAGTCGGTAACAGCCATCGATGCGTCCAGTAGACATATTATAAAAATATGTGAATAGTCAAAAGTTGAAAGCGAGGGTAACAAAAACCCTTATCTGGAATGTTGATCTAAATTAATAAAACATCAATGCTTGACCGTATTGCTTGTATGAATAACTGTTTATCACCACTTTCAATTACAAATTTTCATTGATTAGTATTAATCTTTGAATACAGAATAATTTAATTACGAAACATGTTATGGCTCAATTATTTTTAATTAGACACGCGCAAGCGTCTTTTGGGGCAGACGACTACGACCTTCTTAGCGAGTTAGGTCATCAGCAATCTGAGCTTTTAGGAAGGTATTTTAAGGCCAGAGAAATTGAATTTGACTGCCTTATAACCGGCAACATGGTTAGGCATTTGCAAACGGCAAACGGCATTTTAAAACACGTCAACGTAAAAGAGCAGCTTATTCACAGTGGCTGGGATGAATTTGATTTCGATAATTTGGTCAAGGCATTCTTATCTGAGAATCCAGAGCATCAGGTGGCACCAAACGCACCAAGAAGTGCATGGTATAAAGTCTTGAAGATGGCAATGTTCGCATGGTCTCAAGACAAAGTCAGTATTGCCGCCGAATCCTTTATTGATTTTAAAGACCGAGTAAACGATGCGGCTCAAAGCGTAATTGATAGCCCATCTAAACACATAGCGGTGGTGACCTCTGGAGGTGCGTTAGCCATGTTTATGATGAGATTGTTTAATTTACCCGTAGAGCAGGCGATTGATTTGAATTTGCAAATAAAAAATACAAGTGTTAGCCAATTGTTTTTTAATCAAAAAGGATTTCAGTTACATGCATTCAATCACGTTCCGCATCTTGATGTAATAGAACATCTAGACAAAATTACTTACAGCTAACATCTAATATTATCATTTTAGGGAGCATTATGGATTTTGATCACAGTGAAAAAGTACAAGAACTAGTACAACAGTTGACTCAATTTATGGATAAGGAAATTTATCCTATTGAAGATGAATATTATTCATTAGTAATGAATAATCCAAATAAGTGGCAGACGCCCAAATTAATGCATCACCTCAAAGAAAACGCTCGTCATCAAGGGTTGTGGAATTTATTTCTGCCAAAAGAATACTTACCCTATGGCGCGGGCTTGACCAATTTAGAATACGCGCCTTTATGCGAGATAATGGGAAGAGTCTTATTTAGTTCTGAAGTCTTCAATTGCAGTGCACCAGACACTGGTAATATGGAGGTGCTAGCAAAATATGGTTCAGAGCATCAAAAGGAGCAGTGGCTTACACCTTTACTGAAGGGTGAAATTCGTTCCGCTTTTGCTATGACAGAACCTGACGTAGCGTCAAGTGATGCCACTAATATCGCCACCAAAATAGTCAGCGACGGCGACAGTTACGTCATTAATGGTCGTAAATGGTATACCAGTGGTGCTATGAATGAAAACTGTAAAATATTAATAGTCATGGGCAAAACTGACGAATCGGCGCCTAGGCACCAACAACAATCACAAATACTGGTGCCAACAGATACAGAGGGGGTGACGGTGGTGAGACCTATGTCAGCCATGGGGTATTTAGATGAACCTATTGGTCATGCCGAAGTGCTTTTTGAAAATGTTAGAGTGCCTAAAAGCAACTTAATTTTAGGTGAGGGAAGAGGATTTGAGATCGCTCAGGGAAGATTGGGCCCTGGTCGAATACATCATTGTATGCGCCTAATCGGATGCGCTCAAAGAGCTTTAGAAATGAGCTGCGAACGGGTCGAAAAGCGAATCGCTTTTGGGCAACCATTGAGCAAGCAACAATCAGTTAGAGAAAGCATTGCAAGTATGTACTGTAAAATAGAGCAGGCTAGATTATTAACCTTAAAAGCCGCTGATAATATGGATAAATACGGCAATAAAGTTGCTAAAAACATCATAGCGGCAATTAAAATTGTTGCTCCGAAAATGGCCTGTGAAGTGATAGATGAGGCCATTCAAATACACGGTGCTGCGGGCACGTCACAAGATACTGTTTTGTCAGCAATCTTGGCGTATGCTAGAACAATAAGACTGGCTGATGGGCCAGACCAAGTTCATATGATGCAGCTTGGGAAAAATCTCGTACAAAACCAGAATAAATAAAATAAAGGTCAATTATGAAAGCCATAGTATGCAATGAGTTTGCCTCAATAGACAATCTCACCTTTAGCGACGTACCCGATCCTGTTGCCAAAAATAATGAGGTTGTGGTAGACATTAAAGCCGCTGGTGTGAATTTTCCTGATGGTCTATTAGTTCAGGGCTTGTATCAAATGAAACCTGAACTACCCTTTATTCCAGGAAGTGAAGTTGCTGGAGAAATTTCTCAAATTGGTGCGGATGTAAAGCATTTAAAAATCGGAGCGAAAGTAATTGGTATTTGCCAATTAGGAGGTTATGCACAAAAAGTCTCTATTAGAGCGGATCATGTAATGTCGCTACCAGACGTTTTTGATGTTTCACAAGCGGCCGCTTTAACCACCGCGCATGCAACAGCGCACCATGCGCTTAAACAGAGAGCTCAGCTCAAAGAAGGAGAGACTTTATTGGTGACCGGCGCAGCTGGCGGTACCGGTTTGGCGGCGGTTCAAATAGGGAAGGTGATGGGAGCTAGAGTAATTGCTGCCTGTTCCACTGATGAGAAATGTAAACTGGCGATGGAAAATGGTGCTGACTTAACTATCAATTACAGTGATGAAGACTTTAAAGGTGCAGTAAAAAAACTAACTGATGGCAAAGGAGTGGACGTTGCTTATGAATGTGTGGGTGGCGATACTTTTCACGCGTGTTCGCGAGTAATGGCTTGGGAAGGTCGGTTGTTGGTGGTTGGATTTGCTGGCGGAGACATCCCTAAATTTCCAGTAAATTTATCTCTTGTAAAAGGGTTTTCCGTGGTGGGTGTTTTCTGGGGCTCTTTTGTTGCCCATCAGCCGGATGTGTTTGTAAAGAATATGCGAGAATTAGTGAATTGGCACCAACAAGGGAAAGTATCAGTTGTTATCGATGAAAAATTTGAATTGAAAGATGCCGTCAACGCTCTACACAAAGTATCTTCAAGGCAAGTTAAAGGAAAAGTTGTTTTACTTCCATAAAAAAAGCCTCCCGGGGAGGGAGGCCTCAAAAATGGCAAAGTTGCCTTTGCCTACCATGTTGAAGCGGTAAGGAATCTAACTAATTTAAAACAAATAGGACATCAAGTTTTCTGCCTTATTGATGGGATTACTATACAAAATTGATCTTTATTTAAAAGATACAAAAGTAATACATGGGTATCAGGTTTGATACAGGGATGGTTTAAGTTTCTAATATGAAATATAAAAACAAAAAGATAACCGTGAATTTATAACTCTTTGGTTGTTTTTCTCATACAGCTTGATGGTTAAATCATTCTTTTTTATTAGACTTAGGTATAATTTCGTGGGAATTGCAACATTTTTTTTACACACTTTTAATTTGTGTACTACACTTTCTTTTGAATTATTTTACGAAGAAAAGAAAGGTAACTGTGACACCACCTACCATATTAGATATAGAAGCTAGCGGTTTTGGTTCTTCAAGCTATCCAATAGAAATTGGTGTAGTGAGAGGTGATGGGGAAAAATACGGCCAGCTAATTAAGCCTTTTGATAATTGGACATTCTGGCAAAAGGGCGTTGAGTCAATACACGGAATAAGCAAAGATTACTTGCTGCTAAATGGAGCAAATGGCGTTCGTATTTGCCTTGAATTAAACGACATGCTGCGCAATGAACAGGTGTTCAGCGATGGTTGGGTTGTAGATTCTTCATGGTTGACAAAACTCTATGCGCGCTCGGGTATACAAATGGAGTTTACATTAAGTCCTTTGGAGCTCATTTTAAAAGAAGAGCAAATGAGCGTTTGGCATGAGACCAAAAATATGGTCATGAAACAAATGTGCTTACAAGCTCATCGTGCTATTAACGATGCTTTGATTATTCAGCGTACGTTTCTAAAAACAAGTCAATTATCTTACATGTCATTTGGCAAATAACTCACTACCAAGCGGTTACACCGCCGTCTAGAGCAATAGCTTGGCCATTCATATAGGTATTATAAGGTGACATGATCAGCAACATTACGTTGACAATTTCATCTACGGTACTGATGCGTTTCATTGGGCTGCCAAGGCCCAACTTATTTTTATCTTCGTCTGTAGATAACCCGTCTATATTCATAATGTTTGTAGGGCTGAAAAATGGGCAAATCGCGTTTGTTCTTATATTGTATCGACCATATTCAACGGCCGCAGTGCGAGTTAAACCAATAACGGCGTGTTTTGCCGCACTGTAAGCCCCGCCTTTAGGGGCGCCTCCAATTCCTGCTAGGGATGCGACATTTACTACGTGCCCGCCGCCTTGTTTCAGCATGGCCGGAACTTGATACTTGATGCCGAAAGCGACGCCTTTTACATTAACGTCAAACTGAGCATCAAAAATACTTTCGGTCATTTTATGCAAGGGCCCTTGTGTGTGAGCAATCCCCGCGTTATTGACTGCATGCGTCAATCTTCCAAATGTTTTGATCGTTTTATCTACTAAAGCCTGACTATCGTGTTCGTCTGCTACATTATGCTCAAAGATGAAAGCGTTCTTTTTATGCTTAAGACTCTCCTTAGTTTTTTCCAAGCCGTTAATATCTATATCACTAAGTGCTAAATTACAACCACGGTTATTTAACTCTATGGCGAGCATCTTTCCGAAACCACTGGCAGCGCCAGTAATAATGGCTGTTTGTTGGCTAAAATCTAGCAATTTATCCACGTGTTACTCCATTGAGAAATAAGATGTATTTTTTAGAAAGCACTTCATAGCAATCTTCTTGTAAAAAGTGACCGCCGTCTTTAATTAACTCGTGTGGTTGGTCTTGGCATCCGATGACCAGTTTTTGAAATATTTTATCACCACCTCTGGTAATAGGGTCAGAGTCACTGAATAAGGTTAAAAAGGGTTTATCGAATTTAGCTAAAACAGACCAAGCCTGCCTGTTATTTTCAGACTCTGTGTCATCGGGAGTAATCGGGACCAGTAACGGAAACTTTCTGGCGCCCGCTTTGAGTTTTTCTTCGGGAAAAGGTGCGTTATAGGCATTTACGATTTCAGTAATTAACTCTCGTTGAGTGCCTTTCTGAATAATTGAAGCAATATCGAAATTATCAGTGTTCTGCGAATAGTGGCGCCAATCGAGAAACGCTTGCGATGGCGCATAATCGCCCGTGGGCAACATTGTATTGGATACCACTACGCTGGCAAATAGTTCTGGGTGATTAGCGACCAGTCTAAGACCGAGTAATCCACCCCAATCCTGACAAAACAAATGAATGTTGCTTAACTTTGTTTTGTCTATAAATCTTGTGAGCCAAGCAATATGATTTGCATAGGTGTATGCATCTTGAGTGTCGTATTTATCCGATTTACCAAACCCGATTAAGTCAGGTGCGATGGCTCTATAGTTAGCTTGTTTAACCTCATCAATCATGTGCCTATATAAGTAGCTCCAGCTAGGCTCACCATGCAACATCATTACAATAGGAGCATCTTTGTCGCCGTAATCCACGTAATGCATAAACACTTCACTGTCATCAAACAATGCGACATCATTTACTTCTACAAAGTTAGGCTGAAAGCTATAACCGGGCAAGTTTTCAAACAAATTGGGGTGGCTTCGAATAAGGCTCATAATTATTTAATGTTAACAATTTGTTTACATTATAGGTGAGTTTGGTTGGTATCATCAATCATCTTCATGAATAAATGATTATTAACGCCTCTTTTTTTCACAATTTTGACATTTAAATATCAAAAAACCTTTCTTTGAATCAACTGTCGTGCTTAATTTGTAATGTGGTAATCCACATCATTAATTAAAAATACATATAAATCAATGTACTAAAATAGATTGTATTATTTAAATATCTTTGCTTTTGTTTGTATAAATAAAGCTGATAAAAGATCCCCTTTAACCATCAAAAATTTTTATATGCCAATATAACATCAAAAAATTAGAGCCTTGCCACAAGTTGCTTTAACATTTTTACAACAGATAAGTTAGAACTAATAACAACATAGTTGGGAGCATTAGGGTGACAATTATTAATCAATATATTACTAATAAAGTGTGCGTAATTAGTATGGCCAACAAGCCAGTAAACGCTTTATCCAAAGCCGTACGTGTCGGTTTAATCGAGATATTGAAAGGCGCCCAACAGAATAATGACGTTGATTCAATCGTGATCACCAGCGAACTGACCCTGTTTAGTGCAGGAGCCGATATTAGTGAGTTTTCAGGTGGCGATTTGTCACCCATGCTACCAGAAGTATTAGATACTATTGAAAAAAGCTTAAAACCCGTGGTGGCTGCCGTAAATGGTAACGCGTTTGGCGGCGGACTTGAATTGGCATTAGCCTGTCATCATAGAGTGACCCATGCAAAGAATAAAGTCGGGCTCCCAGAAGTACATCTTGGAATTCTTCCAGGAGCAGGAGGCACCCAACGACTCCCGAGGCTGATACCATTGCCGGACGCATTAAATATGATAGTGTCAGGTACGCCTGCCAAAGTGTCAGATATTTCATCGCTGTTCAGTGCGATCACAGACCCTGAAAACGTGCTTGAAGAAGCAATATCGCTTGCTCGAAATGTAGCAGGTAAGAGCATCCCAAGAGCGTGCGATGTTATTTTAGAAAGTAGCCCGATTAACGATTCAATTTTTGAACAAACACAGGCCACAGCTGACGTCAAGTTACGAGGTTTTTTTGCACCCAGTCAATGCATTGCTGCAGTAAAAGCTGCCTTTGACTTACCATTTGAAGAAGGTTTGAAAAGAGAAGGAGAATTATTCATGCAGTGCATGAATACTCCTCAAGCGCGAGCGCAACAACACTTTTTCTTTGCAGAGCGAGCGGCCGCCTCATTGCCGGATATCGACAACAATGTGAAGCCAAGACCTGTGAACAAAGTTGGCATTATCGGTGCTGGCACTATGGGGGGAGGTATCGCTATGAACTTTGTAAATTCAGGTATACCCGTTGTTATTTTAGAGGTCAATCAAGCGAACCTTGATAAAGGGCTTGGGGTGATCCGGAAAAATTATGAAAATTCAGCGAAGAAAGGCAAATTAACGCAAGCTCAAGTTGAGCAAAGGATGAGCCTTTTTACAACAACGACTCAGTACGAAGCACTATCTGATGTCGACTTAGTAATTGAAGCTGTATTCGAAAAAATGTCTGTCAAAAAAGACGTATTTAGGGCGCTTGACAGAGTGTGTAAACCTGGCGCTATTTTAGCCAGTAACACATCTACCTTAGACCTGGACGAAATTGCACAGGCCACTAGTCGGCCACAAGACGTCATAGGGTTACACTTCTTTTCTCCAGCAAATGTGATGAAACTGCTTGAGATAGTAAAAGGTAGAAAGACTCAAAATGATGTAATAAAAACTGCGATGGCGTTGGCAAAAACGATTAAAAAGGTAGGTGTTTTAGTCGGTGTTTGCTTCGGTTTCGTGGGCAATAGAATGATTGAAGTGTACGCTCGAGAGGCGAATCGATTGATGCTAGAAGGCGCTTCTCCGGAACAAGTAGACTCGGTAATCACAAAATTTGGTTTTCCCATGGGCCCATTCACCATGGGAGATATGGCTGGACTGGATATAGGGTATTTTGTGAGGCAGTCGCGTCGAGAACACATAAAACACGACCCTTCATATTGTGTGGTGGCTGACCAATTAGTGGAAGCTGGTCGTGTGGGTCTAAAAGCGGGTAAGGGAGTTTACCTGTATGAGGCAGGAAAGCGCGCGCCTATTTTTGATCCTGAAGTCGTGGAAATAGCCAAACAAAAAGCCAGCGAACTCAATATTCCTCAGCGCGAAATTAGTGAACAAGAAATTCTCGAACGATGCATCTTTCCACTTATCAATGAAGGCGCCAACATTTTAATGGAAGGTATTGCTCAACGCTCTAGCGATATTGACGTTATTTATGTCTATGGCTATGGATTCCCCGTTTACCGAGGAGGACCTATGAAATATGCCGATGAAATAGGATTGGAGACCATTTTGGAACGCATTAAATATTATCAAACAAGTTTAGGGGAGTATGGGAAACAGTGGTTTGAGCCTTCGCCTTTACTCGAGAAATTAGTTAACAAACAACAAACATTCACCCGTTTTACTCAATAAAGAGAACGCACAGATTTAGGTTATAAAAATGCAGAATTTTAAAGCACCAGAACGCGATACATTATTTGTCACTCATGAATTATTTGACATACAAAGCCATTATCAAAAGTTAGGGTTCGATGACGTCAATGAAGATTTAGTAAGAGCTATCTATACTGAGGCAGGCAAATTTGCTGAAAATATCCTTGCCCCAATTAATGCAATAGGGGACCAGCAAGGGTGTAAAATTGACAATGGTATGGTGACCACGCCAGACGGTTTTAAAGAAGCTTATGCACAGTATGTCGAGGGTGGATGGCCGTCTATGGCTCAGCCAGAAGAATTTGATGGTCAGGGCTTGCCTTATTCTTTAGCTACCTCTTTAGCTGAATGGTTTTCTGGGGCCAATCACTCATGGGCTATGTACCCAGGATTAAGTCAAGGCTGTATGGAAACGTTAAAGAGCCACGGCACAAAAGAGCAACAGGACATGTTCTTAAGAAAACTAATAGAGGGGGTATGGACAGGAACAATGTGTCTGACGGAACCACATTGCGGGTCCGACTTGGGCATGCTTAAGTGTAAAGCTACCCCTAACCCTGATGGAACCTATTCTTTGACGGGCACAAAAATATTTATCTCAGCCGGCGAACATGACTTATCTGAAAATATTATTCATATAGTACTAGCTCGATTGCCCGATGCACCAAAAGGCACCAAAGGCATTTCTTTGTTCATCGTGCCTAAGTATAACCTGGACGACAATGGTGAAATAGGAGAGCGAAACACAGTTAAATGCGGTTCAATCGAACACAAGATGGGCATTAAAGGCAGCGCGACGTGCGTGATGAATTTCGATGGGGCCAAAGCGCATTTGATAGGACAACCCAATCGCGGCTTAAACTGCATGTTTACCTTTATGAATATTGCTCGAATTGGAACAGGCGTAGAAGGTTTATCTGCCTGCGAGGCGTCTTTTCAAGGGGCGTTAGCTTATGCTCAAGACAGAGTGCAGTTTCGCTCGATGACTGGCATTAAGAACCCAGAAGGTCAAGCTGATCCCATCATTGTTCACCCAGACGTTCGCCGCATGTTACTGACTCAGAAGTCTTTAGCTGAGGGGAACAGGGCGTTGGCCAATTATTGTATGAAACTGGTGGATGTGACCAGCTACTCAAAAGATGAAACAGAAATCAAACTGGCCGAATCGAAACTGGCTCTGCTCACGCCCATTGTGAAAGCATTTCTCACTGAAACGGCGCAAGAAGCAACTAGCTATGGGATGCAGGTATACGGTGGTCATGGTTATATTGCAGAATGGGGAATGGAGCAACTGGCTAGAGACACACGAATTTGCACGATGTACGAAGGGACCACAGGTATTCAAGCCATAGATCTGCTGGCAAGAAAAATCATGGGTTCTAACGGCGAACTGTTAAATGTGTTTACCGATGAAATCAAGCAGTACTGTTCAAGTGTGCGCGAGATGAGTCAGTTCAACGCTTGGACCAATGCAATAGATAGTCATGTGGATGAATGGTTGCAACTCACCAAAGATATCGGCTTATCAGCCTCAAAAGATCCCTATGAATTGGGGGCAGCGTCGGTTGACTATTTAATGTATGCCGGTTATATCACGGTCGGGTATTTCTGGCTCAAAATGGCCGTTGTGGCTCAGCAAAAGTTGGATACGGGCACAACAGAAGAGGATTTTTATCAGGCCAAAATTCATACCGCAAAATTCTATTTTGACCGCATGTTAACTCGCACGCGCTCTTTAGTGTCTACCATGGCATCCGGTGCTGACAACTTAATGGCCATGGATGCTAGATTGTTTAAAGTAGGGTAGTAGACTTATTGCGAAGGACAAACTTATGAAGCGTGTTCTTCGCATTTCTATTGTCGTAATTTAGTGAATTTGGATTCTAAGTTAAGCATTTAGTTACAATTACCGGCTGGTCTTATATGCAACATTCAATCATTCAACAAGAATCGGTTACTCTGTCTACGACAACGATCCAATACTTACACAATTATTCTGATGATAACCAGGCCAAACCTTTTATGCTCATGTTGCATGGGTTCCCCGAAAACAGCTGGAGTTACTCGTATTATTTGTCTAGTTTGTATACTGAATATCGAGTGATTGCGCCAGATCTGCCCGGGTATAATTTAAGTCCAGGATTTAGCACAGTAAGTGATTATAACATTGAAAATTTGATGGTATGTTTGGATGAATTTATAGAGGCGATTTGCCAAGATAATAAAGTGTATTTAGTGGGACATGATTGGGGCGGAGCCATTGCTTGGCCATTCGCGGCTTTTTATCAACACCGAATTCACAAGCTGGTAATTTTAAACTCAGCTCATCCGTCAGCGTTTACCAGAGAAATGGCACAGAATGAAAAACAGCAAAAACGTTCTGATTATATTACCGATTTGATTTCAGACGGTGCGTACGATTGGGTAAAAGCCGACGATTTTTATCGGTTGAAAAGGCTTTATGGCGGTTTATTTGAGACCTTTGATGTTGAATACCGCAAACAACTTTTAGCTCAATGGCAACATAAAACGAGTATGGACAATGCCTTTGCTTATTACAAGAACATGCCAAACTTGATAACGAAACGCGTCGAAGGAAACGCTGATATTAAAATACCCAATATACGGGTCGACTTACCAACGCTTGTGTTGTGGGGAGTGAAAGACACTGCGTTTGTTCCCCAAGTATTAAACAACCTCGAGCAATGGGTAAAAGATCTTACTTTGGTTGAATATCAGCAAGCAGATCATTGGCTTCACCTTCAACAACCCGAAGCAGTTTTGAAAAAGATAAGGAATTATTGTTAAACAGTTGCACAGGCCGAAAGATAACCTGTGCACATTAAAACACTGGCTGTGTTTTGTTATAGTCGGTCTTTAACTACTTCAGCGATAGGTGAGTGACTATAGCCATTTGCGTCAATCCAGCTTGCCAATGCAATGCCGTCTTTTTCAGGCTCGCGTAATTTAGTTTTTGGTAAGCGTTTTACTAACAGTTCACCAGCATCAATTGCATCATTCAAAATGGCGGTTCTGATCAGGCTGTTACCTCCGCAAGTAATTCCTTCATAATAATCGTCTAGTCGCACTCTAAAATCGTTCTTGACGCTTTTAATTTTTTTACGCAGCTCAGACTTATCATTTGCAATCACAATATTGCAAATGTTAGCGAGCGCATCTTCTATTGATGCACTGGCAAAGTTTGATTGAAACATAAGACTTGACGCCAGCGCACTTAAACAAAAAAACTTCTTAACATTCATGGTAGACCTCATACTAAGGGGGTAAGTTACACACAACTTAGAGTCTAAAGTTGTCACCGCTTTGCACAATAGGGTCGTCCATATATTGGTATGTCAACATATAACGTTTATCTATAACCGACTAATTAATCAGGGTTATATGCCTTTGCAACCTCTGCTATCTGCTCACGCATCCACCTATGAGCACTGTCGTGATCGGCACTTACATGCCAATATAAAAAATACTCTATTGGCGGTATGTCGAATGGTATCTCGTACATAGCTAGGTCGTAGTGTTTGGCTAGATGATAGGGGATACAAGCAATAAGATCGGTTTTTGCTAATGCACTGGGCACAGTTAAAAAATGTTGTCCACGCATCACAATCTGACGTTTTTTACCTAACTTATCTAAAGCCACATCGATTGGACCCGCGCCCGATTTGCGGTTAGACACATTGATATGGCCTAAGGTTAAAAAGTTGTCCAGTGTTAATTCATTTTTTATGTGTGGATGATTTTTCCGTGCCATTGCAACAAATCTATCGGTGGCGATCAGTTGTTTTTTTAAATGAATATCAGTAAACGTAGAGGCGTCGGCGTAAAAGTCTAAATTGCCACTTGCCATCGATGATACCACCTGTCCTTTTGCTATTTCATAATTGGTCAAAGTAATGTTTGGCGCTAAACTTTGAAGCCGAGACATAAGCCTTGGCATGATACTTACTTCTAGCAAGTCTCTGCTGGCGAAGTTGAACGATTTGGCTGAAATGGCGGGTTCAAATACATGGCTTTGTTGCACAGATTTTCTCAGTAACTCCAGAGCTTCTCTTGCCGGCACTATGATATTTTGAGCGACGGGAGTTGGCGTCATGGAATGCCCAGTTCTGACGAACAAGGGGTCATTTAACATATCTCGCAACCTTGCTAATGAGTTACTCACGGCCGGTTGCGTGATACACAACACATCGGCTGCTTTCGTCAAACTGCCAGCAGTATAAATTGCATCGAACACAGCAAACAAATTCAAATCAATACGATGTAAGTTCATCAAAAACGATCCTAAACATTTAACAAAAGTATATTAATATTATTTTAACATTTTAGTGACATTTAAGTATAAATCAAACTAATAGTGTTGTTTAGTATTAATTAATAAAATTTATAGGTATTTGCTTGGATATTTTCGAACTTTCTGTAGGTGATATATTGGAGTGTCGTGACTATCACAAGGTCACGCAGCAACAAATTGACCAATTCGCAAACGCAACGGGTGATAAACAGTGGATTCACATTGACGTTGAAAGATGCAAGACACAAAGCCCTTTTAAAACCACTATTGCGCACGGCTTTTTAACATTGTCTATCATGCCTCAAATGTATGCATCGTGCGTAACGGTCGACCCAGAAACCACTACGCTAATTAATTATGGCATGGATTCATTAAGGTTCATTGAACCGGTCTGCGTGAATGATGAAATTAAGTACTTATTTGAGTTAATCAATATAGAGTCAAAAGCAATGGGGCAAGTCTACAAATTCAAAGGGACTGTCTTAATAAAGGGCAAAGATAAACCGGCTTTGATTGGTGAGTTTCTTTCGTTAGTGATTGAAAATTAGGAGGGTAAAATTGACTGGTAGGACCATGCGTACATTTTATAGTAACAGATAAGTAACATTATATTTACAAATATAAGGTAAGCACCTAGTATTAAATTACTCAACGGGAGTCATAATAAAAATAGCAACTGCTCATAATATTTGCACACACACAACGCGAAGCGATGAGCAAACTTTTGGGGAACGATGATGAAGTTACAAGCAAAAAAGACAGCCATCGCAGCTTTTGTTGCGTCGCAAATGCTAGCAATACCACAACTTTCCGTGGCTCAAGAACAAGAAGATGAAGCTCAGCAAGTCGAGTTGATTCTGGTAACCGGCAGTTTCGTAAGAAGAAGCGAAAATTTTGAATCACCATCACCTTTAGCGGTGGTAGACAGCATAGCAATTGATGCTATCGGGGCGAAAAACATTGCTGATATTACTCAGACGTTGACCATCAATACTGGCGCAGAAAATAACCCTGATGCTTTTACACAAAACGCGACCGCTGGCACATCAAACATTAATCTTCGTGGTTTAGGCGTCGCCTCTACGCTCGTATTGTTGAATAACCGTCGCCAGGTAGTCAACGCTCAACAAACAAATGAAGGATTAAACTTTGTAGACACTAGTTCACTTGTCCCAATGATAGCAATTGATCGCATGGAAATTGTAAAAGATGGTGCGTCTGCTCTTTACGGATCTGATGCGGTGGCGGGTGTAGTCAACTTCATTACAAAGCGTAATTACGATGGGGCAAAAGTCACATTAGATTATCAAGATGGCGCTCATGGAAATAATAAAGAGTGGGTAATGCAAGGTTTATGGGGAGCTTCTGGTGACAATGGCAACGTGATGGCCGCCTTGAGTTACACTAACAGAAGTCCTTTATTTTTAAGTGATAGAAGATTGTCTCGTCCACAAGACGACACCTCGGCGTTGGGTAACCCGGGAGCATTCTTTTTTACTCAAGGACCATTGGCCGGCACTCCTATAATTGACCCAGGCTGTGAGGCTTTTGGTGGCTTTCCTCAGCTCTTAGCCCCTCCTGGCACTGTACCTGGTTTGGACATTGGCTTATGCGGTTTTGATTTCGGTCCGGGCTATTCTTATGTTGCTGACGAGTCGAGAGTCAATGCGTACTTTAAATCAGAATACAATTTAAGTGATGCGCTGGTTTGGACTACTGAGGTTGGTGTGGCGAGGAATAGAGCAGAGCGCGGCGGCGCCCCAAGTTTTCCAAATTTAAGAGGTCCTGTTGTTCCAGCAACTCATCCAAACAATATTTTTGGACAACCAGTCATCTTTTTTGGCCGAGCAGAAGGCAATGGTTTTGCTCCTGACCCAGCCTATACTGAATCTGATACGTTTAGATTCAACACTGTGCTGCAGGGCGAATTGGAAAACGGTTTCTGGGAACTCAGTTATACTAATGCGACTAATAACTTTTTATTCCAAGTCGAAGATGTCTTAAATACAGAGTTCAATTTGGCTCTTAATGGCTTCGGAGGCGCCAACTGTGATCCAGTAAATGGAACGGCCGGTGAAGGTCAATGTGAATATTTTAACCCTTTCTCTACATCCTATACATCTGCGCCCAATTCTCAGTATGTCATTGACTCGTTTTCGGCCGATCAATTGATTGACTCTGAAGCCAACTTAGAAGTTGTAGAAGCCTTTGCATCTTTTGATGTGTTTGATATGGATGGCGGCGCAGCAGGCTTAGCAATAGGGTTGCAATACAGAGCAGAAGAGTTGAAACAGGACTATGATAAATTGTCTAACGAAGATAGCTTTTCATTTGTGATAGGCAACCCAGATTTTGATGATAATTTGAATGTGTGGGCGGCCTTCGCTGAACTAGCTTTGCCTGTGAGTGAGGACTTGGATGTTCAATTAGCCTTGCGTTTTGAAGATTACGGTGGCTCAGTTGGAAACACTGTCGATCCTAAATTAGCGGTGAATTACCGTGCGAGTGATTCGCTATCGGTCAGAGCTTCAATATCAACCTCTTTCAGAGCGCCTTCGATATTTATGCAAAATGGCGGCGCTACAACCTTACAACAGCTAAATGATCCATTAATCAATTCCAACGCCTTTGCGGCGGTAAGAACATCTGGTAACGAGAATCTAACGCCAGAAGAATCGCAGGCGTATAATCTGGGATTTTCATTTGAACCTGTCGACGACTGGTCAATTGAGCTGGATTACTGGAGTTTCGATTTCGAAGATTTAATCATTCAAGAAAGTGCACAGGCGATATTGGCTGCAAATCCGTCAGATCCAGAAAGAATTATTAGAGCGGGTGATCCTTTAACTGGTCCTCTAGTTCAGGTAAACAATACCTATGTTAATGCAAGTTCTCTAGAAACCTCGGGAGTTGACTTTGTTAGCAGCTATAAATTCGATACAGATTCAATAGGAGTGATTGTCCCATCGGTCCATTTAACTTATATCTCTAAGTATGATCTAGTTGATCCGCAAGCTGGAGAAATCGATGGAGCGGGTAGAAGAAATTTCACAAACATTGGGGTATCTTCGCCAGAACTTAGAGCAAATTTAGGGCTGTCATGGAGAATGAATGCCTACAGTGCAAACGTATTTGTGCGTTATATAAGTGCTTACGATGATGACCAAAATTGCGCAGATGGCAGTCCAATAGCCGCTGGTTGTGGTAGTGCAGGTTTGACAGAAATTGAGGCGCATACAACGTTCGACGCACAGTTAAATATCGATCTCGGCTCTATTCTAAATACTGAGACCAATTATGTACTAACATTAGGCGGCATTAACTTAACGGATGAAAATCCGCCTCAGGTATTTACTAATAGTGGTTTTGATTCGAAAGTTCACGATCCTAGAGGCAGACAACTTTATGTGAGATTTGCAGCGGAATTTTGATGAAAGTATATAATTAAGGTTGCCTACCTTTGTACTAGCCTCCAGCCGTTAAAGCTAGGAGGCTTTTTTATTTTATTGAATTATCAATGATGAAGTATGTCTTAGAGGTGTTGTCGATAAATGATTATAAAAAATTGAACATGTTGATTAGGAGAAATGATGACTACAGTATTAGAACAAACCGAACTAGAAGAAGCTATAGCGACTTTAAATGAAGATTGCGATGGTGAATTATGGCAAGTAATTGACGGTAAATTGACCAAAGAATTTAAGTTTAAAAATTTTGTCAAAGCGTTTGGTTGGATGTCTCAAATGGCAATATGGGCCGAAAAGTTAAATCACCATCCAGAATGGTTTAACGTGTACAACACGGTAAAAGTAGAGTTGGTTACTCATGATGTTGGCGGCATAAGCGAGTTAGATTTTAAATTAGCTAAACAAATGGAAGCCCACAAGGTTAAAGAATAGGCAGTCGATAAAAATATTTGTTTTGTTGCTTGCATACCGTTTAGTGACATGTATAATACGCACCACTTCGAAGCACATAACGCTTTGAAACCAGTTTCTAGCGCGGGATGGAGCAGTCTGGTAGCTCGTCGGGCTCATAACCCGAAGGTCGTAGGTTCAAATCCTGCTCCCGCAACCAAACTAAGAAAAACACTCGATAGAGTGTTTTTTTTTGCCGTAAAATTTGGTTAATATCTATTTATTAAGATAAATTTGCGATTTTATAAAGCGCCTTGTATACTCTCGCTAAATCACGAACTCCCTGTTTGTTTTAATCGGTTTTGATTAAAAGATACTACAAAGTAGCGTGAATGATAGCGGCATTGAAATACCATCAGCTTGGTATTCATGATGTGGTCACAGTTCATAATATTGAACTTTTCTAAATTAGTATTTTAGCTCCGCTTGTACGGGGCTTTTTTGTATTTGTTATTAGCACTTTAGGTGTGGCGTGCTACCAAGAAGTATCGTGGTTGTACATGATATACTCTGTAGTGTGAACAGGTACAAATAACCACAAGGGCAATTGCCCTTTTTTTATTGAATTTTAATGGGTTGAGTAAGCAAGGTAACGCTTGTGAGCGTGCGACCAAAAGAAACGGAGTTAGGCTTGTCACAGCTTGAAATAAAGTTAACCAATATGCTCGAAGATGCAGTGGCTGCGGTTGGATTTGAGTTATTGGGCGTTGAATTTATAAGGGCGGGTAAGCATTCCACCCTAAGAGTGTACATAGACTCTGAAAACGGAGTTGACGTAGACGATTGTGCGGATGTCAGTCATCAAGTAAGTGCTATATTAGATATTGAGGATCCAATCAACACAGAATATAACCTTGAGATATCGTCGCCGGGAATGGATCGACCATTATTTAAACCAAGCCATTACGAACAGGTTGTGTCACAGACAGTTTCGGTAAAACTTCAGGTTCCAATTGACGGTAGGCGAAATTATAAGGGAACGTTGTTGAGATGCGATGAACACGGCTTTGAGATACAAGTCGACAACCAAACTTTCACACTAACTTATAATAATGTGATGAAAGCAAACTTAGTACCCGAATTTGATTAATCTTAACTATACGAAAGTGTAGCAATGAGGCAAAAATGAGCAAAGAAATACTATTAGTTGCAGAAGCGGTTTCAAACGAAAAACAAGTTCCTAGAGAGAAAATTTTTGAAGCTTTAGAATATGCTTTAGCAAGCGCAACTAAAAAGAAGAATGAAGGAGATATCGAAGTTCGTGTCTCGATTAATCGCGATAACGGTCACTTTGATACGTTCAGACGTTGGTTGGTGGTTGATGATGACCATTTGCAAGAAAACCCTTTTGCAGAAATAACATTGTCAGCAGCGCAGATAGACGAACCAAACATTCAAACTGGCGACTATATTGAAGAGCAGATTGAATCTATCGCGTTTGACAGGATCACCACACAGACTGCTAAGCAAGTGATCGTTCAAAAGGTACGTGAGGCAGAACGCGCTCAAATGATCGCAGAATATGAGGATAAAGTCGGTGAATTGGTGACTGGTACAGTCAAAAAAGTCAATCGCGATAATATAATCATTGACCTTGGAAACAACGCGGAAGGCGTGATTTTTCGAGAAGACATGTTGCCTAGAGAAACCTTTAGACCTGGCGACAGAGTAAGAGGACTTCTATACGTAATCCGACCTGAAGCAAGAGGCGCACAACTCTTTATAAGTCGTACTCATCCAGATATGCTAGTAGAACTATTCAGACTAGAAGTACCGGAAATAGCGGAAGAAACACTAGAAATAAAATCTGCTGCTCGAGATCCAGGCGCTCGAGCGAAGATTGCAGTGAAAACAAATGACAAACGCCTTGACCCTGTGGGAGCCTGTGTAGGCATGCGCGGTTCTCGTGTGCAAGCGGTTTCAAGTGAGTTGGGTGGAGAAAGAGTTGACATCGTTCTTTGGGACGAAAACCCCGCCACTTTTGTTGTCAATGCTATGGCCCCTGCCGAAGTCGCTTCAATTGTAGTTGACGAAGATGCAAAGTCGATGGACATTGCGGTCGAAGCAGATAATCTGGCGCAAGCCATTGGGCGAAATGGTCAGAATATTCGTCTTGCTAGTCAGTTAACCGAATGGGAACTGAATGTTATGACAATTGAAGATTTGAACAGTAAGCACGAAGCAGAAAATCAAAAAGTACTCTCTGTATTTACTGATGGGTTGGATATTGACGAAGATTTTGCGATGGTATTAGTAGAAGAAGGTTTTACGACGTTAGAAGAAATAGCCTACGTACCAGTAAGTGAATTAGTTGAGATCGAAGGTCTTGACGAAGATTTAGTAGAAGAGTTAAGAAACCGAGCCAAAGCGACGTTGACTACCCGCGCACTTGCAAATGAAGAAACTCTTGAATCAGCAGAACCAGATCAAGAGTTACTAGATTTACCCGGCATGGAAAAACACGTTGCTTATGTTCTTGCAAGTAGAGGCATAACAAACCTTGAGTTACTAGCAGAGCAGGGTACAGATGAGATAAGTGACATAGAAGAGTTGACCGAAGAGAAAGCTGGTGAACTTATCATGGCAGCTCGAAACCTGGTTTGGTTTAACGAAGAATAGGTCAATAGGAGAATTATTGAATATGGCAGATGTTTCCATAGAAAAATTAGCAAATGATATCAAGACCACTGTTGACCGATTATTAAAACAGTTTAAAGATGCTGGCATTGAAAAATCTGCCAGTGATATGGTGTCTGAACAAGAAAAGCAACAGTTGCTTGATCACTTGAGTAAACAACACGGCAGTGGCTCAGTACAAGCGCCTACTCGCATGACGCTACAGCGAAAAACCACTAGCACAATAAGCTTAGGTAAATCGCGGGAAGTTAAGGTAGAGGTCCGTAAAAAACGTACGTACGTAAAACGCTCTGAGGAAGAAATCAAACGATTAGCAGAAGAAGAAGCTAATCGGAAAGCTGAAGAATTAGCACGTCAAGAAGCCGAACGTAAAGCTGCTGAAGAAGCAAAAAAAGCGGCTGACGAAAAAGCCAGATTAGCGGCAGAAGCGCGCAAACAGCAAGAAGCTGAGAGAGCTGAGCGTGCCGAGAAAGCCAAAAAAGAAGCTGACGAGCGTAAATCAGCTGATTCTAAGTTAACTGACGAAGAACGTCAGTCTCAAGAGCAGGCGCGTTTAGAAGCTGAGCGGATTAAAAAGCAACAAGAAGAGGAAGCTCAGCGCAAACTTGAAAAAGACGCTAAAAAAGCAGCTGAAGAAGCTCGTAAATTGGCTGAAGAAAACGAACGAAGATGGAAAGAAGAAGAAGAGCGACGCAAGAAGGAAGAAGCTGAAGAAGTCCATTTGCACTCTAATCGCTACGCTCAGGAAGCGGAAGACGAAGAAGATATGCAAGTTGAAAGAAGCAGTCGTCGTCGTAAAAAGTCTAAGAAAAATGCTGGTGAAGAATTAAAGCACAGTTTCACAAAGCCGGTCACACCTGTAGAGCGTGTCGTTAAATTAGGTGAGACAATCACTGTCGGTGAACTGGCCAGTCGAATGGCCGTTAAAGGCACTGAAGTCATTAAAACCATGATGAAAATGGGAGAAATGGCCACTATTAATCAAGTGCTAGACCAAGAAACTGCTATTTTGGTGGTCGAAGAGATGCGCCATAAATACGAGATCGTGAATGAAAACGCGCTGGAAGAAGAGTTAATCGCGTCAGCCTCTGACGGAGATAAAGAATCTCGTGCTCCAGTCGTGACGATAATGGGTCATGTTGATCACGGTAAAACGTCACTTCTTGATTACATTCGTAGGGCCAAAGTTGCCGATGGCGAAGCTGGCGGTATCACACAACATATTGGTGCATATAGTGTTGAGACTGGCAATGGTCGTATTGCCTTTTTAGACACTCCTGGTCACGCGGCATTTACCGCAATGCGAGCTAGGGGAGCTACGGCTACTGATATCGTAATATTGGTAGTTGCTGCCGATGACGGTGTAATGCCTCAAACCAAAGAGGCTGTTCAGCACTCCAAAGCCGCCGGTGTTCCATTAATTGTAGCGGTCAACAAAATGGACAAAGAATCGGCAGACCCGGACCGGGTGAAAAATGAGCTTTTACAATTGGAAGTTGTTCCAGAAGAGTATGGTGGTGATTATCAGTTTGTTAACGTATCGGCTAAAACTGGCTTAGGCATAGACGACCTACTTGAAGCGATTAACTTACAGGCTGAAGTACTTGACCTCCAAGCATTGCAAACAGGGCCTGCTCGCGGAATTGTTATCGAATCTAGGCTTGATAAAGGTCGTGGTCCAGTGGCATCTGTTTTAGTACAAGAGGGCCAATTGAAACCTGGCGATATACTATTGTGCGGTGAAGAGTACGGACGAGTAAGAGCTATGCGTGATGAACTTGGCAACAACATTGCGTTAGCCGGTCCTTCAACGCCTGTTGAAGTATTGGGATTATCTGGAGTTCCCATTGCAGGTGAGAATGCTCTTGTTGTGCAAGATGAACGTAAAGCCAGAGAAGTGGCCGCAAAACGCCATTCCAAACAGCGTGAACTTAAGTTGGCTAAGCAACAAAAAGCTAAATTGGAAAACATGTTTGCTAATATGGAAAGCGGTGAGGTCAGTGACTTAAATATTGTATTAAAAGCCGATGTTCAAGGTTCAATTGAAGCAATAGCAGACAGTTTGACTAAGCTCTCCACTAGTGAAGTGAAAGTGAACATTGTGGGCAGTGGCGTGGGTGGTATCACCGAAACTGATGCAAGTTTGGCTGCAGCATCCTCAGCGATTGTAATAGGTTTTAACGTGCGTGCCGATGCAACAGCGCGTAAGATGATCGAAGCTGAAGAGATTGACTTAAGATATTACAGTATAATTTATGAGTTGATAGACGAAGTTAAACAAGCCATGAGTGGAATGTTGGCTCCTGAGTTTAAGCAGCAAATTATTGGTCTTGCCGAGGTAAGGGATGTATTTAAATCTCCTAAAATTGGCGCGATTGCTGGATGCATGGTTACAGAAGGTATTATTAAACGTAATAATCCAATAAGAGTACTTCGAGATAACATCGTAATTTACGAAGGTGAACTTGAATCGCTACGACGTTTTAAAGACGACGTTCAAGAAGTAAAGAAAGGTATTGAATGTGGGATTGGAGTTAAAAACTACAACGACGTCAAAGTAGGTGACCAAATAGAAGTATTTGAAGTAGTTGAAGTTAAAAGAGAAATCTAAGCTTCATATTAATGCACATGTGAAACGATGCGGAGGCCTTTGAGCCTCCGTTTTTGTCAATGAAAATAAGATTAATATTAATGCCTGACAGCCCCTAGCCGGAGTGTTTGTATCGTGGCATCAACAGTTTATTATTGAGTATATAATGGCGAGAGAATTTTCAAGAACAGACAGAGTGGGGCAACAGTTACACAAAGAAGTTGCTTCTATTCTACAACACGAATTTAAGCACAGAGAGCCAGATGTTGGACTAGTTACCGTGTCTGGCGTTGAGGTTTCAAGAGACCTTGCACACGCTAAAGTGTTTATTACTTTTTTCGAAAATAATGAAGAAAAAGTAAAAAAAGACTTAGCGAAGCTTCAAGATTCAAAAGGATTCGTAAGAACATTATTGGCTAAGCGACTTAGAATGCGTAAAGTGCCTGCTGTTCAGTTTTATCGAGATGGTTCTATATTGGAAGGATCTAGAATATCTGATTTGGTGAATAAAGCAGTCGAAAGCGATAAGGCAAGACAACAAAAAGACTCAGGCGATGATACAGAAGGAAATAATTAGCTTATGGGTCGCACGCGTAAAGGCCGCAATATAAATGGTATTTTGTTGGTTGATAAGCCTACTGGGGTTTCGTCTAATCATGTAGTTCAACATATTAAGAGGCTGTTTTTTGCAAAGAAAGCGGGCCATACTGGAGCGCTTGATCCACTTGCAACGGGTTTGCTTCCGATATGTTTAGGGGAGGCAACTAAATTTTCACAATGCTTATTAGATGCAAATAAGCGCTATTTGGTTACCGCCAAGTTAGGTGAGCGCACAGATACATCGGACTCCGATGGTGAAATAGTGTCTAAAAAAGAAGTATCCGTTTCTCATCAACAGGTGATAGACGTTGCAATGTCTTTCCTTGGTGATATACAGCAAGTACCTTCAATGTACTCGGCGCTGAAATACCAAGGCAAACCCCTGTATTGGTATGCCAGACAGGGCATTGAAGTTGAACGCGTAGCCCGTAAGATCACTATTTTTGACATTATATGGTGTGGGATGGAGAATGAATTTTTCACAGTGGAAGTAAAGTGTTCTAAAGGCACATATATAAGAACACTAATAGACGATATTGGTGAAGCTTTAGGGTGTGGAGCTCATGTAACTATGTTAAGGCGTACCGAAGTGGCGCATTTTGACGCTCAACAGATGTATAGTTACGAGCATTTGGACAGTATAAAAGACGAGTCTTATTTAGACAGGAACAACAGTGACACTAATACAGTGGGTCAGAACTTCGACATTTTAGACAATTTACTGCTTAGTATGGATTCAATGGTAGAAAGTTATCCATCCATATTTGTATCTGATATCGATTCTAGTTTGTTCCAAAAGGGAGGTTATTTGGTCGCTACTCATAGTCATCAGTCCGGTCAACAAATAAAAGTTTACAGAGAAAGTGACAAATTGTTTTTAGGGCTAGCTTACATTACCGATGCAAACTATATACAACCGAAAAGAGTAGTGGTGTATTAGATTCTAGCGATATAGGCGTCAAAACCGCTGGGTTAATTACTCACGATGTATCAGATCTTCGATATACAATTTTTTAAGCTACTATGCCTCTTACGTGCTAACATAATTCTACTTGCACAACATCGTATTTTCTTTATAATACGCGTTCTTTCGCACAACTGAATTAGTGATTGGTTGTGTTTATATTTATTTTGGAGAAAAGTATGTCACTAACTACAACTGAAACAGCAGACATTATTGCACAATACGGCACAAAAGAAGGCGACACTGGTTCACCTGAAGTTCAAGTAGCGCTATTGACTCACAATATTAACAAGTTGCAAGGTCATTTTGCTGACCATAAAAAAGACCATCACTCGCGTCGCGGATTGTTAAGAATGGTAAGTCAACGCAGAAAGCTACTTGATTACTTAAAAGGTAAAAATGTAGAGCGTTATCAAGACCTTATTAAGAAGCTTGGCTTACGTCGATAAAAACGAAAGTATTCAAATAAAAAAGCACCTTAAGGGTGCTTTTTTATTGCCCAAGCGTTGCAAACTTAAAACAATTAAACGTCATTTTTAATGAAATCTCCTTGTCCATTGCGAGCATTCTCACAATGACTTTTCACGTTAATCTTTGTTAGACTTTGATTACTACACTGTTTTCTTGGCTAATTCGTCGACTTTATTCTCAAGTTTTTGTATTTCTTGTAATAAAGATGTGTTGCGTTTTTCTAGTAAGATAAGCTTTTCAGCCATTTGTCTTAAATTTTCGTTTCTTGTCGCTTCTGCTTGTTGTAACTCTTCCTGCATAACCGTCACACTTAGAATATCGTTGGCTTGACTATTTAGTTTTGCACTTACGCCATCCAATCTCGTTTGCAATTTAGTTAATGAAGAATCATTTTCACTAACTTGTGTTTTGACCGACTGAATTAAGTTACCAGTGTCTCTTTGAAGCGTTTTAATATCAGTTGCTAGTGCTTGAATCTCCGACTGGTTTCTCCTCCAAGCAGATGCCCATAACTTATCCATCTGTTCCCATAGTACTTCTGTCTTTTCACCGAGCTCGTTTACTTTTACCTGTAATTCAACCGTAGAGTTGCCAATTTCTTCGCCTGTCGCCGAAAGCCTATTCTCTAATGTTTCAATACGCTTTTGACTATCACTCAGCGATGCACTGGTTTGCTGTTGTGCATAAAATAAGTAACCTGCTAACCCTAAAGCGCCAATGGCAACGAAATTAGCAAAAAACGTGGAGGGACTAGATTTATTTACTTCGCCTCGATTTGTGTATTGTCTGTTGGTGGCAATTGGTATCCTGTCTGATATTTCTACGTTGATTGGAGCGAAATCTTTATCTTTATCGTTTTTTGACATCAAGCAACCTTTTAAAACTTTGGTTTAATATTTTTTAACTCTGTCGATATGATACAACAACTAGAAATTACGTCTAACTTTTCAGTGTTTTTATATGTTTTACCTTGATTTAACAGTGAAATTAGCGCACGCTTTAATATTGGAATAAGTAAATAACAAAAACAAGAGAATAATTAGTCCAAACAAAAGTATGAAATTAAGTCAAAAGCTATCAGTATCTCTAGGTGTCAGAAGTCTTATACTGCTTATCAGTCTAGGGCTTCTTATGGCGTTTTTACAAACGTTTTTTGACTTCAAAGATAGGTTGACTGAGGTTCGGCAATCTATAGATGCAATAGTGACATCAGCTAAGGGCTCTGCGAGCAATGCTGTTTACTTGTTAGAGCCTAGAATGGCAGAGCAGGTAATAGATGGCTTGGCGTATTTTGACTACTTTAGCTATGTTGCTATTATTGATGACCATAACAATGTAATGGCGGATTTCTCACGTCAATCAACTAAAAGTGATAACGATGAGGTCAACACGTCCTACAACCCTCTGTTGGCTCTTTTTATTGAAAATTTTTCTAGAGACGTAGTACAACTTTACGGGGATGGACTAGCCCCAAGCCGCAACACTCCTTATGGCGAAATGGTCTTAGTCATTGATAACCATGTGGCCTTGTCTGGCGTTTATGACCGAGCAGTTAGGGCATTTTTAATAGCGTTAACAGGCTACATATTACTCACGCTGGCTCTTGGATACTTGTACCACGTTTTCCTTGCTTCACCTTTAATGAGATTGTCGCGCCGATTCCAGCAAGTGAATACTAAATCGATAGCCACTCAAATTAGTCATCTCGCAGGACATGATAAAAACGAGTTCAGTTTGATTGTTAATTCCGCGAATAATATGTTGTCTCGCATCTCATATGGTCAAGTATTGCTTACCGAAAGAAGTCAACGATTCCGACTAATCCTTGATACTGCTCCATCTTTAATATATTCACTTGACAGTAACCTTAAGTTTGTTTTCGCAAATAAAGCTGCGGCAAGTTTTTACGGGTTTTCGATATACGAATTGAAAGGGAAAACTGCAGCAGAAATCATTGCGCCTTTTGATATGAACATGCTCAAATCAATTGAAACTTTTATGAATTCCAATAAAAGACATTTTGCAGATGTGTTATTAGCTCGAAATGCAAATCGACACGACTGTCACTTGGAGTTGTCCTTAGTTAAATTTAAGACTCCGGATGGGCAAAGTATATTGGTTAGCGGAACAGATGTTACAAAACGTGTTAATGCTGAGGAGAAAATTGAAACGCTTGCTTATTATGACCCGTTAACATCCCTGCCCAATAGAAACAAAGTTTATGATGTGTTAAAAATTCGATCTGGACAAATAGCAGATAAATATAGCATTGCCGCTATTGCTGATTTGGACCAATTCAAACGAATTAACGATACTCTTAGTCATTCAGTTGGCGACCAATTAATTGTGAAATTGGCAAAGAGGCTGAATAAAGAATTTTCGTTTTCAGATTTGATAGCCAGATTGGGTGCAGATGAGTTCTTGTGTATTGAAGAAAACATTTCGGAAGATTTGAAGCGTGCTAAAGAAAGCGCGCTTGTTCTTGGTGAAAGACTAAGAAATTGCATAAACAAAGAATTAGATATAGGCACTCACAGCTATACCTTGTCAGCGAGCGTTGGCGTAGTTGTATTTAAAATGCAATCAAATAACGCGGATGAAATTCTGCAATATGCTGACACCGCGATGTATGAGTCAAAACGGTTAGGCCGAAACAGAGTTACGTTGTTTAAACATGAAATGGCAACCCAAGCCGCGCAATTATTGCAACTTGAGCGAGATGTTATGAAAGCCCTGCTCAGGGATGAATTTTACTTTGTGTTGCAACCAGTTTTTGCTTCGCATACTAACGATTTGATTGGAGCCGAAGCACTTATGCGGTGGCGGACATCTGAACGCATAGTCAATCCAGATGAATTCATTCCTTTTCTAGAAGATAGCGGAATTATTATAGATGTTGGCGAGCGTGTTATCGGTAAGATCTTTGGGTATATTGCAGAGTTAAAACAAAAAGCGTGTTTGCCTGATGGATTTAAAACAGCAATAAATATTAGTGCAAAGCAGCTAGCAAAAAACGACTTTATCGAATGGATTTTAAAGCTACTTACAAGATATGAACTTGAAACAAACGATATTGAAATTGAAATTACCGAGAGTGTCGCGTTAAATAATATGGAAGATACTGTATATAAAATACATCGTTTAAAGGGAATGGGTGTAACATTTTCATTAGATGATTTTGGCACAGGATATTCTTCTTTAAGTCACTTGCGCGATTTACCCGTCGACAAATTAAAAATTGACAGAACATTTATCAATGACATAACCATCGATAAGCAAGACGCTAATCTTGTAAGATCGATTATTCAATTGTCAGAAAATCTTGGGTTAAAAACCGTTGCTGAGGGCGTGGAAACGCAAGAGCAAGTTGAGTGGCTGCAGCAAGCGGGTAATATTCTTTTGCAAGGGTACTTTTTAAGTAAACCTATCGAGCCAGAAGAATTCGAAAAACGCTTTCTTTCTTAAATAAATAGTCTGATCTGCATCAAATAAAGTCTATATGTCACTTTAATGACATAGCCATTTTTAATATATTGGGTTGAACATATTATCCCTGTAAGCAAGTGACCCATTTGGCTCTTTTTATTTGTTGCGCCTGTGGCCATTGCTTGATCCATTCTTACGGCGTATAAACCCTTAATTTATAAATAGTAAAAATTAATGGGAGTGCGTAAACCTAAATTAGGTACTCGAAATGACCGATACAACTCTTCCAAAGAAGCAATCCAATACTACTGTGACTCAAACAACGTCGAATCCACCAATCAATGAGACTGAAAAGAACGTAAATCGCATATCTCAATTGGCAGAGCAGAAAAAAGATCCTAGTTTTATTGCCGAAAGTTTTCGCTCTGGTACGTTTCCCTATAAAACGAAGATATCTAAAAAGACCTATGAACTTCATAAAAGAGAGTTGCAAGTAGAGTTACTGAAGGTTCAAAAGTGGGTAAAAGAAACTGGACAAAAAGTCGTAATACTATTTGAAGGTCGAGACGCCGCTGGTAAGGGCGGAACCATCAAAAGATTTATGGAACACCTGAATCCTAGAGGGTGCAGAGTAGTTGCGCTTGAAAAACCCACAGAGACAGAAAAAGGGCAGTGGTACTTCCAAAGATATGTTAAACATTTGCCTACTGAAGGCGAAATAGTGCTGTTTGACCGCTCTTGGTATAACCGAGCCGGCGTTGAGAGAGTAATGGATTTTTGTGAGCCAAATGACTACTTGGAATTTATGCGGCAAACACCCGAACTAGAAAGGATGTTGGTTCGTTCTGGTATAAGATTATTTAAATATTGGTTTTCGGTTACGCCGCAAGAGCAGAAAGCTCGATTTTCCAAAAGGGAGACCGATCCCCTTAAACAATGGAAATTAAGCCCAATAGATAAAGAGGCCATGCAAAAATGGGATGATTATACCGAGGCTAAAGAAGCCATGTTCTTTTACACGGACACTGCTGATGCACCTTGGATGGTCGTAAAATCAAACGACAAGAAGCGCGCTAGACTTAATTGTATGCATCATTTTTTGTCGAGTCTGCCTTACCCTAATAAAAATGGGCATCTAATAAGAGGCGCTGATCCACTTATCGTTGGTCATGCCTCCAATGTGATCATTAAAGACCGCCACATACTTGGAAAAAGTTTGCACCCAAAGCAGTGTAAGAAGTGATGAATTTTTAAGTGGCGGCCATATATAAGGCAATGCTCAATGGCGTTATGCCCAGTAACCTATTAAGCGTTTGAGCGATGTTTATCATTATTTAACTAAAAAAGGTGAACTTATCTTGGAGTATAAAGTTCACCTTTTTAAATTGGTGGAGCTGGGGAGAATCGAACTCCCGTCCAGAAAGCGTCAACCATTGGTCCTACATGCTTAGTTTGTCTTTATTCTCGGCATTAGGCTGCGGACAAACACGCTACCTAATGACATACCTGAATTAATTTTAGTGCTTCAACTCTCAGGCGGGAGCATCCACACGAGCCTTTTTGGGTTTGACTCCTCGTGATCCCCGTCTTAAAGGCGGAAGCTAGGGCGAGAAGGCTCTGAGCAGGGTATTAAGCTGCTAGTGCGTAGTTTTCGTCGTTTGCGACTATTTTTTTGCGGCTTTTTAAAGAGGCAAACCGCACCTCTGCATGCACCTCAAGCATCATTGAATCCTGTCGAATCCAGAGCAGCCCCGAGATATCTGATAATATTAACACATCTTTGCAAACTTGTATATTTGAGCGAAATCAAAATTTTATAATTATGCTGTTGTAATTTCATTTAAAAAAACTATAGTTTCAGACGTGCTTTGAAATTCTGCAAATAATGCAAAAGTTAACATTGGATTTCTGCTTTACTTATATTTTTTTACCATATGAAGAAAGCCTCTACTAAGAAAATAATAATTACCTGAAATGAAATTGTCGTCTGTGTTTTACTACTGCTTAGGGTTGTTGCTATTTATTAATAGTAATCTTTCATTGCAGTATCAAAATAACCAATTTTCTAATGCCAATGCCAACCTTAATGAAGACACTTTGCTTATATGTACTGGCAGAGAGTCAATATTAATATCCAGTTATGAGTATTTTACAAACAATAAAATTGTCAAAGTAGAGCAACTAGGAGATAACTCAACGACAAACTACTGCCCTATCGATACAGCAATAGAGCCCTCGAAATTTGAGACTTCTTATCTAAAGGTCGTTCAGTTTACTCGAGGCACTTTTACCTTATTTTCAGAAAAACTTTTAGTTCTATTAAATCAATTAGCGCCTGTTAACCAAAAGCTAACGCGTGCCCCTCCGTTTTCATAAACACCTAAATATTATGTTCGTTTTTACCCCCTAAGTGTTCATTTAGGTGGTAACTGTATTTTATGCACACAATTTATATGGATTTTTATGAAACACAAACTTTCACTATTAAGCTTAGCGTCGCTAAGCTGTTTCTCTGGCCATACCTTTGCAACCATTCAGGGTAACGAAGTGGCCACTTCTCTGCCTGTGTTGATGGCGGCATCACTTGATATAGAAACCATCCAAGTAAAAGGGCAAATCAACTCCCTTATTTTATCTGAAGACATTGATTTAACTGCCTCAAGCTCGCCTGATATGAGAAAGCAACTCGGCTTGCTCCCAGGAGTAGATATCAATAGTAATGGCATGGTCACGGGGATTATTCAATATAGAGGCTTATTTTCTGACCGAGTAAGAGTCAGTATAGATGACATGCTCATCGCTGGTGCAGGTCCAAACTCAATGGACAGCCCACTTTCACAGGTTACAGGCACGCAGGGACAAACAATTACCGTATACACAGGCATAGCGCCAGTAAGCTCAGGCGCTGAAACGCTAGGCGGGGCAATAGACATAAGTGATGTTCCAATTAGTTTTACTAATAAATCTGAATTTAGTTTTGAGAATTTTGCGTCTATTGGATGGTTTAATAATGACGGTGAGTCAATCAACGCAAAAATACAGGGAGTGAATAAAAACAGGTACATTAGCCTAAGTATGGACTACCAGTCAGCTGACAACTATGAAGCTGGTAATTCAATTTTAATTCCCTCGACCTTTTATGATAGATATTCAGTCAAGCTAAAAGGAGGATACAAAACTGGTAAACACTATTTTAACGCTTCGGCGGCGTTAAGAAATACAAATGAATCGGGCACACCTACGTTGGCAATGGATATTAATTATATCGATTCGTATGTTGCGCAGTTTAACTATGAATTTGAAATTAATGACAACTGGTCTCTCTCCACTAAATTGTTTGGTAATAATAATTATCACGATATGGATAATCACTCTTTACGGGCTAATATAAATCCTCAAATTCATCGACTTAATTCGGTAGACAGTCAGGGTAGGGGGTTGGACATCGTACTTACAAATGACCGAGACTCTGTAATTTCTGAGTTTGGATTAAATGCGGAATCACGCGTTCATAATTCGTATATATCCAACCCAAACAGTTCAACGTTTTTCATTGATAATTTTAATGAAGTAGAACGTCAGTTATCGTCTTTATATGCTCAACTAACAAGCTCAAGAGCACAAACATTAGCAGGATTTATAGATTCTTGGGAATTAGGCGCAAGATTGAGTAATGTTCATGCTAATGCTGACGAAATTGGCACTAACATGTCCATGATGAACCCAAACGTAAGGACGTTAACCCAAACATTTAATTCATCCGATAGAAAACGTAATTTTACTCTAATTGACGCGGTTGCTAAGTTTGGTGTCAATATTTCAGAAGGATTTAGCGTTCAAGTGTCGGCTGGAATAAAAGAAAAAGCCCCTAGTTATCAGCAACTATATTCATGGTTTCCATTGGGAGTATCTGCGGGATTGGCAGATGGTAGGAATTACATCGGAAATCTTGGTCTCACCCACGAAACAGCAAATAAAATAGACATTAGTGCGTACATTAAAGGGGAAAATTGGATAATAATCCCCAGTCTTTATTACTCAGATATCGATAACTACATTATTGGCATGCCATCTGATAACCAAGCGGCAAATATGATTGCAGAGATGCAACAAGTTCAGGCTCCATTAAGGTGGGAAAACCAGGATGCGACTCTTGCTGGGTTTGATTTAACTTATAAACATGAGTTTACAGATAGGTTCAATCTAAAAGTGGTCTCTCAATACGTTAGGGGTAAACAAACGGGCGAAATTGAACAAGATCTATATCGTCTGGCACCATTTACGTCGTCGATTACCTTGAATTATCAATTAGATAATTTCGAATTTAACTTAATTTCAAAATTGGTATCCGCTCAAAATAAAGTGGCTAGCACACAAAACGAAACGCCAACGCCAGGTTATGGTGTATTGGATTTATATACAAGTTATGAATTTAATCGCCATATAACCGCAACTTTTATAGTCGAAAATATATTAGACAAGACTTATGCTAATCATTTGTCAGGCTTGAATAGAGTTAAAGGTAGTCAATTTCCTACAGGGGATAAATTATTAAGTGCGGGTAGAAATGTCGGTGCTTATTTGACCTATGTATTCTAGAATTTGAGTATCCGCTAGGCCCTTTGTAGGCCTAGCATGCTCTGGCTATGAAAACATGTATTTGGTCACGCATGTTTCATTATTCTTTCTTTCTGTCGATTCCAGTCGCGATCTTTAATGCTATCGCGCTTGTCGTGAGCCTGCTTTCCTTTTGCTAAATAGATCTCTAATTTTACCCAGCAAGCTTTCCAGTACATTGCCGTGGCGACTATGGTAAGCCCTTGACGATCTAACCCTCCCATTAACTCTTCGATTTCTCGCTTTTTTAGCAATAGTTTACGTGTGCGAGTAGGGTCACAAATTACATGAGAAGATGCTTGAGTCAGTGCCTGTATGGTAATATTCGTTACGAAAGCCTCCCCATTTTTCACATAGACATAAGCATCGGAAATATTGACTTTCCCAGCACGAATGCTTTTTACTTCCCAACCTTGTAATTGAACGCCAGCTTCAAATTTACTTTTTAAAAGGTATTCATGGCGCGCTTTTTTGTTTAGCGCGATTGTTGTTGAATTTTGTTTTTTCTTTTTCATACTCGGATTATACACCTTAAGCGGCTAGAATTAATACGAAAAGTGATGAATAGCAATTTGTTGAGTGAAAAGTAATCAAATATCTCATTAGCTATCATACACCCTAGCAATTTTAAGCTATTCGTCTAAAACATTGAAATTTCGATAATCGCCTTCATCTTTTTTTGTGATAATATTCTAAAGCCATGGTCTAATAATAGTCATTGAGTCAATTGCTCAGAAAAAGGAACAAATATTTAATTATGCCTTCAGTTAATAAGCATGCGTTAGTGCCGTATAGCGCAGAGCAAATGTTCGATCTAGTTAACGATGTTAGTAAATATCAAGAATTTTTGCCAGGCTGCAAACGCAGCGATGTATTGAAAGAATCTGAAGATTTTATGCAGGCAAAAATGGTACTTGCAAAAGCAGGTATTGAGCAGACTCTGGTCACACAAAATAAGCTTATTCGCGGGAAAAGCATTGAAATGGGACTTGCAGATGGGCCCTTTAAATCTCTTTCAGGAGGATGGACGTTTACGCCGTTATCGGATAATGCTTGTAAAATAGAATTAAACTTGCATTTTAAATTTGCAAGTAAATTGGTGGATATTGCTTTTGGTAAGGTTTTCAGAGGGCTAACCAACAATATGGTAAACGCATTTAGCCAACGAGCAAAACAGGTATACGGTTAATGAAAGACGCTATCTCCATTGAAGTGACTTATGCTCTCCCTAACAAACAAACATTATTGAGCATTTCTGTGTCTAAAGGAACCACCGTTGAGCAGGCGATCGAGCAATCTGGTATTTTAGATATACACAGCGACATCAACTTAGAATTGAACAAAGTGGGTATTTGGTACAAAACAACTAAGTTAAGTACCGTACTAAATAATGGCGATAGAGTGGAAATATACAGGCCACTAATCGCAGATCCAAAAGAAATACGTAAGCGCAGAGCAGAACAAGCAAAACAATCGGGGCGAGTGAACAAAATCACTGGGGCCAAGCTCAATTAATATTTCTTTCGTTTAAGACCCGTGTTGGCCAGTATTTTCGCTGATATTTCTTCTACCGAATACTTAGTACTGTTTAAAAAAGGTATTTTTTCTTTCCTGTATAAGTTTTCTACTTCTCTCAATTCCATTCTGCACTGCGGCATAGAAGCGTACCGACTGTTTGCACGTCGCTCAGAGCGAATAGCGTGAAGTCGTTGTGCACTTATCGTCAAACCAAATAGCTTCTGCTTGAATCTGCGAAGAATAGGAGGCAGTTTTAAAATATCTCCCATGTCTTCTTCAGTAAAAGGATAATTTGCGGCTTTTATACCATACTGCAATGCTAAGTAGAGACTAGTGGGTGTTTTCCCTGAACGAGATACTCCGACCAATATAATGTCTGCTTCTTCATAATCTTTGAGATTTGAGCCATCATCATTGGCCAGTGCATAGTTTACCGCTTCAATTCGAATGTCGTAGGTTTTTTCGTGCATAGAATGGGTGCGGTGTTTTTGAGGCTTGGTAGGGATACCTATCACTTTTTCTAGCGGTGCGACGAACTGATCTAGAAAATTATAGTTAATGCCTGGCGAACTACTGATAATACGACCAATGTCTGCGTTTACCATTGTGTAAAAAACAAGCGGTCGTTCACCCTTTTTTTCGTAGGCGACTTTTATTTGAGCCAATACCTCTCTGGCATGTTGTTCGGTTTCAACAAAAGGTATGGTGATATGTTCAAATTCAATTGGGAATAAAGATAGCAATGCATGGCCAAACACTTCTGATGTAATGGCTGTGCCGTCTGATATATAAAATGCTGTACGCACAACATCTCCTTAACAATGTCGTAATTTTATTACGAAAAAAAATAAATTTTACTTTGTATAGATAGCGCAATTACAATTTGCGAGTGCTAACGCTAGCACGTTTATTTATTTTGTAATAGTGATTGTAAGCGAACTCCTATATTGTCGCTGAAATCTTATTGTTTTTAGTCTGTTAGACTAGGTTTGCTGGAGGCTCCAACAGTGCAAGAATACGTTCTTTGGTATCAAGATTTAGGTATGGATGATGTAAATCGTGTAGGGGGCAAAAATGCCTCTCTTGGCGAGATGATATCAAATTTATCCAATGCTGGTGTGCAGGTGCCGGGTGGTTTTGCAACTACTGCATATGCGTTTAATCAATTTTTAGAAAAAAGTGGTGTCGAAGCAAAAATTTATGAATTATTGGATTCATTGGACGTCGACAACGTAACTGCTCTTGCTCAAGCGGGCGCGCAAATCAGACAGTGGATTTTAGATACGCCATTTCAAACCGAGCTAGAAGATGCCATTAAGGAAGCTTTTAACACATTGGTTGCTGGCGCTGGAGATGGGGCTTCTTTTGCTGTGCGCTCTTCGGCTACGGCAGAAGATATGCCTGATGCTTCATTTGCAGGGCAGCAAGAAACCTTTTTGAATGTTAAGGGCTACGATTCTGTTTTAGTAGCTATCAAACACGTATTTGCTTCGCTATTTAACGATCGAGCGATTTCTTATCGCGTTCACCAAGGTTACGACCACAAAGGCGTAGCATTATCAGCTGGTATTCAAAGAATGGTAAGAAGTGATTTATCGGCGTCTGGCGTCATGTTCAGTATCGATACTGAGTCAGGATTCGAAGACGTAGTTTTTATCACAAGTTCTTACGGTTTGGGTGAAATGGTCGTTCAGGGTGCGGTTAATCCTGATGAATTTTATGTTCACAAACCCACTCTAGAAAATGATAAACCTGCAGTATTGCGTCGCAACATTGGTTCTAAATTGACCAAGATGATTTATTCAGACGATACTTCGCACGGCAAACAAGTAGAAATAGTTGATATCGATAGAGCGGATAGCATGCAGTTTTCTCTGACTGATGACGAGGTAATGGAGCTGGCTAAACAAGCTATGACCATTGAGAAGCATTATAATCGCCCTATGGACATTGAGTGGGCAAAAGACGGCACTGACGGCAAGCTTTACATCGTACAAGCTCGTCCAGAGACAGTGCGAAGCCGAGAAGATATGCAAGTAATTGAGCGCTTCCAGTTAAATGGGAATGCTAAATTAGTGTGTGATGGCAGAGCAATTGGTCATAAAATTGGAGCAGGTAAGGCAAAAGTCTTAGCGTCTATAGAAGAAATGGACAAAATAGAAACTGGAGACGTGTTGGTCACTGATATGACCGACCCCGACTGGGAACCGATCATGAAAAAGGCGTCTGCAATTGTGACTAACCGCGGTGGAAGAACTTGCCACGCGGCCATTATTGCTCGCGAAATGGGCATTCCAGCTGTAGTGGGTTGTGGTGACGCAACCGATTTAATTAAAACAGGAGACGAAGTGACAGTTTCGTGTGCTGAAGGCGACACAGGATATATTTATGGAGAAGTACTCGATTTTGAAGTGACTACATCCAGAATTGATTCAATGCCTGATCTTCCCCTTAAAATAATGATGAACGTCGGTAACCCAGATCGCGCGTTCGATTTTGCACGTTTACCTCACGAGGGCGTTGGTTTAGCTCGGTTGGAGTTTATTATCAATCGTATGATAGGCGTGCATCCAAAGGCGCTGTTAAATTATGAGGACCAACCTGAAGACGTTAAAGAAGAAATTAACGACATGATTGCAGGTTACGATTCACCAGTTGAGTATTATATTCAAAAATTGGTTGAAGGTATTGCGTCAATTGGGGCAGCGTTTTCGCCTAAAAAAGTCATTGTTCGAATGTCAGATTTTAAATCGAACGAATATTTTAACTTAGTTGGCGGATATCAATACGAGCCAGATGAAGAAAATCCAATGCTAGGCTTTAGAGGCGCGAGTCGCTATATTTCTGAAAGTTTTAGAGACTGTTTTGCGCTGGAGTGCGAAGCCATTAAGCGCGTCAGAAACGACATGGGGTTAACTAATGTTGAAATTATGATCCCATTCGTAAGGACGTTAGAAGAGGGCCGCCAGGTTATTGAATTGCTTGAAGAGCAAGGCTTGAAAAAAGGCGAGAATGGTTTACGAGTCATCATGATGTGTGAATTGCCATCAAATGCTTTGTTAGCAGACCAATTCTTGGATATTTTCGACGGGTTTTCAATTGGCTCTAATGATTTAACGCAGTTAACTCTAGGTTTAGATCGAGATTCCGGACTAATTGCTCACTTGTTTGATGAGCGAAATGAAGCCGTTAAAGCCATGCTAGCCATGGCAATTCAAGCGGCTAAAAAGCGAGGTAAATACGTAGGCATTTGTGGTCAAGGCCCATCAGATCATGAAGACTTTGCGGCTTGGCTGGTAGAGCAGGGCATCGACAGCGTATCATTGAATCCCGATACCGTGGTAGAAACTTGGATGTACCTTGCTGAGAAGCATGCATAGCTAATATCAATCACCATTTAGTTATACAAACGCTCAACCAAGGTTGGGCGTTTTTTTGGGAGATTGAAGTCTAACCTTAATATGATAATTACTGATTGAGAATCGAGCATGGGAAAATCGACATATGTTTACGCCTTTTCGATTAAAATCAGCTGCTAAATTATAATTGCTCTAGAGTAGAGCTTTTACAGTAGGTATACTAACTGGCCTAACTAAAGGAGCCTATTGTTGAACGCATTACCCGCAATTACACCACAAGATAACTTGTCATCACCAGTCATGGGGTTTATTCAAGCCCTGCAGTCTACTAAGTTCACTGGTGATGTAGATATGTCCTACTCTAGCCGAATGGCTGTTGCTACTGATAATTCTATTTATCAAAAATTGCCGCAGGCCGTCGTTTTTCCAAAAAGTGTTGAAGATTTATCGATTATCGCAAAATTGTCTTTAAATTTAGCGGATGTAACATTTAGCGCAAGAGGCGGGGGCACGGGAACAAATGGCCAATCATTGACTCCAGGTATTGTGGTGGACACTTCAAGATACATGAACCGTATTTTGGAGTTGAATCTTGAAGAGAAGTGGGTAAAAGTTGAGTCTGGTGTCGTAAAAGATGCGTTAAATGATTTTCTAGCTCCTCACGGTTACTTTTTTTCACCTGACCTGTCTACCAGTAATCGCGCAACTATTGGCGGGATGATAAGCACTGACGCATCGGGTCAAGGCTCTCTTGTATATGGCAAAACAAGCGATCATTTACTCGGCCTTACTGCCATTTTATCTTCAGGCGATGTGTTGCATACTCAGCCCAAAGGTATTGATGAGATAAAAAAATTGGCGCAAGAGGACACGCCAATTGGAAAAATTTACAAACAAATAATGGATACTTGTGTCGACAAGCGTTCACAAATTATTGAGAAGTTTCCGCGTTTAAATCGCTTTCTAACGGGATATGACCTTGAACATGCGTTTGATAACGAAAAGCAAACCATTGATGCTGGTAGATTAATTGCTGGAGCCGAAGGGTCTTTGGCCTTTATAGCTGAAGCAAAACTCAATATTACTAAAATCCCAAATTTCACGACTCTTGTGAATATCAAGTACAATAACTTTGAGTCAGCTTTACGTCACGCACCCAGCATGATTGAAGCTCAAGCCACTTCCGTTGAAACAGTTGATAGTAAAGTTTTGGGCCTTGCAAGGTCTGATATTATCTGGCATAGCGTGTCTGACCTAATCAGTGAAGTCCCTAATCAACCAATGGATGGGTTGAATATGGTGGAATATAATAGTGATAACCAAGCGCATATCGACGAAAAAATAGAAACCTTAAAAGCCAGATTAGATTCCGAGATCGCAAATAAGCAAAATGGCGTCATTGGTTATCAGATCACATCAGACAAAGTTCAAATTAAAAAAGTGTACGCGATGCGTAAAAAGGCAGTTGGTCTGTTAGGCAAAACCAAAGGCAGTAAAAAGCCAATAGCATTTGCCGAAGACACTGCCGTACCTCCAGAGAATTTAGCAGATTTTATCATGGAGTTTCGAGCACTTTTAGATTCACATAGCCTTGATTATGGGATGTTTGGTCACGTAGACGCAGGAGTTTTACATGTAAGACCAGCGCTTGATTTATGCGATCCTGAGCAAGAAAAGCTTGTTAACAAGATATCAGACCAAGTAGTCGCACTTGTTGCAAAATACGGTGGACTTATGTGGGGAGAGCACGGCAAGGGTTATAGAAGCCAATATGCCCCTGAGTTTTTTGGAGAGGAACTTTACACTGAGCTGAGGAAACTCAAATCGGCGTTTGACCCTAATAACAAAATGAATCCGGGCAAGATATGCACTCCTATCGATTCTACTGCTAATCTTGTGCAGGTGTCCGACGTAAAACGTGCTACTTATGACCGCGTCATTCCTATTGCTTACAAACAAGAGTTTGAACCTGCTATGAGTTGCAATGGCAATGGTCTTTGTTTTAACTACGACACGACGTCACCTATGTGTCCATCGAGCAAAATTACGCAGGACAGACGTCATAGCCCTAAAGGCAGAGCTACACTTATTCGGGAATGGTTATACCAGCTTAACCAACATGGCTTTGCTGCTGACAGCATTTCTCCGGCTTCGTTCTCTGGTAATGTATTTTCAAAATTCAAGAGATTGTTAAATCCTAAAGACGACTTTAATCACGAGGTGTTTGAAGCAATGAATGGGTGCTTGGCCTGTAAATCGTGTTCAAGCCAATGTCCAGTAGGAGTTGACGTTCCTGATTTTAGAGCGAAATTTTTGGCGATATACTACACGAGGTATTTCAGGCCGTTAAAAGACTACTTTGTGGCTCATGTTGAAACTCTAACGCCTTTAATGGCCAAAGCACCAAAGTTTTTTAACGCGCTAACTCAGTCGACGGTGAGCGCATGGGTATTGAAAAAAACCATCGGTTATGTCGATACTCCAGAATTGTCGTCCCCACCCTTAGCCAAGCGTGTTGACGACTATTGTAAGGTATTGGATAACGATTCAATGTTGACGTCTCTTGAGAGTTTAAGCGCTTCTGAGCGATCAAAACACATTCTCATTGTTCAAGATCCGTTTACTTCTTTTTATGACGCAAGTGTCGTGGAACATCTCGCCCTATTTGCGAGCAAAATCGGTAAACAACCAATACTTCTCCCATTTTCACCCAATGGAAAGCCTCAGCACGTCAAAGGCTTTTTAAAAGAGTTTGAAAAAACCGCTCAAAAAACCAGTGAGTTTTTAAATAAAGTGGCGAAACTTAATATACCAATGGTGGGAGCTGATGCATCACTTGTGCTTTGTTATCGTGATGAGTACGTAAAAACGCTTGGCATTCAAGCTCACAATTTTTCTGTATATACGGTGTCTGAGTGGTTGAATGATATTTGTGATGAATTACCTCGAAACAAGATTGATACAGAAGATACTCATTATCAATTGCTTGCTCATTGCTCAGAAAAAACTGCGATACCCGAGACGGAAACTACTTGGAAAAATATATACGAGCATTTTGGACTTAATCTTACCCCGATGTCTGTGGGTTGTTGCGGTATGGCAGGGACTTACGGCCATGAATTAGAACACTTTGATAACTCAAAGGGGATTTACGAGTTAAGCTGGTCAACTAGAGCGAAAAATGACAATATTCTGGTGACAGGATATTCGTGCAGAAGCCAGGTAAAACGCTTTGAAAAGTTTAGACCTAAACATCCCATAGAAGTACTAGCAACGCTGCTAGATTAGATTGTTTGAATGGTTTAGGTGGCAATATATGGCGCATACTTTTGTGTTAATAATAATTAGAAAGAGAAAATAATGGAATTATCCTATCAACCTTCCAGTGAAAAGAACCCCGTTACTGATCAATCTAGTCTCGAGCAATGGGTAAGAGAACAATTTCAACGGGCAAACATGCATTTAGCTAAAAATGGCATATTGTTTGACACTGTATTCACTGAAAACTGTCGTTATCTTGCTCCTACACTGGCTGTTTGGAAAATCAAAGACAGAGACAACAAGGCGTATTGGGTAATTTCTGGCGACGTTCCGGTTGATTTTTTGACTGCGACAGTAGCGGCAAACGCCAGAGAAGCAACGAAACATTTCTCATTGGCTTGGCAATTAAAAGCGGAAGCAATAATGAGCGAACCGTCTTCTGATCCAGTGCAAAATGATTTCGCGGAGTTATTGATTAAAAAAGCTGAAATGCTGTATCAAATGCAAGCTAAAGATGAATGGTGGAGCAACGAGTAAACAATTGCGATGCGTATCTTACTGTTTAAACTGACAAGATACGCACTCTTTAAACACACAGTATCACTCTTCTGTGTTCGTAATTTCAGATATCTTAGCAGTGTGTGATTGTCCTTTTTGTAACTTTCCTTGTTGTTTGACGACCTTAATATCCTGATCTTTATACAATTGTAATGCCGGCAGAACGAGAACAAATTGCTCCAAATTTATGTTCTTTTTTTGCTTGTCAGACACTATTTGTACCAATTCTTCTTTGCTGAGTAATTGCTTCTGCAATTCGGTATTTTCAATAGGCATTGATGCCTGAATAGGTGTCAAATTTGAAACCAATGAGATTAAAGGTATAGAAATGTTCATTCATAAATCCTTAAAGTATGTTAATAAAAATAATCAATTTTTAAATAATGGTTAATTAAATTGATGAAAATATAAATTATTGAAATAAATTAATTTATTCAGTAATTTCAAAGAATGTTACGGCAGTAAATGAAAAAAGATAAACAATATATATTGATTTTTTACATTAGAAAAACTAATCTTTAATACAGTATTTATTGGAACTGATTTATGCACAAACGATTGCCTCCACTTAACTCACTAAAAGCATTTGAATCCGCTGCTAGAAATTTGAGCTTTACCAAAGCGGCGGACGAATTATTTGTTACTCAGGCCGCTATAAGTCATCAAATTAAAAGTTTGGAGAGTTATTTATCAATAAAACTATTCCATCGGAGAAATCGTGCCCTTTTATTAACAGAAGAAGGTCAATCGTATTTTCATGATTTACGTGATATTTTTCAAAATATGCAAGAGGCCACCGAGCGATTGGTTGCACTTGGCTCAAAAGGAGCAATAACAATTGCAACACCTCCAAGTTTTGCAGCAAAGTGGCTTGTTCCCAAATTGCATGAGTTTTCATCGTTGCATTCAGACATTGATGTGCGAATTAAAGCGGTTGACAGTGACGAAGGTTTCTTAGATGACTCTGTTGATATTGCCGTTTACTATGGCAAAGGGAAATGGCAGGGGTTAAAAAGTATTAATCTGTTAAGGGAGTTTTTGACTCCAATGTGCTCACCTTTACTTTTGCAGCGTGGAAAGGCTTTAACTCACCTAAAAGATCTCGAGAATCATACATTATTGCACGACAATACCAGAAGAGCGTGGAAAACATGGCTACAACATTTCAATATAAATCATATTAATGTAAATCATGGTCCCATTTTTAGCCACACTATGCTGGTGTTGCAAGCGGCGAGCAATGGGCAAGGCATTGCTTTATCAGATACCGTTCTGGCGAAACCAGAACTAGAAAGCGGGCGGCTAATATGTCCCTTTTCAGAAAAGATCGAGTCTATTAATGCCCATTATCTGGTGTGCAAAGAATCTCAAGCAGAGATAAATAAAATTAGAGTGTTCAGTGATTGGATGCTAGATATGGTTGCGCGAGATTAAGGCATTGACTGATGGTCACTTAATCAACATATATTGGATTTGTAAGTAAAGGTTTATATGATAAAAAGCAAATCGATGAATTTCAAAATATGGTTTATCTTAGCATCGAGCTTGGCTCTCTTAAGTGTTGCTATGGGGGCGTTTGCTGCGCATGCTTTAAAAGAACAGTTAGGTGAATATGAGTTATCGATTGTAGAGACAGCCGCAAGGTATCAAATGTACCATGCTTTGGCGATGTTCCTAGTCACGTTATTAGCGCTTCTACTTTGGCGGCAAAGAGGTCATTCTAGAGTGCTGTTGTGCGTAAATTATGCTTTTACTATAGGGATTCTATTGTTTTCAGGTAGTTTGTATGCATTGGCACTGCTCGGTTTCAAATGGCTGGTGTATGTAACACCAATCGGTGGGATTGCATTATTAGTGGCGTGGATTCTTTTAATTCGGTTTTGTGCCAAAACCGAGTTTGAATCGATTTTAAACGAGTAAACTCATGCAGTGTGTTTTTTATTGTAGGTCAGGCTATGAATCAGACGTAACATTGGAACTTGAAACTAAGTTAGCAGAAAAAGGACTTTATGGGTTTGCTAAGTATTCAAAAAATCAAGGATACATTCATTACACATTGTTAAATGTCCCCAAGTCCAATTTTGTAAATGCTCTTGAAGTATTGAAACAGTTGCCAAGTTGGCAGGGATTAGTATTTGCAAGACAAAAATTAATTGAAGTATCTTGCATTGAGCTATCAAAAGAAGATCGTATTTCGCCAATATTAAAAGCTCTTCGCGATAGTGATTTTTCATTATGTGGCGACCTGTTTATTGAATACCCAGATACAGAGTCTGGAAAGCAAATCGCCAAATTCTGTAAAAAATTTACCGTCGTTATGCGTCAAGCATTGAGAAAACACCGTATTCTTAGCAAACAACCTAATCCATCTTTACCATATATTCATATTTTGTTTGAGACGAGCGAGCGATGCAGTATTTGTGTCAGTGCAAGTGGCGACAGAAGTGAGTATCCATTAGGTATCAAACGACTCAAAATGCCCCAAAATGCACCTAGTAGATCCGTGCTAAAATTAGAAGAGGCGATGAATAGTTTTTTCACTAAAAGCCAGCAGGAAGCCCTTTTTAAAACCAGTATGCTTTCGGTCGATTTAGGCGCTTGTCCTGGCGGCTGGACGTATCAATTGGTCCAACACGGATTGAATGTCGAAGCGGTTGACCATGGCCTGATAGATGACAACCTTATGCAAACGGGCAAGGTAAAACATTTTTCGGAAGATGGTTTTAAGTATCGCCCTGTTCATGGCCATGTTGACTGGTTAGTATGCGACATGATTGAACAGCCTACGAGAGTGTCACAACTAATACTACAATGGATGATGAGCGGATGGGCAAACGCCAGCATATTTAACCTTAAACTGCCAATGAGCAAAAGAGCCAAGGTCGTTTTTCCGATACTTGACGATATTAAGAGTAAGTTGTTGGGTAAATACCCAGATGCCATCATCAAGGCGAAACACTTGTATCATAATCGCGACGAGGTAACGGTACTAATCATCGTTAATAGTCAAATGTTAAACGATTTTAAAACGTTAGAGCACAACACAAAATCTGAATATTGAAAAACATAACCCTCAACCCTATTTAACACGTAGCCATCGATGCGCTTTTGGCATTCTTTGAATGAATATTAACCCTTATTTATACCTATTTTTGTATAGATTTAAAAATTTACGTTTAAAGTGGTGTAATTTCTGCTCAATGATCTATATAATTCGCCCGAAATTTTTAACGAACCAATTAAGTGGATAGCATGTCTGATTTATCTCATTACAGAAACATTGGTATTTTTGCTCACGTAGACGCGGGTAAAACGACCACGACAGAAAGAATTTTGAAACTAACGGGTAAAATCCATAAAACCGGTGAAGTACACGACGGTGAATCAACTACCGACTTCATGGAGCAAGAAGCTGAGCGCGGTATAACCATTCAGTCAGCTGCAACCACATGTTTCTGGAAAGATCATAGAATGAATATCATTGATACTCCAGGGCACGTTGACTTCACGGTTGAAGTTTATCGTTCTTTGAAAGTGTTAGACGGTGGTGTTGGTGTATTTTGTGGTTCTGGTGGTGTTGAACCTCAGTCAGAAACTAACTGGCGCTATGCTAACGAATCAGAGGTTGCACGTGTTATCTTTGTTAACAAATTAGACCGTATGGGTGCTGATTTTTACCGTGTTGTTAAGCAAGTTAAAGACGTACTTGGCGCTAACCCTTTGGTTATGGCACTGCCTATCGGCATTGAAGACGATTTCGTGGGCATTGTTGATGTACTTGAGAAGAAAGCCTACATCTGGGACGACACTGGGCTTCCAGAAAATTACGAAGTGACTGATGTTCCTGCGGACATGGTAGACAAAGTTAACGAGTACCATGAGCAATTGGTTGAAACTGCTGTAGAGCAAGACGACGATTTAATGATGGCGTACATGGATGGAGAAGAGCCTTCAATTGAAGATCTCAAGCGTTGTATTCGTGACGGTACTCGTAAGTTAGATTTCTTCCCAACTTACTGTGGTTCGGCGTTTAAAAACAAAGGTGTTCAAAATGTTCTTGACGCCGTTGTTGACTACTTGCCAAGCCCAACAGAAGTTGATCCTCAAGATCTAACCGATCCTGAAACAGGCGAAGCGACAGGCGAAAAAGCCTTGGTGTCTGTTGACGAACCATTCAGAGCACTAGCATTTAAAATAATGGACGACCGTTTCGGCGCGTTAACCTTTATCCGTGTGTACTCCGGTGTGTTGAACAAGGGTGATACCATTCTTAACTCCGCGACCGGTAAAACAGAGCGTATTGGCCGAATGGTTGAAATGCACGCCGATGACCGTACCGAACTAAGCAGTGCAAAAGCGGGTGATATCATTGCAATTGTTGGTATGAAAAACGTGCAAACCGGTCACACACTTTGCGATCCGAAACACGAATGTACGCTTGAACCAATGATCTTCCCAGATCCGGTAATTTCTATTGCTGTTGCGCCTAAAGATAAAGGCTCGACAGAAAAAATGGGTATCGCGATTGGTAAAATGGTTGCTGAAGATCCGTCATTCCAAGTTGAAACTGACGAAGACTCAGGCGAGACTATTCTTAAGGGAATGGGTGAGCTTCACTTAGACATTAAAGTAGATATTTTAAAGCGTACATACGGCGTAGACTTAGTGGTTGGTCAGCCTCAGGTTGCATATCGCGAAACTATTACGACGCCGGTTGAAGATTCTTACACGCACAAGAAACAATCTGGTGGTTCTGGTCAGTTTGGTAAAATTGACTATAAAATCCGTCCAGGCGAGCCAAACAGCGGCTTTGTTTTCACATCTACCGTGGTAGGTGGTAACGTACCTAAAGAATTCTTCCCAGCTATCGAGAAAGGTTTTAAAGGTATGATGGCAGAAGGCGTGTTGGCTGGATTCCCAGTACTAGACGTTGAAATTGAATTGTTCGACGGTGGATTCCACGCGGTTGACTCCTCAGCTGTCGCGTTTGAGATTGCTGCTAAAGGCGCATTCCGTCAATCCATCCCTAAAGCTGGACCTCAGTTAATTGAACCAATCATGAAAGTTGATGTGTTTACACCTGAAGACCACGTTGGTGATGTTATTGGTGATTTAAACCGTCGTCGTGGCATGATTAAAGACCAAGAAGCGGGTGCGACAGGCGTACGTGTTAAAGCAGACGTTCCACTTTCTGAAATGTTTGGCTATATCGGTCACCTGCGTACAATGACATCTGGTCGTGGCCAGTTCTCTAGGGAGTTCTCGCACTACAACCCATGTCCTGCTAACGTGTCTGAAAAAGTAATTGAAGAAGTTAAAGCGCGTAAAGAAGCGAAAAAGTAACAGTTCTTTAAATACCTTGATTTTGTCATAGTTTTATAACTTGACGTGATTTTAAAAAAACCAGTGACCTCAGTTGCTGGTTTTTTTATGCCTTTGAAACACTTGATTCAAGATAGTCAAATTAATCGCGACTCTTCGGTTTATTGGTTCAAGGTTGTAGGTCTGGACTTGTATGTTTGCTAATAGACCGATTTGAAACAGGGAACATATTCAAACAGATTAATCATCACATTTTTGCGCGTTTGCATTTTTTTAAAGCAAAGGCGATCACAATCAGTGCAAAATAACGAGTAAACATTTTCCCATATTACTTAAATATATGAATTTATTACTTAAAAAAAATGGCATCAAACTTGTATTATGAGTAATGTGTGTGTAAGTGTGTGACATGTAGTAGTGTGCATGTTATGCGAGCGATCGGCTGTCCTATCTCAGTTCCTTGGTAGGGCAGCCACTTTACTATTTCCATCATCAATCGACACCAAGTTGTGTGACATCGTTGTCATTATAAATGCCCCGTAACCATCGACGATACTATCCGTACTTGTGGGATTTGTACTCTAAACAAACCATCAGAATAAAAGACCGTAGGCCTTCAATCGCGGCTGCTAGTTTTTTTACTCGGAATACGCCCTTCATAGTTATGTTGAGAACGACGCTTTAGATAAGTTAATTGCTAACAATCAGCATACTTAGTTAATACGTTTTATTGAGTATTACCCTCAATACGTCCAGCTTGTTTAATTTCTTTAACGGAGTGATTAAGAATGAGTCCTTTATACCTAATAAGCTCTTTTTGCAATTTAAGTTTTTCGGCGTCATTGCTCGAGCATTGATAATTCGTACGATAATACAGGTCCGAAAAACTCTTTAAATATTCAAAAAATTGAGGGGATAGTTGGTTATCAATTCGTTTAATGAAATTTTTCAATGATTCATTTTTATTTCTCTTTAAGCCCTGCTTATCCAAGAAGTTAAGTACTGCAGATACTGTAGGTTCTTTGTCTTTCCTAAACCATTTCCTATAAGGTAAAAATAAAACAGTAAGAAAAATGACAATAACGATAATACTTAGAATCAAGAACGTAAATAAAGTCTGATAACTCAGTTCACCGAACAGCTTTTTGATAAGATCTATTTGGGTGCGTTGGTCAAAGTTTAATACTAATTGATGCCAGTTGTGATCGAGTATGGCCAAGTATTCATTAAGTTTATTAAATACAGGAAGATCCCAAATATCGGCCGATTGTTCAATCAATATAGAGGATTCGGACTCATCTAAAGCAGACATCAGACCTAATAAGGTTCTATTGGGCGCAACTAGCGCCGTAGGATCAAAGGCTACCCAGCCATTTTGTGGTTCATATGCCTCCAACCAAGCATGAGCATCATATTGATATACACTCATCACATTGTTTCCCTGTACTTGTCCTCCTTGATATCCAGCTACCATACGGGCTGGAATGTTAGCTAACCTTAACATGTAGGTCATTGCAGAAGCGTAGTGGGAACAAAATCCACGCTGATTATCAAACAAAAATTCATCTACGGGCGACTGCTGCATCAAAGGAGGCTTTAATGTGTATGTGAATGGTTGAGTTAAAAAATACGATTGAATGGTTCCTACGATCTCATTAAATGTCATTGACTCATCAATATTGTTTTGAACCCATTCAACAGTTCTCGTATTTCCGGTTTTAGGGACTTGCAGATAGCGTTCATAATCCTGTTGAACGTCATAACTTGCTCTAGGTGCTTGAGTATATGAGTTCAGCATGTAAAAAGTCGGTTTATTTTGAGGATTGGTTTGGAACAATTGATACTGACGGTTTACTTTAGGGCTAATATTTCCAATCGAATAGTTAACAGCGGGGATGTCCAGAGAATATAACCAAGGCGTATTATTTGGCTGTGCAATAATTAGATATTGGTAGTTAATAGAAGACTCATTTCGTAAATTCGCCTCACTTTCAAGCAATATTTGTTGGTAATTGTATTGCGCCTTATTGAGCCGCCAAGTTTTTCCGTCAAAATAATCCAATACTATTGAACGCCAATATCGTTCCTGTACAGGTGGAATTTTACCATTGGCAAATTCAGCACGAAATACCAATTCATCCGATTGAGCTAGGTTTGCAATATCGCCGGGAGTAATCTGCTCTGATAAGCCTGTTTGGGTGTTGATATCAGTTGGAGCATGCCAAAAAGGTGGTAATCTCGGTGTGACAATAAACAATAGCAACATGATGGGAAATGACTGAATGATCATTTTAATGCTCTGTTGCACGCTTCGCTGTATGTCTAAATTACCTCTATTCAATAAAAACGCAGTGACAAAAAGGATGACTAAGCAAGCAAAATAGTAAGCAACAATATATACGTTTTGATTGTACAAGAAGCCGCAAGCAATGAGGAAAAATAAAATTATCAACACTAAATGATAGTCGCTCTGACTACTGAGATTAATAAGTTTTAAACAAGCCGCAACTACCAACAAATTAATCATGGTTGCGATAAGACCAAATGTGTTAGATAAATATATCAGCAGACACATGCAAAAAATGGCGAGTAAATTAAGAGTAATGTTTTTAACGCTTGGTAAGCCGCTTTTTAAGCGCAAATAGGCGATAATGATTGCACAGGCGCACAGCACCCATACCCAGCCCATCAAAGGCTCACTCAATGTAATCAGTACCATGCAAAATACAATTACCAAGGTTCCATAGATTGGAATGCTTTCTACTATAGGATTGACGTCTTTTCGTTTGGTCTTATTATTTTTCATGCATCGGCCGTAATGGTCTTGATGTATTATGCTCGCTGACGGCTGAGTGCTCAAAACTCGACGAATAGAGCGCCAGTTGCACCAAACAATTTTTGACGTGTTCATCGCCAGACCGAGGAAATACCTTTTGAGAGCCGAGGTCTAAACCAAATGTAACTTGCTCTTTATCTAGCTGCTGAACTTGGTAACACAGACAACGCAATGCGTTTTCGATACCTAAATGCTTAAAGTCATCTAACCTGAGCCATCCGTTCATTCCTTTATTGTCGACAAAGCTTTTTGTTAGCAGACCTTGGCCTTTTGCAGCATGTTTCCAACTTACGTGTTTTAAAGAGTCTGTACTTTTATACTCTCGAATGCCTTGTAAATCGTCGGTTCTAAAGAGCTGAGTTTGCCCTCCCATTGCTTTTGAGTTATGACTACTACTATGGGCCAAAGTCAGTGCAGATTTTTGTATTTGTGGATAAACGAGAACCTGTAATTTTGGTGAAAGTTGGGAATAGCATTTAAATAGACCAAATCCGTAGGTAGCAGAAAGACTCACGCTTGGACATTTATGTTGTCCGCGCTTCATATCAGGAAGTTTTAATTTCGCGTGTGTTTGCGTTTTTTCTACGGCAATAGTCTGACAATAATCCGCGACAGTGAATGACAAATTTCCGCCTACATAACTATTTGTTGAGTGCACCATTACAGGTAGAAAAAAGCGTCTATTTTCATAATCTGCAGGTATTTCATTAAAACTGATTGTATGTTGTGTGAAAAAGAAATAGCTGTGAAAAATGGAGAGTAAAAGCGTGGCCAACATAAAATAGCAAAGTAAAAGTATAATGTTATTTTGAAAATTGGTACCAAGGACAAACAGACAAATAGCAATTCCTATGCAGGATAAACCAAATTTAGAAGGCAATATAAAGGTATTGTTAACATTTAATTGAGTAGTATTGTTACTCGGAACTTTTTTTCTTATCCACGCATCACGTTTATGTATAAGCCAAAATCTTACCTTAGCTAGCACTGATGGAAGGGACTTAAGCATTCTTATCATCAGGGTAATTCTAGTGTTAAGCTGCTAAAGGATCGACTTGCTGTAACAAGTGTTCACTATACGTAGAAGCTGTAGGAGTGACCAATTGCCCTCTTAGTCTATGTTCAAATACACTGGGTAAGACAAATTGAACATCTTCGGGAATGACATAGTCTCTGCGTGTAATAAAAGCGGCTGCTTGAGAGGCCTTATATAAAGTTTTCGCGCCGCGTGGAGAAATAGCATTGGGAAAATCATTGGATATTCTGGTGGTAGATACCAAATTCAAAATATAATTTAATACAGAATCACTCACCGACACTTGACTGACTTTACTTTGCAGAATGGTCAGTTGCTCAATATCGATTACAGTAGAGAGAACGGGATTGTCATCAGGAGCCATTAACATTTCTTTCTCAGCTTCAAAACTTGGGTAGCCAAGCGACAACTGCATACTAAACCGGTCTAGCTGAGACTCTGGTAACGGATGTGTACCAGATTGATGCAACGGGTTTTGACTGGCTATCACAAAGAAAGGAGAGGGAAGTTCACGAGTAGCACCGTCTATTGTCACCTGCCGCTCTGCCATTGCTTCTAACAAGGCACTTTGCGTTTTAGGGCTGGCTCGGTTTATTTCATCTGCAAGCACTAGCTGGCTAAAAATGGGGCCCGGATGAAATCTGAAATTTTGCGATGAATTTTCAAATATGTTGACGCCTAGCATGTCCGCAGGCAATAGATCGGAAGTAAATTGAATGCGTGCGAATTCGAGTCCAAGCACACTTGCTAGGGCCTGAGACAGAGTAGTTTTACCCATACCTGGCAAGTCTTCTAGCAATAAGTGTCCGTTAGAGAGCAAGCAAATTAATGACAGCTGAATTTCATTTTCTTTGCCTTTTACAATTCTACTTATTTGTTTAATACAGTCTTGAATGTCTGATCGCATAATATATTCGTCTTTTAGGTGTTAAAGGCGGCTTCTGCTATTTAAAGAAGATACAAACTCCATTTTCACGGCATTTAAATGCTAGCGTATTCGCATTTTTGCTACCTGATTACTTACTACTAACTGTTACTTAGTGCCAAGAATTTATAGGTCACAGTCCTTAATTTGGCGACAGCTGTTACTATTCTTTCAACCAAGTACGTTTGAAAGATTAATAGTCATTACGCGTTAAGTGCAAATTTCTATTAAAAGGAATCGAACACAATGTTAACCGTCAGCTTTACCTGAATTAACACACAGAAACATTCTAATATCATAAAGTTAAGATAATTCTTACGCACACTACAAATAATAGTGCATTTATTGAAAAACATAAGCTTACGAGATATACCTAAGTATGAGTTAAAATAGAAAACTCGCCATTTTGCGTATATAAGACTTTTGTCAAGGCTATTGTCAGGATAAAAACTTGGCACATGAGTTTTGTTAAAAGTGATAACTCCCCAAAAGTATTAGTAATCTAGTTTGAAACACATATACTTAATTTGATAACTTTGCAGTAACTAGCAATAATCTGGTGTTTAACCGTTTTCAATTCAATAATCGAGTTTTGTCAGGAGACTTCATGGCCATTAGCCCAAAAGCAGGTAAGCATTCGCAGCAAAAAGATTTAATTAACGTAGCAAAACTCACAACTGATTACTACAGCTTGATACCTGATGTGACTGAACCGTCGCAAGCGGTCAGCTTTGGTACTTCCGGACATAGAGGCACTGCTAGCGCAATAAGTTTCAACGATTTGCATATAGCAGCAATTTGCCAAGCCTTAGCTGAATATAGAACAATCAACGATATTACAGGCCCTATTTTTATTGGCAAAGACACACATGCGCTTTCAGAGCCCGCGTTAGTTACTGCAATTGAGGTGCTGGTCGCTAACGAAATCGTGGTATTCATACAACGAGACAACGGTTACACGCCTACGCCCGTTATTTCGCATAAAATCGTACAGTATAATTCAACGCGCCAATCTGGATTGGCTGATGGTATCGTAATTACCCCTTCACACAACCCTCCAAGCGACGGAGGCTTTAAATACAACCAGACACACGGTGGCCCTGCAGAAAGTGCTGTAACGACTCAGATTCAAAACCGAGCGAATGACATCATCTTAAAGTCGCTCCCCATAAAACGAATGCCGTATTCAAAGGCTTTGGCCAGCAGTAATTTGCACAGAATTGACTTTGCTACTGATTACATAAACGATTTGGATAATGTGGTCGACATGAAATCTATTGCAAAAGCGGGCTTAACACTTGGCACTGACCCTCTTGGTGGTTCGGGTATTCACTACTGGGATCAAATTGCTGATACTTATCACTTAAATATTACTGTGGTTAACAAGGCAATAGATCAACGATTTGCATTCATGCCGTGCGATCACGATGGTAAAATTCGAATGGACTGCTCGTCTGCGTATGCTATGTCTGGTTTAATAAATCTGAAAGATAACTTTGATTTAGCCTTTGGTAATGATCCTGATTTCGACCGTCACGGCATTGTTTGCAAATCGTCTGGTCTAATGAACCCCAATCATTATCTAGCCGTTGCGATCAATTATTTATGCCTAAATCGACCAGACTGGTCAAACACTCTCGGAATAGGGAAAACTCTAGTATCAAGTAGCATGATTGATAAAGTGGTCGCTAAATTAGACAGGAAATTGCTTGAGATGCCTGTAGGGTTTAAATGGTTTGTTCAAGGACTTACTGACAAAACAATTGCTTTTGCGGGAGAGGAATCAGCAGGAGGAATATTTTTAAAACGAGATGGCACAACATGGGCAACCGATAAAGACGGATTTATCTTGTGCTTACTTGGTGCTGAGATGTTAGCCACTACAGGAAAAGACCCTGGTCAACAATATCAAAGTTTAACCAAACAATTTGGTGAGCCGATGTATAAAAGAATCGATGTTGCGGCCAGCTTGTCCGAAAAAGCAAAACTGTCAAGTTTGAAGGCTTCAGATATTGTCGCACAGTCAATGGGCGGCGAAGACATTACCAATGTGCAAACTCATGCTCCTGGAAATCAAGCCGCGATAGGTGGCGTAAAAGTGAGTACACAGAGCGGTTGGTTTGCTGCCAGACCTTCTGGAACTGAAAATGTTTATAAAATATACGCTGAGTCATTCAAAGGTGAAACTCATTTACATAAAATAATTGAGGAAGCTGAAAAATTGGTGTCGAGTGTTTTAAATAATTAGCTAAATGTAAGTAAAATACATAATATATGTGAAATAAATGTTATCAAAACGATTAATTTAATCGATTATAAGAAAACATTCTAAAGAATTAACACTCTGTTAACATCCATACGTATGAAATGCCTTTTTGGGAATAGTTTTGCTTGTTTTAATGTAATAAACTTACATATAAGCTATTTTCAAAAGAGCAAATTATGACAATTTCAAATAAATCATCTAAAAAACGCGAATCCTCTACTTCAAAATCTAAAGGTAGCCAAGCAAACTCTCTAATAAAGTTTGATAAGCATTCATTTAAGCAGGCAGTAATAAAAAACCTTCATTCCACGCTTGGCACTGATGAAAACAAGGCCAACAATCACGCTTGGTATAAGGCGACCAGTGCGGCTATTCAAGAGCTAGTTTTAAATCAATTAAGAAAAACGCAAAAAACGCATTATCTGAACGATACCCGAGCCGTGCATTACTTTTCAGCGGAGTTCTTAATGGGCCGGCTTTTATCAAATAATATGCATAACTTTGAGTTGTTTGATGTTGCTGATTCAGCGATGAAAGAGCTTGGCGTTAATTTGACCGATATTTTGGAAGAAGAACCAGACATGGCCCTTGGCAATGGTGGTTTAGGTCGTTTAGCGGCTTGTTTTATCGACTCACTTGCCACGCTTCAGTATCCTGCGATTGGTTACGGTATCCATTATGAGCATGGGTTGTTTCGACAGGAGATTAAGCATGGTGCTCAAATTGAAAGACCAGATAGTTGGAGGGACTACGGCAACCCATGGGAAATCTGCAGGCCTGAGTCGATACAAGAAGTTTCTTTGTATGGTTACGTTGAGACAAAGTACGGCGATAGCGGGAAAATTAAAAAAGAGTGGCATCCAGGCTCGATAGTGAAAGGGGTTCCTTGGGACATACCTGTTGTGGGCTACGGTGGCAACACTGTTAATGTATTGCGCTTGTGGGAAAGTCAGTCTTCTGATTATTTTAATTGGGATGTATTTAACGCAGGTGGTTACGTCGACGCTCAGCGTGAAAATATACAGGCTGAGACCATATCAAAGGTGTTGTATCCAAATGACGAGACTGAAGCAGGTAAGGAGTTGCGTTTAATTCAGCAGTATTTCTTCAGTGCCTGTTCACTAAAAGATATCATTCGGCGCTATAAAAGGGCGCATGGGGATGATTGGAGCAGATTTTCAGAGCAGGTAGTCATTCAATTGAACGACACTCACCCAGCCATTGCTATTCCAGAACTCATGAGAATATTGGTCGATAGGGCTGAATTAGATTGGGATACCGCATGGAAGATTTGCACCCAGACATTCGCTTACACCAATCATACGTTATTGCCAGAGGCGCTCGAGAAGTGGCCGGTAAGAATGATAGAAAAAATACTGCCACGTCATATCGAAATAATTTATGAGATTAACCACAGATTTATGCAACTTGTTGAACAGAAGTGGCCTGGCGATAACGCCATGAAATCCAAACTTTCGATAATAGAGGAAGCCAATGAGAAAATGGTTCGTATGGGTAATTTATCTGTTATTGGTTCCTTTGCTGTTAACGGTGTCGCAGAAATTCACTCAAAATTGGTGAAACAAAACCTCTTCCCGGAATTTGATGAATTGTACCCAAGTAAGCTAACCAACGTGACCAATGGCGTTACGCCTAGGCGCTGGTTGAAAGCGTGTAACCCTTTATTATCTGACTTAATATCTAAGAAAATTGGCACGGCATGGCCTTTGAATTTAGATGAGCTAGACAAACTATCTAAGTTTGCAGATAACAAGACCTTCCAGAATCAATTTATGAAGGTAAAACATCAGAATAAAAAACTACTTGCTGAGGAAATTAAAAAATTAACCGGCATTGAAGTTGATACAAATGCTATTTTTGATATACAAATTAAACGCTTGCACGAGTATAAAAGACAGCACCTTAACTTATTGCACATTATGGCGCTCTATAGGCGGTTATTAGAAAACCCAGATTACGATATGCATCCTAGAGTATTTATCTTTGGTGCAAAAGCGGCTCCTGGTTACGCGCTTGCAAAAACCATTATTTATGGCATTAATAAAGTGGCGGACACCATTAACAAAGATAATCGAGTGAATCATAAGATAAAAGTTGTATTTTTACCGAACTACCGAGTGTCACTTGCAGAGAAAATGATACCGGCCGCTGATGTTTCCCAGCAAATATCCACTGCAGGCAAAGAAGCCTCCGGAACAGGTAACATGAAATTGGCGTTAAATGGGGCGGTTACTATTGGCACATTAGATGGGGCTAATATTGAAATTGCTGAAGAAGTTGGTGATGAAAATATATTCATTTTTGGAAACACTGTAGAGCAAGTGGAGGCATTAAACTCAAACGGTTATAACCCGCACGATGTTTATTATCAAAACCCAGAGATAAAAGCTGTACTGGACTGGTTAGACACGGATTATTTTACGCCTGGCTCCCCCAGAGCGTTAAGTAGTCTAAAACACAGCGTACTTGGTGGAGGCGATCCATATCTGGTATTGGCAGATTTTGAATCGTATAGTGAAGCAAATAAGGCATTAGATATGGCTTATAAAGATAAAGCTAGATGGGCCAAAATGGCGATATTGAACACTGCTAAAATGGGTAAATTTACATCAGACCGTTCGGTGAACGATTACATTGAACGTGTTTGGAAACTGGACGTTTGTAAAGTATAGGTAAAGTTTGCTTTTCATTTTTAAGGAAACCAGCGGCAAATTGCGTTGTCGCTGGTTTTTTTTATGGTTTTGGTAAAGATCACAGAGTTAAGCCCGATACAATAAGGACTGAGGTAGTTAACCATACGATAATAATAAGTACGGACTAGAATTCACTGTTATGAACCAGCATCCAGCTAAACATCTTAACGAATTGCCTAACAGATATAATTTTATTGAGATTATCAATCAAATATCTAAAAAGGAGAAACGATTCAGCCTAATGTTAATTGACATAATGCGGTTTTCAGATGTCTCAACTGCGTTCGGCCACAGCTCAGGCGATGATTTGTTACTTCAAATTGTGAATCAAATGGGTAAAGTAATGTCGTCTTCTATTGCACTAGGGCGTATTAGTGGAGATATTTTTGGGCTGGTCTTTACCAACGCGATTTCTGAGTCAGCGTTAAGAGAGCAACATACAAATCTATGCAATCACTTTAAAACTCCACTGACCATATGCGGCACCGCTTTTATCGCTGATTTTAATGTGGGTGCTTCTGTTCGAAAAAACCCCAGCACGAATATAAATACTATAATCTCTCTTGCAGAAACTGCACTGAAGAAGTCAAAGTCTAATCGTCATGAAAACTTCACGTTGTTAACTGATGACACTAGAGAGCAAACGGGAAGAGGACTAACTCTCAAAGCAGATTTACGCAGAGCGATTACAAAAAACGAACTTCAATTGTTTTTCCAACCGAAAGTCGATTTAACAAATTTTTCTATAATAGGAGGAGAATGCCTGCTTAGATGGAACCATCCTCTTGATGGTATGGTATTTCCGGGTACCTTATTGCAAGCGGCAGAATCTTATAACATGATGAATGACTTGGGCTATTGGACCCTTGAAGAGTCTATCAAATCACTCTCTATTATTGCTCAACATGGTTATGAAAAAGTTGTGTCGGTCAACGTCTCACCTACGCAACTTTACGACCCACGACTTGTTGAAACAATGAAGTCCCTCCTAAACAAATACCAAGTGTCTCCAGAACATTTAGAAATTGAATTGACAGAAGATGTTGCATTGTCTAACTCCCTGCTGGTCAAACAACAGTTATCCGAGATTAGGGCCATGGGTGTTGCAATTTCAATGGATGATTTTGGGAAAGGGTATTCAAATCTTAGCTTTATACGAGATTTAGATTTGTCGGCGATTAAAATTGATAAGGCATTTGTGCTAGAGTTGCAGGATTCCCCCGTAAACAGTGCAATCGTTCAGGCGACAAAACTTATATGTGACGCTAAGGGTTGTAAAACTTACGCAGAAGGCATAGAAACGCGTAAACAATTGGCTCTTTTGCAAAAAATGGGCATAGAAAAAGGGCAGGGGTTTCTTTTTTCTAAGGCGGTGCCACTTGAAGAATTTCTCGAGCAGCTAAGGGTTGGAGATTTCAATCACGTAATCCATAAAAATGTGAATGAACAAATGGCCGGTTGATTGTTATGTGGGAATTCGCCATCAACCTTGGCAAATTTCGACGCATACATCTTAAAAGCTTACTTTATTTTCATCCAATATATTAACAAATGTCTTTCCCGTATTATTGATGCAAGAGTACTTTTGCATCTTTCTAACCGCTTTATGTATACTCTCATGTATAGTGATATAGACACCATCATTCGAACTTTTTTCCCATTAGTTTTTGAAAAGGCGTAAAAATAAACAGTAATGTTGACATTGAAAAGCACGACTCAATTATCAAAAGAACAAATTATTGAATTAGTAAAAGATGACTATCTTAGCTTTTGTTTACAATATGATCTTGAAAATACCCGATTTAGTTTCTCGCCCAATACTGATTGGTCGTCGCAAAACTCCATCAGCAATGAATTTCACTTGCTTGGAAACGGAATTATTGGCGTGAACTTAGAGCAAAATAACGCTAATTCCAAAAGTATAATTTTGTCTTGCGGCGTTCATGGAAATGAAACCGCTCCCATTGAAATATGCAATGATTTAATCAACGGCCTATTGTCTGGTGAGTTTGTTTCTTCGCATAGAATTCTTTTTCTGTTCGGAAATATACCAGCCATGCATATTGGGCAACGATTTGTGCAAGAAAACCTAAATCGGCTTTTTTATCGAGACATCGAGTTGGATAATGCGGAGCGAATACGAGCAAAAGAACTCATGGATGCCGTTGATGCATTTTTTGACAGTGCGGGCGATGTAAGACTGCATTACGATTTGCATACTGCTATAAGAGCCTCAAAGAACGAAAAGTTTGCCGTCTATCCTTATCTACATGGTAAAGCTCATAATAAAAATCAGTTAGCATTTTTATCTATGTGTGGGGTAAATACAATATTATTGTCTCAGTCACCGACAACTACTTTTAGTTATTATTCGTCGTTCAACCACAATGCAGATGCGTTTACCGTCGAATTGGGGAAGGTACGCCCCTTCGGTCAAAATGATATGGGAAAATTTTTACAAGTTAGAAAAAGTTTATTGGCTCTGTTGTCAGAAGATGAGATTGCAGTGCCTGAATACCATGAATGTCCTACTGAAATATTCACGGTTAATCAGGTAATTAATAAGCATCAATCAGATTTTAAATTGCACTTTAGCGAGAATGTAGCTAATTTCGAGAGTTTCAAAAAAGGAGAGGTGCTTGCCAGTGAAACGGGTCAAGATTATGTTGCTGAGTTTGATGGGGAAGCAATTGTATTTCCAAATGCAAATGTGGAAATAGGGCAAAGGGCACTGTTAACGGTTATTCCAAAGGCACTGTAAGATAATCGTTGAAAGTAATATTAATAGATAATATTTGCATTTAAAAAAGAGCTTTTTTATGTCATTTAAACTAGATCAAAGACTTGATAGCGATACCCTGCATATTTCTACGATTAACGGTATTTGCATTCTTTTGCACAAAGATAAACGCTTTCCATGGATTATCTTAGTGCCTTCTATATTGGGCGTTACAGAGTTTCATTACTTGGATTACAAGGTTCAGATAGACTGTCTGAAAATATCTAACTTGGTCAGTAAAACACTTACTCAACTTTATTCTCCAGATAAAATAAATATCGCAAGCATCGGAAACATTGTGAAACAATTGCACATACATCATGTGGCTAGATTTGAGTATGATGCTGCTTGGCCTGGCCCAATTTGGGGAGCAGGTTCCCCCGATTTTTACACCAATGACGAATGCGAACAACAAGCGATCGAGATCAATCGGGTATTGAATTCAATTAATCAAGGAGAACTGAATGTTAATTACCACTACTAACAGTGTAGAAGGCAAAAAAATAGAAGCTTACCATGGGGTGGTTATTGGTGAGGCAATAATGGGAGCAAATGTTTTTAAAGATCTATTTGCATCAATCAGAGATATCGTGGGGGGACGTTCTGGCAGTTACGAGGCTGAATTGACCAAAGCTCGAAAAATAGCATTTGATGAAATCAGCCGTGAGGCCTACATGCTAGGTGCAAATGCTGTCGTAGGGGTGGATTTAGACTATGAAGTTGTGGGTCAAAATGGCAGTATGCTAATGGTAAGTATTAGTGGGACAGCGGTCAGTATATCTGACTAACCGCAAAGCTCTGACCTTCGGCTATATTAAGCCGGAGGAGTCATCGTCGTCATCTTTGTTTTCCTTTTTTTTACTTTTCTCATAATTATCAGGAAAAACAAAATCTTTATTACTTTGCTTAAGTAACATAATGTTACTGATAACTATTCCAAAGATGATTACTACAATTAAAATTATCCAGCCTAAACTTATATCCACGGTATATCTCTCTTATTGGTTAGGCTTTAATTTAAGCGCATATGAGCAACCGTGCTAGTTGTGCTATCAAATTAAAGATTGGCTTTTGTCGTACTTCTAATTATATATGATGTCTGCATTCAGTAGTGATTTATTTACAGGTAAAACCAATAACAGTAAGACAATCAAAAATATAAGGTTATTTAATGCCTTTATTGAAAGTGTATCTGTCGACTAATTCAGGCAGTAATGAAAGAACGGTTACCTTCCCCAAGATATTAGCGTTTTTCAGCGCATCTTGTAATGCTTCAATGTCAAACTGTTGTTCAATCTGTAAGGCCTGCTCTTTGTATGACATATGCCATGGCTCCGCAGCAACCCCACCCACATATTCTGAATAAGGGAAATAAAACCCAAAGTCTTGTGCGTATTGTTGGATCCAAGCACACATATTTGCGCAAGGTCCGTTGCCAGAATATTCTTCAGGGATAAGTTGAAGCTTGTGGCCATTGTTTTCCACGCTTACTTTGTCATAGACATCAAAATCGGTACCCCAATGATGACGGCTTGCGCCGGGCAAGGCTGACCACAACATGATAGCGTGAATTTTTTCTTCATCGCTTAAAGCGGCGTGATCCAGTGTGTCTCCTTGAAGAGTGTATAACGGGAGGTGACCACTGAATTTTTTGTTCCAAATAGACAATTGTCTGTCAAAGCTGCGAAAACTGCTGCAAATTGAGATATTAATATTATCTGTCTTTGCTGCCGTCTGCATTTTATGAAATGCAGTCGCGACTCTTGGCAGGAGTCTGTGACCGTTTTCCAATGAAGTTAGGCTATTGTCATTTTGTCCGAGTATTGAATTATTCATGCTAGTAAGTTCACCAAAACTTGGTAATAAACGTCTTCCAAGGTTTTTACATTGTTGATATTGACGCACTCATCAATTTGATGAATTGTATTATTTTCAGGACCCAACTCAATCACTTGAGCTCCGGTTGGTGCTATAAATCGCCCATCAGATGTCCCACCCGCGGTTGACAATTGCGTATCTAAATCGGTGACATCTTTGATAGCTTTGACGCAGGCATCCACTAATTCGCCTCTATCCGTTAAAAACGGAACGCCGTTATAAGTCCATTTAAGCTTGTACTTTAGATTGTGTTTATCTAAGAGCGCTTCTACTTTCGCTGTGAGGTCTTGCGCGGTTACTTCAGTTGAATATCTGAAATTGAATACAATGTCTATTGATCCCGGCACTACATTGGTAGCGCCCGTACCCGCATTAATATTAGAAATTTGCATGCTAGTTTCTGGGAAAAATTTGTTCCCGTTATCCCAATGGGTAGAACTTAAATCGGAGAGAAATTTGCTTGCAGAATGAATCGGGTTATCAACAAGATGAGGATAGGCCACGTGCCCTTGTTTACCCAAAATGGTGAGCTCTGCGGTTAAAGAGCCTCTTCGTCCATTTTTTACCACATCTCCTGTCTGTTCGGTGCTTGAAGGCTCTCCAACAATACAGTAGTCAATCTTTTCATTTCTGGCTTCTAGCGTGTCCACGACCCGTGTGGTTCCATTTATAAAAGGCCCTTCCTCATCGCTGGTAATGAGAAAAGCGATTGAACCTTTGTGATTTTGATAGTCATTAACAAACCTTTTTGTTGCCATCATCATGGCTGCAAGCGAAGCTTTCATATCTGCAGCGCCCCTGCCATAAAGAAAGCCGTCTTTCTGGGTTGGCTTGAATGGATCAAATTGCCAATTTTCGACGGGTCCGGTAGGTACTACATCGGTATGTCCAGCAAAGCAAAAAACAGGCTTTGAGAACCCTCTTCGTGCCCATAAATTAGTAGTGTCCTCAAAAATCATTGGCTCACATTCAAAGCCAAGTTCTTTAAGTGAGTCAATCATAAAATCTTGACAACCAGCATCGTCAGGCGTGATAGATGGTTTAGAAATGAGTCGTTTCGTAACCTCTATTACATCATCAAGCATGATTAAACAACGCCTCGTAGGTGTCAGGTTTAAATCCGAGCACTAATTTTTCCTGGGTGTGCAGTATTGGCCGTTTGATCATAG
>CBFIBG010000009.1:0-183100 GCA_965660815.1 Glaciecola sp.
AATTGCTGTTGAACCCTGAGAAAAATTGTTATCAAACACCAATATGCAAATACTGTCTTTTGTATGCCCTGGAGTTTCTATTATCTCTAATAGGAGTGTGCCTAGTTCAAGTGTGTACCCTTCACGAACGGTCGTTGCATAGGCTACCTCACCATCGGCGTTTGGACCGTGTAATACTTGAGCATTGAATAACGTTGACAGCAGTGGGGCTCCACTCACTAAATCTTCATTTCGATGAGTTTCTATCACATGTGTTATGTAGCACTCATTTTGTTCGGCAATGTCAATGTAGGCATCTATGTCGCGCCTCGGATCAATGACGATAGCTTTTGAGTCGGCACCTATGACATAAGATAAGTGTGCCAAACCTGGGGTTTTTACCCTTTGAATAAACATATTGCCTCCTACATGAGCGGTATGTGAAAGATAATACGAAACAGCAAATTGGATACCGAGTCAGCATCGTTATGAATGGTAAAGTTAGAGTCAATAGCAACCTTTTTCAGTTGACAAAGAAAAGGTGCAGAGCGGTTCAGCGGGGCAAAATTGCAGGCTAATGGAATATTTTCAAAAACATCGATTAATTTGTGAAAATATTACTCAGTTATTTTTCCCTATGACTGCAGTAATCAAAGGTCAAGTTTGGGCAAGAAGTGTTTTGTTCTTGCATTCTCAATCCAATTGTTAACCACAATTAAGGAACCGTTGGATGAATTGTGGTTCATTTGGTTGCCATGCTCGACAACTAAGCTGCTACAGTATTTTGATAAATGCAAGTAAGGCCTCTTCTTCTTCTTTGGACAGAGGAAATGGCTGCAAAATTTCTGAAGTTTCAGGAAAATATTGTTCTTCTGGCAGATTCTGCGGTCTTTTTGGTCGAGCTCCGCCGTGTTTATACATTCGAACGATCCCGAGCATACTGTCAAATAATCCATTGTGCATCCATGGATTTGTCTGGTGTACATGTCGCAGCATAGGCGTTCTAAAGCTTCCCATATCCTCGTTTTTTCCAGTGAGTTCGTAACGACCAAGATCTTCAAATTTACGTCCAAAATAATGCAAACCAGTATTGTGAAATTTCTGGTCGGAAAATAATTCACCGTTATGACAGTTAACGCATCCGGCTTTAGTTCGATATAGATGAAGGCCGCGTAATTCTTGTGTTGTGATCAATTTCCTAGCATCTTCAAACTTTGCATCGGCAACGGCTCGGTAAAAGTGGTCAAAACGAGTATCAGGGCCACGCAATGTGCTTTGAAACGCGGCCAAGGCTGTTGCCATGTTATCCCATCGTACGTTTTCTTGGCCATATGCCTGCTTATACAGTGATAATAATTGACGATTTTGTTTTACAGCCTGTTGCGCGATTTGAGGCGTTGAATCCATTTCATCCACATGGGTCAGCGGCTCCATCGCCTGCTCGGCAAGATCCTGAGCGCGTCCATCCCAAAACAGCGTCTGCCAAAGGTCGACATTTAACAAGGAAGGGGAATTGCGTTTGCCTTCTCTGCCTTTGGCTCCAATACTGACCGCAAGAGGGTCGCCGAACCCAGCATCAGCAATATGGCAGTTCGCGCAGCTTATCCGACGACTCCTAGATAGCGTTTTAGCATGAAATAATGCTCGTCCTAGCGCCACTTCATCCTCATTTATTTTCGCAGCTTGTGGCAAGGGCGCAACATCCTGCTCTGCAAAAGGCGCCATCTTAGGCCAGGCATCCGGGCTCTGCAGATATTGCTGCCACAGTTTTTCTGACCCATTTGAGGTCGCTTGAGAGGTTTCTGCTGACGCATTTACCCAAAAAAATACTAAGAGCAAACCAAGGCTCACATGTACCCGTACAGAATTACATTTCATAACTTATTCCAAGCCAAAAGCTTCTACCAACCTCCAAACCAGTTTGATTTGGGCCCACGGTGTATGTTCGGTCGTTCATTAAATTGCTCACCTCTAACGACAATTCAAACTCATGTTGTTGATATTCAAAACGATAATCAGCGTTAAGATTAATTAGAGTAACAGCGGGCCTAGTTACGTCAACAAATAATGGATAACTGAAGTTGGTGATATTGCAGTTTTGGCAGATGCTGACATCGCGGTCGACCTCAATCACAGAATTGGTATTAATAGCCGATTCGAAACTGCCCACATAGCTAAAATTGACGGTGGTTTTGAAAGTTTCGGTCCAATTAGTCTGCAGATTCAGGTTAGCGCTTATGGGTCGACTAAAATCAAGGTTTCGCAGGGTAAGGTCGTTCTGACTAATGAGTCGGTTGGTTACACCGCCAGATGGCCTCGGCGATTGCAATACTACTAGCTCATCTTCAGGTACATTGTCCACCCTATCATCATAGGAAGAGCTTGAACTTTGATTTTCAGAGCGACTGACATGGAACCACACAACAGAGCTATTAAACGCACGATTATAAGATAAGGTGAATCGTTCGTATTCACCGCTGCCAAGGTTATCTTGCGAAATAATGGTTATCCCATCTTCGATGCGAGTATCACTTCTCGTAACCTGATCTTTTTGCTCTCTTAAAACGGCATTTAAAGAGAGAATACCGCCAAAAAGCGCCTGCTGATAACCTAACGAGAACTCATCGTTATACGGAGTATTTAGTCCTGAGTAATCATAACGAAAGCGTTCTGCTTGAGTGGACGTTAGCCAATCGCCTACACTGCCAGAAGATATGGTTCGGTATTGTGTAGTGTAGGGACGTTGCTGTTCACGGATCAGATAGGTCATAGGCCCCGTCGAATAATACCGGTTCACACCTGCCGACAGAAGATACTGATTGTCTCCAAATGGGTCAAGGCCCAACTTTATGCGCGGGGCGATATTCAGATTTTCGAACACTGAATCATACTCTGCTCGCAGTCCGATGGTGATCCGAGCTCGCTCATATTCAAGTCTTGAGCTGACATATCCTGCGGCGCTTTCGCGCTCAACCAAAATGTCTTCTAGTGGATATACTCTGCGGTATTGGAAAAATTGACCACGTGTAAGAATATTTTCAGAATACAATCGACTCTGTTCTGGATCTGAAAAATCAATTATGCCATCTGCAAATAACTCATCAAGTGGTGTGCGAAAGGTCTGTTCTACGCAGTCAATCATCTGCCCATTGCAATCTAGATTAGCGTCTCTAAAAGGGCTGTTATACACCAACGCCGTTTGCGTTCGATTACGCTCTAACTCAATAAACTCCAACGATAACCCGGCTTCAGTACGAAAATCTCCGCCAAATACTTCTATGTCATCGAAACTTAAATCATTTTCAAAGCTGTATCTATTTTGCAGCTTTTCTATATCCCCATAGCCCCCTTCTATTGAAAATGGGACGTCACCGCTGTCAATTCCCCATGCTTTTCCCGGTGCCCTATACCAAGGTAAATATATATTTGGCGCTTGACGTGAATTTTCGCTGACGGCTAAGTTAAATCTCGAATTCCATTGGAAATGCTTCAAATTATGCGTTGTATTGATGCCAACTGACGTGCCGCCGCCCTTATTCTTAAGTTCAGAGTTAAGTACGTCGGTCAGCAGGTGTGTGCCTTCATAGGGAGAATGGTTAACACTGATGTTGAACTCATCAAGAAAGGCGTCTTTTACAGAATATCTAAGGGACAGGTTTGTGGATTTGCGTTCGTTGGTTTGAAGTTGCAGTAAGCTGAGTTCATCTACCTTGGAACGAGTCGTTGATAAGCCCCAGACAAACCTATGTTTGTCAAACAGGTCGAATCTGCCATTGAGGCTGAGCGTCTGCTTGTCGAACATAGGCTCTGATGGTAATTCTGTCTGTTCTGTCGCAGCAGCATCTTCTTCGTTTAGCTGCCTCTCGTCGATTAAATTATAACGATTAAAGCTGCTTCGCGTAGTTCGGTAATTGATACGTAATGACGGTGCTTGTAAATATTCACGGGGCTTGACATTGACCACACCACCGCTGAACTGACCAAAGCGCGCAGGGATATTACTGTCGTATACTTCAACTTCACCGACCAGACTTTGATTTATAAAGGTGCTTTGCGGATGGCCTTGCACATCATTCACTGCTTCCACTGAACGTTGGCTGGCACCAGGATCAATAAGAGAGTTATTTGAGATACCATCGAAAAAAAATCCAGTCTGCCAAGGTTGTGCTCCAGAAATTGAAATTAACTGACTGCGAATTTCAGACTGCAACTCAACGTCCAGGGCATTTTCGCTGGCTTGGATCCCCGGTAAGATCGTCAGCATATCTGTGATATTACCGTTACCTTTTGCATTATTGTCGAGAAATTCACGGTCCAATGCGTATTTCCCGGTCAGTCCTATTGAAATGGGCAAAGGCCGACTGCCGTAGACTTTAATCACTTCAAAACGTTGGTCCAAACATGCTTTCAGCGCGCTGGCATTATCTTTAAACTCAGCTTCGCAGTGCACGCGAAATACTCGCTCGCTATCTTGAAGTTCTGCGCTTACTTGGTTTTGACCGGTCATTGTTGGTTTGTTGGTTTGTTTAGCGAATAGCTGAACCGGCAATGATACTGTGCTAAAGGCGATGGCAAGAGTTGCCATCGCCCGAATACAACATGGTTTGGTCACGATCCGTTACTTCCCAATGGGTTCAGGTCTTCTTCATCCGCAATCCCGTCATTATCAGAATCTTGATCCGCTTCTACCCCTGATGCAGCAATTTCATTTTCGCTGACCGTTGGCGCATAAAAGTTAGCAAGACCATCGCCATCAGTGTCGACTGACGCCACATCTGTGGAAGGAAAGTCATCTTGCAATGCTAAAGCGTTTGCCAGGGTTGCATTTGCGATGATGGCTTCTTCACCAGTAAAGCCAAGCGTTGTAATTAGGGTGCGTATCGCATCATATTGTCGTGCGGCGGCCATTACCTCTATCACTTCCTCGTATAGTCCGCTCAATTCGGACACAGCAAGCGATTCAGTGGCACTTTGCAAAGCGTCTGAAAGTTCAGTGGTAAGACTTGAGAACTGCGACAGGGCATCGGTGTAGGTGTCAGTATTAAATTGGGAACGCAAAGAAATGGCGGTGGCAGGACGATCTAGTAAGGAATTATCTTCAAACTCGAAATTAACCGCAGCAGCAAGTGCCTCAATATACGTCTCGACTTCTTGCTCAAAAGTGTCAAATGAATTTGAGCCAAGCTCAGTCACAAGTTCTTGAAGACTCGTGATGGCAGCATTTTGACTAGTGTTAAACATTAATATTGCGGTTACCTGAGCCTTGCGCTCAAAGACGTCGCTACGTGAATAAACGCCATCAAGATATGCTCGTAATTCAACAGCAGTCTCTTCGGTTTTGGTCTTGTTGTCGGTCAGAGTATAAGCGTCAATGACATCAATGTAAGCTTCTGCGACATCGCGTTGGTCAGTATTTTCCTCGCTGAAGTATTGTTGCTGAATTTGTTCGCAAGTTGCGGCTGCATCGGTAGCCTTATCATTTAGACCGACTCTTAGGTAAAAGTCGACAAATTTTAAGCAACCTCTTGAACCCGTTGCATAGGTAGTGGTCCTGGTGTTGTCCTGAAGATATGCGTCAGTTTCAAGAATCTCAAAAGCACGATCGTAAGCGGTAACCGCCTGCTCGGTTAGGCCATTGTTCAACAAAGTTTCACCAAAATAGGGGGTGGAATTGATCCCACGGCTGGTCAGCCTCTCTACCACGTCGCGTAAATCGCCTTGATAAAGCGTTTCTACCTCTTGGACAGCCGTCGCTATATCACCGCCGCTTAGTACGATATTAATGGCAGAGGCATCTGCAAGTGCATTGTCCACATCGTCTGCAAATATATCCGACGGGTCTACCAACGCCGAAATAATCCCAGTATCCTGCTCTGGATACAGTAACGCAAAATAGTATGCGACATCGATAAGTGGAAAGGTGTATTCCGTTCGGGTAATATCAGAATGCGGCAGAGCTTCTCTGGCTCTATTTTCGTCGTAGCTCACGTCGCCATAGTAAGCAAACGCATAAGCGAGCTGGTCTCTCGCCTGTTCAAATGCTCCAAGATCGTAAAAATACCCGACCGCTTCAGCATTATATAATGGTGCTAGTCTGTAGTAGCGCTGTCCTTGATTCTCGCCACGACGAACTTCTTGATAACCTGTTTCACGAGCAATCGCAGTAAATTGTTCAATTGCAGTCAGTGCTCGTGCAAAATTGTCGTCTGTACGATCGACGAGATATTGCGATAGCAAATCCCTCACTTCAAATCTATACGCGGTAACAAAACGTCCAAACGGTGTGGCGTATTCGCGATCAATTCCACCAAGTTCTTGGAGATACAAATCTAGCTGTTGCTGAATTAAGTTGGACAAGGTTTCGTCTTGTAATACACGCGCGTCGTTCGCCAGTCCTTGAATAAACGAGGCGTCATTGTTTGATATGTTGTTTATGCCATTATCCGCAATGAACTGAGCGTAAGTTTGAAGTGCATTTATGAAATAGTCGCGTGCCTTTTCGAGGTTACCTTGCTGTACGCTAAAGTTTGCAAGTCTTCTTTGAGCATTTGCAGCGGCCTGCTGTGTCGTTAGGTTATTCTCTAGCACCCCCTGCAGTTGAGACTCTAGGCCTGCATTTGCATAACCGATTGCCAGTGCGACATAGGCATCTTCTGTTGCGATATCATCATCAACGTTTGAAAGCACATTGACCGCTTGTTTAAGATGAGACTGTGACGACCGATAATAATAGGCGCGCTTGTCTTCGTTGGTTGCGTATGATGGGCGCAATTCTACTTGAGCGGTAGTCGTTTCGGTGCCATCGTCAAGTTGCACGGTGAAATTATCCACAGGCAATTCAAACTGCGCGGGCGTGTAAGAAAATGCCCCGGTGTCACTTATCGTCAAAGTGCCGTTTTCTGGCGCAGCCGCCACACTGAAAGTAACGGTGTCACCATCTACATCGTTAGCGGCGAGTTGACCGGTGATCTGGTCTCCAGCCGTGACTAAAATCTGTGATTCAGTCAGTACCGGCAAGTCATTTACTGGTGTGACGGTAAAGCTGAACTCATACCGCGTATTGCCAGCTTCTATCACGGCGTTGTCGGTGCCATTGAAGTCCTGATTTGGCAAGTAAGATACATTGCTATCAGACACTGAGAGATTGCCATTGCTAGCATTGCTGATCACCAAAGGTGTATCGCTAAAACCGAAGCTTTGTTGGTATTCTGAATCTTCAGCAAACGATGCGTTAACCGTTTCTATGACGGTGTCATCGCTACTGCCTCCGCATGCAAATAATGCAGTCGTTAAACATAAGGTGGCGGTTTTATATATTCTTCCAGTCCGAAAGACGGTGTTTATCTTCATCGAAGTTCCCCAAGAAAGTTTTCTATTGAAGCCAATGCGCGTTTCAGCACTTACAAAAGACAACAAGCGCGAATACATGGCAAATACTATTTGATAAAAGAAAGGGTGTCAATAATGCAAATGATAATAGTTCGCATTAATATTGGCTTGATTGGAAAGGTCTATGCATTATTGCCTTTAAGTCATTGTGTGCAGACCCATGAATGCTATATTTTTCGGTTTTTTATTTGCCAATACGCTGTTTAAATTAACGAGTTATTCGGCCTCTCGTTTAAGGTTTAACTAACCACTTCAATTCAACAAAAAAGTATCCATTTCTCTGATTTTTTGTCACTATGTAGGTTGGCTAACATTTGAATAACTCCCAAAATAAGGAAATTTATGAATCTGGAACAAGCGTTAAGTTATGTGCTGTCTTATGAAGTAGTACTGCTTATATTAGTCGTTGTTGCTTTAAAGTCCTCTTTGAAATTTGTGCCGCAAAATCGAGCGTATATCGTCTCTCGTTTTGGTAAATATAATACTACATTAGAGGCTGGACTTAACTTTATCGTGCCCTTTATCGATAAAGTGGCAGCTGACCGGTCGCTTAAAGAGCAAGCAGGCGACGTACCCGAGCAAACTGTCATAACCAAAGATAACATTACCCTATCGGTAGACGGAGTGTTGTACTTCAGAGTGGTTGACCCTTATAAGGCCACATACGGTGTTGAAGACTATACTTTTGCAGTGACTCAACTTGCGCAAACCACCATGCGCTCTGAGCTTGGTAAAATGGAGTTAGATAAAACCTTTGAAGAGCGCGACCAGTTAAATGCCAATATTGTGACTGCTTTAAATGAAGCCGCTATGCCTTGGGGTGTGCAGGTTTTAAGATATGAATTGAAAGACATAAAACCGCCTACCTCGGTGTTAGACGCAATGGAGCAACAAATGAAAGCTGAGCGTCTAAAGCGAGCAAAAATATTAGAGTCAGAAGGGGATAGGCAGGCGGAAATTAACCGGGCTCAAGGTAATAAGGAAGCCATAGTATTAGAGGCGCAGGCAGATAAAGAGCAACAAATATTAAGAGCCGAAGGTGAAGCACAAGCCATTATTCGCGTCGCCGAAGCAGAAGCCAATGCAATTGAAAAAATTGGGATTGTGGCATCTACCGAAGAAGGGCAAAAAGCAATTCAATTAGACTTAGCAAAAGGCGCTATAAAAGCAAAAGAAAGCATTGCTAAAGAAAGCTCTATGGTCTTATTGCCCGATAACGCGACCGATATAGGCAGCGTCGTCGCTCAAGCGATGACGATAGTCAATAAAATTGGTCAAAAGGCAGATTAAGCATGGAAAGCATCACCAATAATCTCTCCCAATATCTGCTATTTCTAGGTTTTGTGCTGATAGTCGCAGAGGTGGTTTTCGGTTTTACGGTTATCTTATTGGTGACTCTTGGTTTATCTATGATAGTAACCTCTGCGTTAATGTCGCTAGGCTTTATCGATGAAGGGTTGCTAGAAGCATTCGTGGCCGTTTCCGTGATAGATGGATTATTGGTCGCTCTGCTATGGAAACCAATGAAACGACTTCAAAAAGATAAAGTGCCAAACGAAGTCAAGTCTGACCTAATTGGCAGTACATTTTTGTTAGACACAGACATCTCGCCAAACTCGCCATCACAAATACGTTTCTCAGGCTCTCATTGGAGAGCCATTTCAGACACGGCGATATCAAGGGGAAAGATGGTTAAAGTCAAGAAAGTTGAAGTTGGCATTTTATATCTTGAGGAAGCTTGATTGAAAGAGCCGCCTAAGACCGAGTATCCGGCATCGACAAAATACTACAATGAACATGTTGCTGAAATTTCGCAGCAGTATAATTCGGTATCATTTAATGATGTGCATTCTTCTTGGTCGAGAAGTTTGCCAAACATGTTAAGTAAACCAAATGTATCGGTATTGGATGTTGGGGCAGGCACAGGACGTGACATATCTGATTTGTATAGACAGGCGGTTTCAACGTTAAAAGATGAAGCTAAACTAGGGCAATTTGTTGCTGTCGAACCGTCTGAACAGTTACGCAATTTAGGCCAGCAATTAACGCAATATCAAGATATCAAATGGCTTGATGACTCGCTACCCTCACTTGCTAAAACATATAGCTTGGAGGTTAGTTTTGATTTGATATTGCTTAGTGCAGTATGGATGCACGTTGCGCCAAGCGACAGAGCGCGAGCAATTCGAAAGTTAGCAAATCTGTTAAAACCCGGAGGGAAAATTGCCATCTCTCTACGATATGGTCAAACAGAACAAGACCTTCGCGAGCGCAAAATGTATAACGTTTGTGCTGATGAGTTAAAAAAATTAGCTTCAGAAGTAGGCTTGTTTTGCAAACTTGAAACGCCTATCGAACCAGACAAGAATGGCCGTAAACATCTGTCGTGGCAAACGCTTGTTTTACAACTGCCTGATGATGGTACCGGCGCATTTCCATTTATTCGCCATGTTGCAATAAACGACGGCAAATCCGCAACACATAAGCTTGCTCTTTTGCGTGTCTTACTGAGAATTGCTGATGGGCATCCAGGAGCAGTAATACGCAGAGAGCCATCAGTTTTTGGGGACAGGGTTATTTTACCGGTAGGATTGGTTGCTTTGTATTGGTGCCATCAATATAAAGATTTAATTGATCAACATTCGTTATTTCAAACACCAAATAATCAACCCAATATGGGGTTTATGAAAGCCGATGGGTGGCACAAACTAACTCACAGAGCCGCATCAGATTATCGTATAGGTAATTTTTTTTCTGGCGAGGATGCGATTGCTTTATACAAAACAATTTCAGCATCGGTACTTAATATCAAAGAAATGCCATGCCGCTATATCAAGTTGCCAAACAGTGACCGCACGGTGTTTGAGGTTGATAATAAAACAGTAAGGGCGAAAGATAGTATTTTCCTAGATATGCCAACACTTGAACAATGGGGCGAATTTTCACTACCCGAATCGACTTGGATAGCGTTCAACCGTTACGCTTGCTGGATAGAGCCTGTGTTGATCAGTGAATGGGTGAAAACCATGGCTACCTACAAAGGAAATGTTGTCTATAAAGATGCTAAAAACCATCATCATCTCTACAGAGCGTTGAATTGGCTTGAACCAAAACGAACCACGCAGGAAGTAAGACAGCGATTTGAAGAGCTCAAGCATGACCATGACATGCAATGTGTCTGGTCTGCGAAAAGAATTAATAGACGCTATGATATAGATCACAGCATACCATTCGCTCGGTGGCCGAATAATGATCTGTGGAACCTGCTTCCAACAGATAGCAATATCAACAATCAAAAACGGGATAAGTTACCTACAGAATTGAAGCTTAAAAATGCAAAGAGCAGAATTACTGACTGGTGGAAAGAAGCTTGGTTAAAGGATAATGCTGCGCATCAACAGCATAGATTTTTTGCAGAAGCGAATATCGCATTACCTGGTCTCAATTCCAGCAATAATTCCATTGATGATTTGTTTGAGGCTTTAGTTATTCAGCGCAGTCGGCTGAGAGAAATGCAGCAGTTGAAAGAATGGTGATAAAGTAATTTACAATAAGCCTGCATAACCTGTAAATGAATGACAATGATGCAAGTGATGCTCTGGAAGTTAATACTGACCTTTTATATAGATAAGGAGCGAAAATTTTTGGCGTCACGGGGATTTATTCATTTCGAATGCAACCGTTGCGAATACGTTGAGACCTCAATGGTGCTATGGGGTAGATTGGTATATAGCGTGAATGGTACTAAAATCCCTATACATAGAGAGCTTTGTTATTGCCAAAACTGCGAAGCACTGACCGCAAAAGAAAAGTTTGATATTGACAAGCTAAAAACTCAAATTACCCACTTTCAAAGGGTCGAAACCTCCCAACAAGGCTTAATAAGCCGATTATTGTCCTCCTTAAAAAAGAGCAATGATGAAGACGCTAAAAAGTTAGATGCATATAAATTGCTATTAGAGTCGCTCACCAATCGGATAACAAACGAGCGATGCCTAGAATGCGGAAGTACAGATGTTTTACCGTTTAACGGCGACTTTGATTTAGAGTATGAAAATCGATTTTACAAAGGCGTTTTAATGACCGGATTTAAACATCCAAATTGTGGTGGAGAGTTTATTGCAAAAGGGTCAGATATTGCTTTGAATATACGCTTTGAAGAGAAGCTCTATTCATTAGATGGGAAAAGAGTGGCTTGAACAAAAGAAATAATGAGACTGCGTCAAAAACGCTTGGACATTTTAACATCAATTTTCCTTGGCAATCACGCATCTGCAAGTTATCCAACGACCAAATTAGCTCTAACAGCGATTCTAAATCATTAAAGGTTGTATTAGTTAAAACAACGACTCGTTGCGAAGAGCATCCATAAATCTAATTTGCTATTATGTCGTTAATACAAGTCTTAGAGCTATTACACTAATTTGAGTCGCAATGTGCTTCCAATAGAAACTATTTTTAAGCCTCTCGCGCAGCAAATGCAAGAGGGCGATGCTATCGTAATTGCGCCTCCTGGAGCGGGTAAGTCGACGTGTTTACCGCTTTATCTACTGAGTCTCCCCGTGTTTTGCGATTGCAAAATTATTATGCTGCAGCCACGACGAATGGCTGCTCGCAGTATTGCTGCATATTTAGCCCAACAACTATCAGAACAAGTAGGAGACACCGTAGGTTACAGAATACGGGGGGAGAACAAAACCAGCCCTTCCACTCGCCTTGAAATTGTCACAGAAGGCGTGCTGACTAGAATGTTGCAGTCGTCTCCTGATCTGCCTGGCGTAGGGTTAATTATTTTTGACGAGTTCCACGAGCGCAATTTGCACGCAGACTTTTCTCTAGCACTCAGTTTAGAGGTACAACAAGCCCTTAGAGATAATTTGCGTATTATTGTCATGTCTGCGACTTTAGACGTTGAGAGTTTAGCTCGGTTTATGCCTAATACGCCCGTGTTGCAAAGTGAAGGTCGCCAGTTCGATGTGGATATTAATTACGTCACCGCAGATATAAATCTGTCAGTTGCAGAGCGCGTGAGTCGGCTGGTTATCGATAGGTTTGAGCAGCATCAGCGTGATTGGTTAGTATTCTTGCCGAGCGTAGCTGAAATTAAAAAGACCGCGGCATTGCTGGCGGCTTCGCCTTTAATTCATGCAAATGTGCTGGCATTGTATGCCGACTTAGATAAACACGCGCAACAGCGCGCACTTGAGGCGTCTGTACCCGGCAAGCAAAAAATCGTGTTGGCCACTAATATTGCTGAAACCAGTTTAACTATCGACGGCATAGAGGTGGTGGTCGACAGTGGTCTTGAAAAGCGGGCGACCTTTGATTTAAGAAGAGGCGTTATGCAGCTTGCAACGCAAAAAATATCGCAGGCGTCTGCTACTCAGCGCGCTGGACGAGCGGGGCGCTTGATGCCGGGCACCTGTTACAGAATGTGGCCAAAAGAGCAGCATCATCGACTTGCCAAACAGTCGGTGCCTGAGATTTTGCAGTCAGATATTTCGTCGCTATTATTAGAGACTGCAGTGTGGGGAACGCAACTAAGTGACTTAGCACTCATAGATCCGCCGTCGCCGGCGCAACAAGCGCAAGCCATAGCTAAATTGAAGCACCTAGGCATATTAGACAGTGGCGGTAAGTTAGCGCCTTTAGGCAAACAGGTGCACAGGCTTGGTACGGATGTGAATGTGGCGGTGATGCTGATTCGCAGTGCAACGCTAAGTGAAGCTCATCAGAGCATGGCGTGCGGTATTGCCGCTTTGCTAGAGAGTAAAGACCCAATGTTTGGCCATAGCAGCGCTGAGCTCTCGCTTAGACTTAACTTTTTGCAAGCACAAAAGAAGCACAGGATATGGCAGTTAATTCGTCAGTGGCACAACAAAATCTCGGTGCCTATTCATGCATGGCCCATTGAAGACGCAGGACTATTGCTGGCTTTTGGCTTTGTGGATTGGGTGGCGAAACCCACATCAAAAGGACGTTTTGCTTTAGCGAATGGCAGCGGAGCGACCTTGGCTTTAGATGATGAAATGCTTGCTCGTATTCAAAACACGCAGTCAAGTGCATCTGTTGACTGGTTAGCCATAGGCTTAATGCAAATCACCGACAAGCAAAGTGATAGCGCCCGCATTCGCTATGCTCAAAAAGTGTCATTAACAAGCTTAAGGGAGCACTTTCCGTTGTTATTTGCCGAAACAGAACAAGTTGTGTGGGAACGAGAGAAACAAAAAATCAGCGCAACCAATCAGAGCATGTTCGGTAAGATCATCATCAAAAAGACCCCTTTGGCGAAGCCGTCTGCAGATGTTGTTGTTGATATGTGGCGCAAGCTCATTGAGCAAAACTCAATACATTGGCTACCCTTAGGTAAGCGCGCAGAAACATTGATTACTCGAGCACATATTGCCATTGCTCATGAAGTTAGTTTGTATGAAAGCATTTCGATAGAGGCGTTGCAAAGTGATATCGACGAGTGGTTACTCCCCTATTTAGCTGACAAAACCACGCTTCAGGCACTGAGTCGTCTCGATTTCTATCAATTGATCAGCCAACGATTGAGTTACTCTCAATTGAAATCACTGAATGAGATCTTGCCCGAAGCATTAGCCATACCTACGGGACGCAAGGTAAACATAGATTATACTACTGATTGCAAAGCAACAGTGTCTGTCAGAATGCAGGAAATATATGGATTGAAGGTTCACCCTTGTTTGTTAAATGGCCGCATACCCATTACCTTTGAACTGCTCTCACCGGCGCAGCGCCCTTTGCAAACCACACAAGATATTGTTGGCTTTTGGACGGGAAGCTATAAAGAGATCCAAAAAGAAATGAAAGGTCGCTACCCACGACATTTTTGGCCCGATGAACCTGCAAATTCTCCCGCCACGACCACGACAAAAAAGCGCATGATGTAAACTCAGCTTTAGGGCGTGCTTTGATGGATTCCAGTAATGTCAGATTTTCTTGGTGATCACGCTTCTGCAAGTTATCCAACCGCCAATTTAGCCGTATCATTCCACATATAAGCTGGCATGGGATGCAATAGTTTCCAAGTTATGCTCATTGGTTGTGAGCCTTCATACTTAACAAATTTGACCGGACCAAAATTCACAAACCCCATTGTTTTTCCGTATTCGTCTTTGGCTTTTTCTCTTACAAACAGAATGAAAGTTTTGTTATTTTGTTTTTGTTGTATATAGCTTAGTCCTTTTCCCGCTGTTGGTTTAGCGCTATTTTGTGTTTGCCAATGGAACAACGTTGGACTTATAGCATAGTCGTGATACATCGTTGTGGCTGAAAACTGTTTTTCGCATTTATCTAGGGTGACAAACAGTAGTTCAACATTCGCATCAATAATATTTAATACGCCTTCTCGACTTGGTGACTTCTTTTGTAACGTGGTTTCACCAAAAGCGATTAATATATGCTCTTTAGGATATCTAACGTGCATCTTTAAGGGTGAGTTATCTGCGACTTTGTTCTTGACTATAGGCATCGAAAACTCTTGAATTTCAAGACGGGAAATTAGAATAGTTACTAATTCGTATAATTCGCTTTTTAAAACATTGATATTTAACGATTGCAAGCTTGTAGTTAATGAGCTAAATCCAGTCTGTTTAACAGGTTTATCCCAAAAATCGTAATGACACATAACAGCCATTAGGGATTGCTGGCTTCGAGATATCCCTTCAACTGATCCCAGCTCTGATAGAGAAAAGTTATTCTCACATAATGATTTTATAAACCTCAAATATGAAAGCGATGTGCATCCTAGTATGCGGTTATTGATTGCTTTGTAATAAGCCGCGTAAATGGGTAAGTCTTCACTTCTAAATGTTTCCCTATTGCTTGTTGCAATTAAAGTGCGCCACCCACCAAACTTACCAACTTTCACTTTATAAATATCTTCCAAAGATATATTAGGATAAATCCGTAAGAAATTTGTCAGTGCTAGCGGTAAGTCTGTGACATGAGGATAGTTAGTAATAAGGCTCAATAATTTATTTTTATTTAACGTTGCTTGAGAAATATTCCTCAAGATCATTTGCTGTGTTTGCTCTTGCAACTCTATTCGACATCCTAGCGGCAGATGAGGGAAACCTTGTTTAACCTCTTTTGAAATGGCCTGATTAGTTTTACCAACTAAAGCCCTGAACTTGTGTGAAAAATCATATTCGGGACGCGAATTTCCAACAAAATCCAAAATTGTGCAGCACTCTTTACCTTCTATAAGTCTGAGACCTCTTCCCAATTGTTGAAGAAAAATTGTAAGACTCTCAGTTGGCCTCAAAAACAACAACGTATCCAGCTCAGGAATATCTACTCCTTCATTGAAGATATCTACGACAAACAACACATTAATTTCTTTTGATTTTAACTGCTGTTGCAGTACTGCCCTGTCCTGCGAATTGTCACTCGTCAATACACCACAAGAAATACTTCTTAATGTGAATTTTTTAGCCATAAAGTTTGCATGCTCTTTGCTGACACAAAACGCAAGTGCGCGCATTTGTGATATGTCAGTGACAATCTCGTTAAGGCTTTGGATAATCCTGAATACTCTCTGATCATTTAAAGTATATAAGTTGGTAAGCTCAGCAACATCATAGCGTCCTTTGGACCATGAAATTTTGGTAAGATCAGTTTCGTCATCAATCGCGAAATACTGAAATGGAGAGAGGTGGCGTTGATTTATTGCTTCAGGTAATCGAAGCTCTGCGGCGATTACATTGCAAAAATCTTTTAATATATCTGTACCGTCATGTCGCTCAGGTGTCGCCGTTAGTCCAATTAATATAGTGGGTTCAAAGTATTCTAGAATTGGTCGATAGCTATTCGCTGCAACATGGTGAACTTCATCAATAACGATATAATCGAAGTAATCATGAGTTAAGCTCAAACTTGAAAGTTGATTATTGAAGCTCTGAATAGAAGCAAATAGATGATTAAATTTCTCAGGCTTACATCGACCAACAAGCAGTTCACCAAATTGACTGTCCTTAAGAACACCTTGATACGCACTTCGCGCCTGTTTAAGTATTTCTTCGCGGTGAGCTAAAAATAGAAAGTTGGCTTCAGGTTGTTCTTTGTAAAATCTTGCAAAGTCAAAGGCCGAAATAATTGTCTTACCAGTGCCTGTAGCAGCGACTACGAGATTTTGAAATCTACCATGTAACTCTCTTTCTACTGTTAGTTTTTGCAGTATATTGACTTGATGAGAATGTGGTTTGATATCAAAATAAAAGTTTGGTGAGTCAGGCTCATTAATACCCTTCGCTGACTGCAAGGCAATATAAAGTCTCTCCTTACTTAGCGGATTTCCATCAAAATATTCGAAATCGGGTGACTCCCAGTAAGTTTCAAACGTACTAAGTGATTTTTCAATAATATGTGGAATTTCTTGAGAAGTTATTTTTAAGTTCCACTCTAGACCGCTGGTTAAGGCTGAATGAGATAAATTAGACGAACCAATATAGCCAGTATGAAATCCAGTATCACGCATAAATAAGTATGATTTAGCGTGGAGTCTTTCCCGATTTGTGTTGTAGCTGAGCTTTACTTGGGTGTTGGGTAGTGAAGCTAAAAACTCCACCGATCTGGCATCCGTAGCGCCCATATATGAAGTGGTGATTACTTTCAGCTGATTTCCTCTGCGAGTAAACTCTTCTAATTCACTCTTGAAAATTCTAATGCCTGCCCATTTAATAAAGGAGACAAGCCAGTAAATTTTGTCCGATGACAGTATTTCTCTTTTGATTTCCGTCTCAAGAGAAATGCCGACATTGCTGCCACAAAATAACTCACTTTGAGTTAACCCTGTTAACGGCATGATTGATTCAACGTATTTGGGTAAATTAGAGGAAATAGGGTTTTGCTTATCTAACAGCGCGGTAAGGATTTTTCCTTGGGAATTAATTAGATTATCTGTTAACAGATCTTGGTCACCAATATTTTTACTTAACCAATTAATAATATTATTAGCTAACCCAATCTGTTCCATTAGTCGATTATCGCCATTAGGGATTGAGTCCATGGCAATTCCTATGACTTGTCTTAGAAACCGCGATAATAAGGCCGCAGCCTCTTCAGCTTCCAATGAGCGCTCGCCCACAAAATAGGTGCCTCTATCTAAGTTTTGTTCAACCAATTGTGTTATTAGCTGTTCATACAGGCCGGTTTGATTCATGAAAATCCATTTTATTGCTTTGTTCTGCTACAGAGTACCTGAAATATTGGATTCCGTAAAAGCTACCTATTCGGTTTTTAACAACTACTAAATTATTGGAAACTAATTTTTTAGAACATAAAGAATTGGTTGTAAAATTTGGAAAATTATAAATTAGGGCGGTGTCGGATTACGTATTATAAATGCAAAATTTTATTCAAATTTATTGGTTATATTGACCGTCTTCATTCATACCTTTTGACAACTATTTTAAACCTAGGGCCTGTTGCTCACTAAAATTTTGCTGTCTTCACCAATCCCGTTTACACCGACATATCAAAACTTTGAGCTAGAAGGGGAAAAAATTACTCTGTATTCTAAGTCTGCTCATTGAGTAGCGACATGGACCTAAACAAACTCAATAACTTATCGAAAAGAAAGCGTGAAAAAACTCTCGTTTGCCCACCAAACTGTCCGCCGATTGCTTTTAGATTTTACTAAATCTAAGTGTTTAGTAATGGAACAACAGTTTGATTTTCATGCTGACGTCAGAGGCAGAAAGTAGCAGTTTTTAGGCTGACTCTTTATAATTTCCTAGTACAAAACCTTCAAAAATTTAGGTAATTGATAATAATTTACTCATGGTTGGCCAGAGCAGTCGTTTCTTGGATGACAAAATCCATTAACAGTCTAACACGCTTGGGCACATAATCTTTATCAGGGTAAACCAGGAAAGTGGGCATATGTTTATGTGCATAGGGCGCTAAAATGGATATTAACTTCGATTCTTTGTCAAAGTGTTCAATGGTATCGCTTGGTAAATAACAAATACCATTGCCATCAATCGCATGCTTAATTATCAATTTTGCGCTGTTACTTTTCCAGATTGGATCCACGGTAGTAGTACGAACTTTTCCGTTTTCCATAAATCGCCACCGTCTATTTCCACTCGCTATACAACGATGCTTGGCCAATTCCCTAGGATGCAGCGGCTCACCATGTTCTCTTAAATAAGATTGACTGGCAGCAAAGCGTAATTTGCGTACTGAAATCGTTTTCGCAATATTATTGGAATCATTGAGTTCGCCATAACGTATGGCAAAGTCGTAATTGTTTTCAATTAGGTTTTGATTTTTATCGTTAAAATTAATGTCAATCTTAACTGCTGGATGACGGTTGGCGAATTCAGAAATAATAGGTCCAATTACTAACTCACTATAATCGCCACCCGCTGCAATTTTGATGGTACCACTCATATTGGTCTGCTCTTTCTTGGCTTCGTCATTTGCTTCTTGCATCGCGTCAATAACTTTAAGGCACTGCTGATAGTAACGTTGCCCTCGTTCAGTTATTTCTACCGAACGAGTGCTACGGAGAAATAGCTTGATACCGAGACGGCCTTCTAACGCTTTTATTTGACGACTGACATGCGCCGTAGAGACTTTTAACTCGTTTGCTGCCGCTGAAAAACTACCCAATGTCGACACGCATACAAATTCTCGAATGCCTTCAAACATTATTATTACCCTGCAGAAAAAATGATTTACAAAATACAATATTTATTAACTTCAGACAACAATCTATTCTGGTAACTCCATAAGGAGAGAGAATATGAACAATAAACGATTAGGTAATAGCGGTTTTTATGTGAGTGAATTAAGCTTAGGGACTATGCTTTTTGGCGAAGGCTCAAGTCGGTCCACCATTGAAGCCGAGGCTAAGAATATTATTAACGCATTTTTAGACTCAGGAGGTAATCATATTGATACTGCGAATGCTTACGCGAATGGCGAGTCTGAAAAAATAATCGGACGGATAACAAGCGATATTAGCCGAGATAAGTTTACGCTGGCATCTAAAGCGAGATTTGCAACTTCGGTGGAACGACACTTTGGAGCAGGACTGAGTCGTAAAGTTATAAAGCAGCAATTAGAGCAATCGTTGCAACACCTAAAAACCGACTATTTAGATTTGTACTACATGCATGGCTGGGACCCATATACACCTATTGAAGAATCGCTTAGGGCTTACGAAGATTTAGTAAAAGAAGGTAAAGTCCTTTATATAGGCGTCAGTAATTTTAAAGCTTGGCAACTGATGAAATCACTCTCTATTGCAGATCATAATGGCTATTCGCGCTTTATTGCAGGGCAATACCAATATAGCTTAGTCAACCGTGATATCGACAATGAATATATCAGTTTGTTTAAAAGCGAAGGTCTAAACCTCGTTGCTTGGGGGCCACTTGGAGGTGGTTTTTTAAGCGGTAAATATAAGCAACATGAGCAACCAAAAGAAGGGCGAATTGCCGACGCTGACCAAACATCAGAAGAAGCTTGGCATAGGCGAGATAAGGCTCAAAACTGGAAAATTGTTGAGCTCTTAAATGATATTGCATCTACTAAAAAGGCCAGTATTTCACAAGTGGCTCTAGCTTGGTTACTGCATCAGGATAGCGTATCTTCCGTAATAATAGGACCAAGAACTTTAGAGCAGTGTAAAGACAATTTAGGTGCTACGAACGTTATTTTAAATCATGATGAAATACAGGCGCTTGATATGGTAAGTGCATTGCCAGATAGTTATCCATACTCAATGATAAAAGCCTATGGTATGGAGTAATATAAAAAATGGCTCTTAGCAGTTGCTGCCCAGCCTCAGCACCCGCGACGGGAATTATATTTTTGGCTGGCCTTTCTTTGATTGCCGCAAGAATGCGTCGCAACTAGTTTAAGGTTTATAACTTCAGACTTACAACAAATATAGAGAGACAATCTTGTCTCTCTTGTCGTAACCAGTACTCTTAGAATATTCGTAATATAATTACTACCTTTTGTCATAGCTTGCTCTTGAGGTGGGTAACCAGCTTTTATTCTCAGATATCCCATCAATGTGCAACATTACTCTATATTCTGGATCTGCTCACGCATCTGCTCAATCAGTACCTTCAACTCTACAGCTGATTGAGTCACCTCTGAGTTAATAGACTTAGATCCCAAAGTATTCGCCTCACGATTGAACTCCTGCATCATAAAGTCTAGCCTGCGGCCAATCGCGCCACCCTTCTTCAATATCTTTGTGGTTTCAGAAACATGAGAACGCAGGCGGTCGATTTCTTCTGCCACATCCGACTTTTGTGCGATCAATATCATCTCTTGCTCGACTCTATTGTCGTCTAAATCAATTTGGGCCTCTTTGAATTTGTTTCTTATACGGTCTTTTTGCCATTCCAAAATGGCAGGCATTTGCTCGTTTACATTTGACGCTTCTTGCTCAATAGCCTCTAGCCGCTGCTCAATAAGAACCTTCATATTTTCGCCTTCACTGGCCCGTGCGGCCATAAAGTCTTCTACCGTCTCGTTGAATAAACTCAGCAAAGATTGCTGAATGCTGTCCATATCCGCTTCAACCGTGTTCATAACGCCAGGCCAGCGCAATATGTCAGTTGGGTTAATCGCGCCATCTGCGCCAGAACTTATCATCCATTGCGATGCGTCTATTAGTTGTTTCGCTAACTCCTTATTAATAGTAAATTCAGTGTTGTTCGCTTCACTAAAATTTATTCGCAATGCACATTCTACTTTGCCTCGGTTGAGCTTTTTTCTAAGCCTCTCGCGCAGCACTGGCTCTAATGCTCGAAAGTTTTCTGGTATTCGGTAGAACGTTTCCAGATAGCGCTGATTGACTGATCTTATTTCCCATGCGGCTGTGCCCCACTCGGCTTTTAATTCTTTTCTGGCAAACCCAGTCATACTAAAAATCATGTCAATTCCTACGCAATCTAATCAAATTTATTTGTGCGTAGTGTACAACATAGGGAGTCATAGTGTCATGAAAGTTAGTCTAACTTAAGTCGTCATTATATTTCGCTTCCAACATTTGCTCGACGTAAGCATGTAATCTCAAAACGTCTTAAGGTATAATGCGCGCCCGATTGGCATTCAGAATTTGTGTGCTTAAATTTTTCTAAAGGAGCTCGTTTCAATGCGACCAAGTAGCCGTACAGCTAGCCAAATTCGGCCAGTCACCATCACCCGCAACTTTACCTGTCATGCCGAAGGTTCAGTGCTGATTGAATTTGGTAATACCAAAGTTTTGTGTAACGCGAGCGTTCAAGAAGGTGTACCGAGATTTATGAAAGGCCAAGGTAAGGGTTGGGTTACTGCGGAATACAGTATGTTACCAAGAGCAACTCATACTCGTTCTGATCGTGAAGCTGCACGTGGTAAACAAGGTGGCAGAACGCTAGAAATACAGCGTTTGATCGCCCGTTCTTTGCGCGCGGCCATTGACCTTAAAATGCTTGGCGAAAATACCATTGTAGTCGACTGCGATGTTATCCAGGCTGACGGTGGCACTCGAACTGCCTCGATAACGGGCGCATGCGTAGCCTTAGTTGATGCACTCACTTGGATGCGCAGCAAAGGCATTTTAAAAACCAATCCATTAAAATACATGATTGGCGCCATTTCTGTAGGCGTTTATAAAGGCGTGCCTATTGCCGATTTAGAATATCTTGAAGATTCCGAAGCGGAAACTGATATGAACGTGGTAATGACAGAAACCGGAAAACTCATTGAAGTCCAAGGAACCGCTGAAGGCGAACCATTCAGTTTTGATGAAATGCAAGAAATGCTTGAACTGGCAAGAGTCGCCATTAAAGAGCTTTTTGAAATTCAGCGCTCAGCGTTGAGCTAACTAAATATATACCGACATATTATGCAATCATATAAACGAGAATTTCTAGACTTCGCCATTGCTCGCAAGGTGCTAAAATTTGGAGAGTTCACACTCAAGTCTGGCCGTAAAAGCCCATACTTTTTTAATGCTGGTCTATTTAATACCGGCCAAGACTTGGCCAAATTAGGTCGTTATTATGCTGCCGCAATGCAAGCAGATGGTATTGAGTTTGACGTGTTGTTTGGCCCGGCTTACAAAGGCATTCCAATCGCTGCGGCTACCGCAATTGCTATGGCAAACGAATACAATAAAGACATTCCTTACTGCTTTAATCGCAAAGAAGCCAAAGCTCATGGTGAAGGCGGAAATTTGGTGGGCAGTGAGTTAAGTGGACGTGTATTGTTGGTGGATGATGTGATCACTGCGGGCACTGCTATTCGTGAATCAATGCAAATAATACAGGCCAACCAGGCTAAGTTAACAGGTGTGCTAATTGCCTTAAATCGACAGGAAAAAGGCACGGGCGAGTTATCTGCTATTCAAGAAGTTGAGCGTGATTATGGTACTAAAGTGTTCTCAATTGTAACGCTAGCAGATGTAGTTACTTATTTAGATGAGCAGGGTAATAAGCAAGATAGCATTGATGCAATTAATCGCTATCGTGAACACTACGGCGTGGATTGCTAGCATCGACATGAGTGACAAAAAACCTACATCCTTTTCTGAGGCCGATCATCAACTCGATGCATTAGGGTTGCGATGCCCTGAGCCGGTAATGATGATCCGGCTTCAAGTCAGAAAAATGCAAGACGGTGAAACCCTCAATATTATCGCCGACGACCCTGCTACCACTCGCGATGTGCCTGCTTTTTGTCGATTTATGGATCACCAGTTATTGGCTAGCGAAACAGAACAATTACCTTACCAATATCTTATTAAAAAAGGGTTGTAACGGTTTAACAGCTGGGCGTTTAAAACCCAGCTTTTAAACAAAATCACCACATATTCAATAAAGCGCTTATTCAGGCTTTTTAAACTTAAGCGTCCATCTATCGGTATTGCCAGATACAGAACGAGCGCCTACTTCGTATTCTAGTTCGTCGTCTTCACGGTAGTGCAAGGTTGAAAAATCAACAAACTCAAAGCCGGCTGCTTGTATTTCTTTGATCGCTTTGACCGGATCAAATCGTCTTCTATTGCTATCTGTCATGGGTTCCATGTGTCTGGCCGTATGGTCAACTACCCCATAAATCCCGCCCGGTTTCAATGCTTCGAAAGCCAGTTCGTTCATTACTGCTCGGCCCTCTTCATTAAAGTTGTGGTAGTTTCTAAAAGTCAGCACCATATCTACGTCGGTCACGCCAAGTGAGCTGGCCTCAAGCGTATAAAAACGAGAGCCTTCAGGCCTAGACAGTTTGGCGTCTTTTGCGATCACTTTCATGCGCTCAAATCCAGGTGCATCCGATAGGTTTCTTTCTATTCTTGAGGTACCAATCGCGCCATAATAATCGCCTTTTTCCGCCAACAGCGGTACTAACAATTTGGTATACCACCCTCCGCCAGGAATAAGTTCAACAATTGACATGTCATCTTGAATGCCGAAAAACGTTAATGTTTCAACGGGCTTTCGATTTCTGTCTCGATCTATGTCCGCTTGTGTTCGAGTATCAGATGACATCGCCACTTCTATTTTTTCTTTGACATCGGCAAAGCTAATACTAGCTCCCATGGTTAAGCTAATGGTAAGTGCGACTTTTATTATATTGGCAACAGATTTCATTATATTTTCCATTCGTTGTTTATCAGTTATATTAGGTGAATTTTTCTTAAGCCTCTACTAAATCGTGATCTAACTATTACATTCTCTCCTTGTTTACCAGCAACTTATTCACTCAATCATCATTAGCCTTTCAACTAAGTTAACAGTACCCAGAGAGGTTGGTTTGATGCTTCGCTAGTATAAAACCAAGGGTCAACTACCACTGATTATTGCATTTAGTGCTACGATCACGATTATTAATATGAGCAAAGCAAAGCCAGTTTGCCATTTATACTTGCGTACTAATTTTTCAGTTTTATCGCCAAAAAAGTAGACCAGCAAAGCCAAACCAAAATAACGTATTGAACGACTGCCGATGACCGCCAGTAAATATAGTACGAAACTAAATTGGGTGACGCCGGCCACGAGCATTGCTACCTGAAGAGGCACTGGAGTTACCCCTGTGCTAAAAACGAACCAAAAGCCATTGGCGTTGATGGACTCTTTGAATATATTGAACTCTTCTTGAGTGGTAATATTTCCAAATACATATTCTTTTAATAAGTCAAAAATAAAGTAGCCAACCAAGTATCCTAAAATGGCTCCTAATACGCAGCCCAGTGTAGTAACGGCAGCAATTAACCAGAGCTTCTCTCGTCGGGATTGCATTAACGGTATAAGCAATGTTTCAAGCGGAATGGGAACTATCGTTGATTCTAAAAAAGAAGCGATACCTATCCCTGTAAGCATTCGCTTTGAGTAGATAAGTTTCCTTACTCGCTTTTTAATCCGCTTGCCAACAGACACTCAAATGTCCTTATGAAAATAGCTCAGATGTCTTTCATCCTTGGTTTTTATAAACTTGACCATTTTTCATTACAAACGGAATATTTTCTAACAAACGAATGTCTTCAAGAGGATCGCCTTTTACCGCCACCATGTCGGCAAATTTACCTTCACTTATGGTGCCGAGTTCTTTATCCACTTTTAGAAGATTGGCTGCATTGATTGTCGCCGCTCTTATCGCATCCATTTCGGACATACCCGCTTCAACCATCAGGGCAAACTCTCTTCCGTTTGAACCATGTGGAGAAACTCCACAATCTGTCCCGAACGCTATCATTACGCCGTTTTCGTGGGCTTTGGTAAATGTCTGCTGAATAACCGGACCTATTGCAGCCGCTTTGGGCCTTACTATCTCGGGAAAGTAGCCATCAATTTTTGACTTTTCAGCCACAAAGTTTCCAGCCAAGATAGTCGGGACATAATAAACATCGTGTTTGCGCATTAGCTTGAATATTTCATTATCCATATAAGTGCCATGCTCAATTGAATCAACGCCTGCCAAAATCGCTCGCTTCATGCCTTCTTTGCCATGAGCATGAACGGCCACCGTCATTTCATAGTCGTTTGCGGTTTGAACTATAGCCTCTAGTTCATCATCCATAAACTGAGGGTTTTGGCCGTTTTTTGCAACCGATAATACTCCGCCAGTGGCGGTTATTTTGATAAGATCCGCGCCATCTTTATATCTTTGTCTTACCGCCTCTCGGGCCTGTGCAACGCCGTTTATTACGCCCTCTACAGGTCCAGGTTTACCCATTATTCTTTTTCCGTACGAGTTGGTGGGATCGGCGTGTCCTCCAGTAGTCGCAATTGCCTTGGCAGACGTGTAAATTCTAGGGCCTTTAATTTTTTCTGCATTGATGGCATTTCGCAGCGCAACAGTCTCGTTATAGATGTCACCTAAATTTCTAACGGTAGTGAAACCGGCCATGAGTGTTTCTTCGGCATAGCGCACGGCATCAATTGTGTAGTCAGCTTCATTATTCGTAAAGCGTTTCATGTATCCCGCTGGGCCTTCATTTTGGAATGACAAATGGGTATGCATATCCATGAGTCCTGGCATGAGGGTATATCCAGTAAGGTCTATGACATTAGTTGCGCCTTCGCTGTACTTTCCGTCTTCAATCCTAACGATTTTGTTGTTTTGGACGATAACTGTTTTATTTGAAAGCGGTTTTGAGCTTTCACTAGTGATTATTTTACTCGCAAAAATGTGAGTTTGTGCATGGGAAATAAAGGTAAACGCTAAATTTACTGATGCCATTAACAAAACAACAATAAAGGTCGTTTTGAACAAGGAAAGGATTTGTATCATTTGTATTGCCTTTTTATTTTTTGCATAAACAATAAGCCAATATGCACTGTAAAGCAAAATATCTTGTTTTCAACTATGCATTTAGTTGAAACACCGAACAAGTAGAGATGGTAGGAATATTATGCGTCGAAACCAACATGTTACTGATAACGAGGTAACTTTCTGTGAAGATCAACAACTAGTCTCCACTACTGACCACCGAGGTATCATTACTTACGCTAACGATGTGTTTTGCGAAGTAGCAGGGTTCAAGGCAGAGGAACTCGTTGGTAAAAATCACAACATAGTTCGTCATCCAGATATGCCAAAAGCGGCATTTAAGGATATGTGGGAGCACCTTGAAGCAGGAGAGTCATGGCAAGGTATTGTTAAAAACAGATGCAAAGACGGGTCCTATTATTGGGTCGATGCCTTTGTTACGCCCATTTACAACGGCAGTGAATTACTCGGGTATCAATCCGTTAGGGTGAAGCCAAAGCCGGAGCAAGTGGCTCGAGCTAGAGAGTTTTATGACAGCGTAAACAGGGGAACGCACAAAAAACTCGCGGAGCTTAGTTATCAACACAAAGCAATCGTTTATGCTATTGGTGCTCTAGGAACCGCTATCTTTACCGGGTACTTTACCGATTGGTTTGCTTCTATTGCAATCATAGTTACCAGCCTGTTGTGCTTATTCATATTTAAAACCGAGTTGATTGAAACGCCTAAACTGGCCGCAGATTTGAAGAAAGAATATGACAGCGTGAGTCGATTTGTGATGGCTGGCTATGGCACAAAAGGCATTGTGAACTTTCACTTGGGAATGCATAAAGCTATGCAACGAACGATACTGGGCCGCACCTCAGACGCGTCACATAAACTCAAAGAAGTGGTGGACGATACATTAAGTATTGCACATCAAACAAGCGAAGGTATTATTCAACTTCAACAGGAAATTCAAGAAATTTTGAATGCAATAAATTCCATGAGCGCTGGCAGTAGGTCAGTGGCGATGAGCACTGCACAAACTTCTGAAACCATGGTTGATACCAATACTCAATGTTCAGACGCAAAGTCACTTATCATACAGGGAAGAGATAGCGCCACTGGCTTATCAAGTATGGTCGAACATGCGGCCAGCATTGCGGACGAATTGATGGAAGCTTCTGATGCAGTGACACAAACTATCGGCGACATTCAATCAATTGCAGACCAAACTAATTTGTTGGCGTTAAACGCAGCCATTGAGGCGGCAAGAGCAGGCGAAAGCGGTCGGGGTTTCTCTGTGGTCGCTGATGAAGTTCGCGCCTTATCTACTCGAACGCAGGAATCTGCTGCTAAATCTATTACAAGTACTCAAGCGATGAGTCAAACTTTGCGCGAGTGGGTCACTAAAATGCATGAGTCTAGAGATTCAGCCAATCTATCTGCGCAACAGGCCAATGAGTCCGCCGAATCCATCGCCTTGATCCATCAAAGAATAGGCGAAATTGCAGAGCTAATTAAAGGGATAAATAGCGAAAGCCAATCTCAGGAACATATGTGTATAAACGTAAATTCTAGCGTTGATACCATTTTTGAGGTGGCTAAGAAAAATGCAGTGCTGGCAACTGACATGGAGCAAGCCGCCACAAAGCTTGACCAAAATATTCAAATGCTAAGTGGGCTTCACAAAACATTCGTTATCAATAAGTAGATATAACGTAATTATGTGAGCGGCGATTACCGCTAACATTTACTCATCGGTGCCAGATAGCAGATATCTTCTTAATATTTGGTTTAAATCATCCAGTAAAACCGGTTTGGCGAGTATGTCTGTAAAGCCGTTTTGATAATACACTTGGGTATCGGCTTTGGTAACACTTGCTGTGAAGGCAATAATTGGTGTGGTTTTATCTGTCTTTCTAATTTGTTTACAGGCGTCATTTCCGTCTAATTCAGGCATCATTATGTCGCATAATATTAGGTCTGGCGACCTTTTACTTAAGCCACGTAATAATGCTTGTCCGTTGTTAAACATTAATAATTTAGCGCCGGTGGGGGTGAGCATTTCATTGATCAATAGTTTATTCACTTCGTTGTCTTCGGCGACATAAATTAATTTATTGTCGAGTGTTGGTAGTTGCTCTGAAGCTGAGTCTTGTGCGGGTTTTTGCGGCGCTTGCGCTTTTTTAAATGGAAACTCTAGCACAAATTTAGAGCCCTTGCCCTTTTCACTAGTGACAGAAATATTGCCTTTGTTTAGCTCAACTAATTGTTTACTGATTGCTAAACCCAGCCCCGTACCCCCGAATTTTCGTACGGTCGATTCATCGGCCTGTTTAAAGGGCGTAAACAATAACTCCAATTCTTCTGCATTAATTCCTATCCCCGAGTCTTCTATTTCAATGATGAACAAATTGTCCCTATCATATAAATTGATGGTTATTTCACCCTGACTGGTAAATTTAAACGCGTTATTTATGAGGTTGTTGAGTATTTGTTTTAATCTTACAGGGTCTGTCAGCCAAAACCCCGTCACTTGGTCACTGACATGGACCTGACAGGTTACGTTTTGGTGATTGCTATACAGCTTTTGTTCATTCAGCACTTCTTGGATTAACGCTTGAATGTCGACAGGAATAATTTCCAATTCCAATTCGTTAGCTTGTATTTTGCTGAAGTCCAAAATGTCGTTGATGATCCTGATAAGGCCATTGGTAGAGTTAAGCGCCAGTTCGACAAGCTTGCTCTCTTGATTCAACTTTGCCTTATCCAATAACTGCAGAGCGCCCAAGATGCCATTTAGGGGAGTTCGGATCTCATGGCTCATATTGGCTAAAAAATTGCTTTTGGCGACATCAGCAGCTTCTGCTTTTTCTTTTGCTTTACGCAGTGCATCGTTCGCTAATGTCTGCTCGGTGATATCCCAGTTTATGCCTGTCACTATGGTGGCATTATTTTTTTCATCTTTTGTTACTTTGCCAATTGCTGCAATGTGTCTAATGTCACCTGAGCGAGTGTGAATGCGAAACTGGTTATCAAAGAGACCTCCTTGCTTTATCGCTCGCTCAAAATCAGGTTTAACTTTAGCGAGGTCGTCTTTTAATACTAATCTTTCCCAATCTTTAAAGCTATTGGTAAAGGTTGATTTATCGACGTCATAGGTTATGAATAATTGGTCATCCCATGATAAGCGATCGGTATTAATGTCATAATCCCACACACCGATGTTTGAGGCTCTCATGGCCATCTCAACCCGTTCTTTAAGCTTCTTATTGGCAATTTCCAATTCTCGCTTTTTTGTAATATTTTCAAACGTTCCGTATTGCTTGACAACCACGTTATCTCTTATCTCAGCAAACAATTTGGACTGTACCCAGATCTTGTTGTTCTTTGCCGTTATCATTGGTAGTTCAAACGTGACTTGCTCACCAGATGCCATCCGAGCCATCGCGTTTTTTAAAATAGGCAAGGTTTCATCTGGATAAAACTGAACCGCAGTGTGCATAGTGGGGGTGAACTCATCAGGATTGGTCTCGTGTATCTCATGAGTTTTCTTGGACCAATTAACTTCGTCAGCAATGGGGTCTATGCTCCAAACACCCACTCCGGTTGACTTTTCTAGTGCATCAAGTACGGCTTGTGAATGTTTTTGTTCGGTAATGTCTTTGCCAACGCAATACAGTAATTGAGTCTCTGGTTTGAATTTAATGTTCCACTTAAACCAGCGGTACTTTCCTCTAGAATTTGTGAGCCTAAACGACAGGTTATAATTAATGTTTGAATTTAAGTGTTGGCGTATGTTGTTAATCGTGTTGGCTGCATCATCGGGGTGAACTAATGGCTTGAGATTGGCATCTATTAGAGCAGTTTTTTGCAATCCTAATATGTCTTCCCAATTGTCATTTACATACTTTATATCGCCCTTCACTGTTAAGGTACACAAGAGATCTTGAGTTAACTCAAAAAAAATGTCTGCATCTTGAATATCTGGATTTGTCTTGTGTCGCATCAATTATTTTTCAGTTTTATTTGAGTTTCAGGTAAATTTTTAATGAATATAACTCGATATGCGTTGAACTGTAAATTTTTATACACTTGTATCGCAACAAATGGTAGGAAAGATTCACAATCTGTGAAAAAGACAACCGATAAAAGGTGTCTGGATAATACATTGAGTTTCAATGTTTAAATCTTGCCTAGTGAAAATTTAAAGTTGCCACTATACATCACAAGATGGTCCTTTGCTTTATCAGAGGGTGGGTTGTCCGTAGTCTTAGAAAGGCTATCAAACTGAGCTTTTTCCACCCAGCGATATAAAACATTTTGATGAACTCGTGCCCACAGATTTCTGCGAATATTACAATACGGCACTTGAGTTTGCTCAAATTCACGGACTTCAACAGGATGTTCTTCACTGATCAGAACTTTGTCACCAGTTTGCGTTATCACGTTCACACCTTGTTCGGTAATTTCATCATCAATGATCACAAAAGGAACGTCTTCTACTTGAATACCGACTTTCTCTACAGGTGTAACTAAGAAGTACTTTTCGCCCTCGCGCTTAATGATACTGGAAAAGAGTTTCACTAGTTTATTGCGAGTAAATGGAGTGCCGGCATGCCACCACTGTCCTGAGCGCTTTATAATCAGATCCATATCACCGCAAAAAGGAGGGTCCCATTTATCAACGGGAGGCAACCGCTCGGGATCAGAAACGCTTGCCTCTGATAATTGTGATGTTATTTGAGAGATATCCATAAATTGAACTTTACTTAGCGATCCTCAAGCGCTTCTTTAAGCTCTCTAAGAACGTCTTTTATTCTTCGCATATTTTCAGGCCCAGTTCGTAAAAGCTGTTTTTGAGGTTCTGCTAGTGCTTCGATACGGTCATCTTTAAACTTATATACAACGCTCTCTGAATACACCTCTATTGGTACTGGCACCATTGGCGTGTCCAACAGTAAATTGATCGCATCTAACAATGCACTATCAAAACTTTGATTGGGTCGACTAATTTCTGCAAATTTTTCTTCTATTGTAGGCTTGTATGTCTCGAATACCTCTAGTAATCGTTCGGTGTTAACCGATTCTAGCATGTCAACATAGGGGCTGTAGCGTTGGAAACTTGAATTATCAATGAAGGTTCTATCGCCTTGTTCGAAGGTATTGAAATCTTGAGCAGGTGCGACGACTAACGAATCCTTCAACGAAAGTTCTTGATTCGCCAAGTTGTGAACGTTTATCACAAACTTTTCGAGTATTCTTTCATTGACTAACATTAATCCTACTAACTCAGTACTAGCAATGGTCATTAATTCACTTTTAACGCTTGCGTCGCTTGTATCAATTGGCACTTCAACTGGTACTTCGACCGCCTCGAATTCTTCAACCTCCATATCTTCTGTGATTTCTACTGGGCTTGGCATAGGAGGCGCTTCGAAAACGTCAGGCTCGACCATGTCGGTGATCCCCGATTCTTCAGAAGTTTCCTCTTGTTGTACTACCGGTACTTGTGAATCGCTAACACTTGACACCTCCTGCTCAGAGTCATTACTTGGCCAAAATAACACGGCTACTAAAATCACGAACAAGACGCTAGCAATAATTAAGTATGGTTTCATTTGGTGTACTTGACTGGTTGGTTCTGCCACGAAGCTCTCCTATGGTGTATGTACGCGCAAATAATCAGAAAAAAGCGCAGTTCGTTTAGTTCATTAGGACTACTGAATAAGAAATAAATTCGAACTTACTCTGTTAATATTTACGTTGTAGGCTCTGTTTCTTGATCAAACTATAATAGGCTATTCAAATTATGCCAACTAGATTACAAACAAAAAATTAAAATATCTGTTTGTTATTTCGACATTTTTTGGCCGCCTCGCTGATAGTAAGTATAGACCCGTCAATCTTCTTTGTGCCTAACATGCAGCGCTAGAATCAGCAAACTAATGCAGTGATTGAACCTCCATCAGCACTAAGCGTATAGATGGTTAGTTAACATTCACAGCAACGCTCTTTGGATCGGATTGAAAAATGAACAAGTTTCTAATGTCAGACATCTTAAAAACCCCGTTATCAATCGACAAGCTAGAAGTTCAGTCGTTTGAAATGAACGTGTATTTGGTTAAATTGTATATCGCCGACCAGTCGGGTTTTGTTTACGATCACCAAGATCGCCCAATGAGATTTAATAACTCCCAGCAAATTAGAGATGCATTTGAATTATGCAATATTCAGCAAGCTGTGATGGTACACGACTCTCCTTACGATGAGATGGTTGGGAATCCAAATAAGCCCGAAAAGCCAATGGAGATGCCTTTTTCGATGCAACAAATATATTAAAGTTGGATATATTTAGACAGTAGCCCTTTCAATGGAACGACTACGTCCATTTTATTTGCTAACAGTACTACGCCAGTTACTTTCCTGTTTACCAAGGCCACCTCAAAATCGGGTGATGCAATCGCATCGGTATCAGTTACTAGCCCTTGCGTTAAGTGTTGTAAACGCTTAACTATTTCGGCTTGTTTGAAGTTATACTGGTTAGCCTGTAAACATTCTGCAGCCATCAGACATGCTTGGATTACCGTATTTTTGATATGTTCTGGGCTATCGACGTTTAGTAATCCAAGTTCTAGCAAAGAAGTGAGAAGTTGTTTTTCGTCAAGGTTTTGCATAGCACTCGCCATATTTTTATATCCAATTTGGACGTGCTCTGAAATATCTTTACAGGCTCCAAAATCAAGCAATACTAATCGCTGGCTCTGTTTTTGATACATGTAATTAGCAAAATTTGGGTCGCTTTGAATTAATCTATTCGCAAATAACTCTTGAAACAAAAGATCAAATAAATGTTTGGTTATCAATCTTTTTAGTGGGCCTCCTTCGTTGGCAAGATTCGCGATAGGAGTCGCTTCTACAAACTCCATGCATAATATTTCTGTGGTACTTATTTGCTCGAACACTTTAGGGACTAAAAATCTTGGATCATCGCCAAGTTTGGCGCTGTACTGTTTCAGACATCTAAGTTCATTTAAGTAGTCGGCCTCCAATTTAAGTTGAGCTTTGGCTTGTTGCAACAAAGACGCTAGATCAAACTCGGCAGGCACTAACCTAGACATTGTTAATATGCTTGCTAAATTGTCTATGTCGCTGTCTATTGTTCGTGCTACTCCAGGATATTGAACTTTAACGGCAACTTCTTCACCGCTCTTCAAAGTTGCTCTATGTACTTGCCCAATGGATGCTGCAGCGATTGGTTCGAAAGAAAAGAAAGTGAAATTATCGGCCCAGTTTTCTCCTAAATTGCGCACCAACATTGTTATTAGTTGAGTTTTTGGCATAGCATAGGCTTGTTCTCGAAGCATACTTAGCACTGGCTCCCATTCTGCAGGAAGTATTTCACCAGCATCCATGGACAACATTTGCCCGACTTTCATTGCCGCGCCTCTCATGTGAGAGAGGTGTTTGGCTATTGATTGAGCGTTATTGACATTTAAAAGTGTGCCATTGATATTGGGCTTTTTATTCTTGGCTAATGAGGTTATCGAGTTTTTTACAACATTGCCGGTAATTGAAGCAACTAGTCCTCCTAGTTTGCTGATCCGTGCAATGCGAGATTGAGGAACGGACTTTTCTATGGTGGGTTTCTTTGAATAATGGATCTTTGACGAATTACTCATGTACAGCATGCTAATTAAATATATCGATAGAATAAGTACTCTATGTATTTCAAAGCGGACTACATTTGCGTTTGTCATATCAATAATTTGCTCAAATCCTTCTATGATTAGCCTTCCTTGCATATAGAATCGTCAGTAAAACCAAAAGCCGGTTTTATGACTATTAATATTTTACAGTGCTTAACCCGTTTAATAGAATCTAATAATGCGAAGATGTTGGTACTTTTTATTGTGTCTGAATGTGGGTTTGTCATTGGCCAATGAAGACAAACATTGCAATGATCATTTAGTCGCTCAAGACACTCCTGAGACTTTTCGTGTGTCGGAAATTCAAATACACACCTTACCTATATTCAATGAGAATGCAGATGACTCCATCGCCCTTCACAAATGGGCCAATGCATTGCATATAATTACCCGTCCAGAAGTAATTGAAACTCGCTTACCATTTCAACAAGGAGATACCATTAGCTTAGAAGACGTGGTAGAAGCTGAAGCAATTTTAAGGCGAGAAAGGTATTTAGCAGATGCCACTATATCTGTCGTTCACTCTTGCTCCTCGTCGCAAGAAACATATGTTGAGCAAAGCAGTGAATTGGGAGGCAATAAGCGCTCTTTAGAAGCAGAATCAGTGCCTGTGAAGATAGTAATTACTACCTACGATAACTGGTCTTTGCAACCCACGCTGTCATTTAGTCGAAGTGGAGGAGAAAACCGAAGTATTGTCGGCATAAGAGAAGACAATTTACTTGGCTTGGGAATACGAGCGCAATTTCGTTACAACAGAGATGAGCAAAGAACAGGATACGACTTTTCATTTTCATCGATCGCTCCATTTATGCGCCATGCCACAATGTATTTGAATTTGAGTGATAATGATGACGGTGAACGCTATCAGTTTATTTTTAATAAACCGTTTTACCACGTTGCGGACGACCGAATGTTTTATCTAGAAGGACTGACCGAGAGTAGGGCTGATGAGATCTTTCAAAATGGTCGCAGTCGTAATTTGTTTGAGGTTGAAAATTCAAGGATTGTGTTTAGCACAGGTTGGAAAGTGCGTGCAGGTAAAAATGTGACTAATCGATTGACGTTTGGTATTGCCCTTATTGATACCGAATTTAATAACCCGAGAACAGCATTGCTGGGCGTTAATAACTTTCTTCCTCACAACCGAAACTATCAGTACCCTTTTATTGCGTTTTCTCATGTCACTAGGGACATAAAAGTGTTTTCGGACGTTAGGCTCATTCAGCAGCCCGAAGACATTAATTTAGGATTAGAATACCAACTCACTTTTGGGTTAGAAACCAATGATGTTCAAACATCTAATAACTTTGGATATCATTTAAATGCCAATATAAGCAAAGCCTTTAGCCGAGGTGAAGACTTACTATTTTTTCGGGCTTGGGCAAACGCAATCATGGATACGACTGCAGAAGATTATATGAGACTTGATGCAGTAGGAGAATATTTTACACGACAAACTCCCCAACTGGCATATTATGCAAGAGTCTCAGCGACCTTATCAAAGGGACAATTTTTGGATCAACCTATCGTCATTGATGACGATAGTGGGGTGAGAGGATATCCAAATCAATACCAACACGGCGACCAGAGAATTTCAGCCAGTGTGGAAGCTCGTTATTATACCAACTACAGCTTTTATCAATTGTTTAACCTTGGTTATGCGGCCTACCTAGATGCGGGGAGAGCTTATCAGGGGCAAGCAAGTAAATTCAATGAAATAGATAAAACGCTTGCCAGTGCGGGACTCGGGCTGAGAGTGTACTCCAATAAATCGAGCACTCCAGGAGTAGTGCATCTAGATGTTACAAAGCCATTAGTAAGCGGAACAGGCGTCGATAATTATTTGCTTAGTGTACAGTTACGCAGAGGGTTTTAAGTAGGCTATGTCTGCCGCTTGAATAGTAACAACTTGCGGCGCTCTTTTACGCTCAGTGTTAAGGTGAGCTTTTTGCGCTTAATCACAGACTTTGGTCAAAAAAGACGGATTACTTAATTTTAAATTCATAATCTATTTGGGCAATATATCGAATTAAGATATTATTCTGATCACTACAACTCTAATTTAATTGACGTGTTGCGCTCTACACAACAGCGCATTCAAACCAACAATCAGTAATACTAAGTAAATGACAAAAATCAAATGGCAACGCGCCGTCATTAAAGTTGGCAGTGCACTCGTTTCTCCCCAAGGTACAGGTTGTTCTGATCAGTATCTTGCTGCCATTGCCAGTTTTATAATTAACAGCAAACAACAAAATAAAGAAGTTATCTTAGTGTCTTCTGGAAGTGTATCTGCGGCCAGGCACAGTATTAAATCGGGTCACAGAGCGACAATTGCTGAAAAACAAGCCATGGCAGCAGTGGGGCAAACAAAAATGATGGCAAACTGGACCAGGCTTTTTAATCCTGGAAACCAGCTGATCACACCCTCCATACGTAATGAAACACAAGCCAAAAATGCAGAAAAGCCGGCATTTGAGTGCGCACAGATCTTGGTGACCGTCGAAGACTTAGCAAACAGAAAGCGTTTTGTGAATATTAAAAATACCATCGAAACGTTGCTGAAAAATAACATAATCCCTATCGTCAATGAAAACGATACCGTTGCGGTTGACGAGATCAAAGTGGGCGATAATGACAACCTAGCGGCGCATACTGCCATTGCAACTCAAGCAGACTGCTTAATTATTTGTACGGACGTTGACGGACTATATACTGCGAACCCTAGACTTGACCCATCTGCAACGCTTATTCCGCAAGTAAACGTAATTGACGATGAGATAATGTCATTAGCTGGTGGAGCAGGGACGGCAATTGGCACTGGCGGCATGATCACCAAGCTGCAGGCTGCGCAAAAATGCACTCGATCGGGCATACAAACAATATTGATAAATGGTACTCGGCCAGAAAATATCGAAACTCTTAGTAGCGAGCGCTATTTAGGCACTCTTTTTAAAGCTCAATCTCTGCCGCGTCGCGCCCGACGAGACTGGCTCATTCATACTAGTAAAATCCGAGGTAGTCTAAGTATAGACATTGGCGCTGCCAATGCTTTACAGAATAAAGGAGCGTCTTTGCTTGCTGTTGGAGTTCGTGATGTAAGTGGCAAATTTGCTGCAGGTGACAGTGTCGAGATCGTTCACAACGACAAAGTGTATGGAAAAGGAATTAGCAATTACTCCAGTACAGAAACCCGTCGTATTTTAGGCAAAAAAAGTGCTGAGATTGAATATACGCTTGGATATTTCGCCGGCGAAGAAATTGTGCATCGAGATAATTTGGTGATTGACCCTAGTGCGTTTTAAAGGCACCAGTTCAATCTCAATGCTTTTACATATCCATCTAGTCCTTAAAAACAACCCATTTATCGCAGTGTGTGTTGATAAAGCTTCTGTTGTTTTGCACACTGTTACATTGAGTTAACAAAATAAGAACAAAATCAATGTCAGGACATACGACAAAAAATAGTGAGGTTGTCCCATTTGGCCAGAAAATGGCATATGGCTCTGGCACATTAACCCTAAATTTATTGCCTGCTGCACTTGGCGTATTTTCCGCCTTTCTAATTGTCGCCTTTGGTATGGATCCATTATTGGCGGGATTGTTAGGCGCTTTGCCAAGGTTCTTAGATGCTATAACAGATCCTATAATGGGCTTTATTACCGACAATACAAACACGCGGTGGGGTAGACGTCGGCCTTTTATTTTTGCTGGCGCTATTTTAAGTGGGCTGATTTTTGCGATCATGTGGCAGCTAGACCCCAATAACTCTCAACTGTATAACTTTTATTATTTTCTGATTTTTTCTTTTCTATTCACCATTGGCAATACGATGTATGCCACCCCATTAGTTGGGCTTGGTTATGAGCTGTCGCCAGATTACACCGAACGCACACATTTGATGGCGTTTTCTCAATTCATGGGGCAAATTGCATGGATGTTTGTGCCCTTTTTATGGGTGATGATCCCAAATGCAAACTGGTTTGATTCGCAGGCTCAAGGCGTGAACGAGTTGGCCATTTATGTGGCCATCGCCTGCACGCTTTTAGGTCTACTACCCGCGTTTTTCTGTAAAGGCATCGACTCTGCAAGCATTGAGAACACGAAAGAAATTTCAATTAAAGAAATTGGTAATAATTTATTAGACGTGTTCAGAGGCATAGCCCAAGCGTTTAGAAATAGACCTTTTGTTCGGCTTTGTGCAGCCACCTTTTTGGTATTTAACGGCTTTCAGCTAGTCGCCTCATTTGCGGTCTTTATTATTGTGTATCATATGTTCTCTGGTTCATGGGGAGACGCTGGATGGTGGCCCACTTGGTTTGGATTTGCCAGCGCGGTGATTACAGCTTTTATTGTAATACCCATTGTAAGCTGGATGGCAGACAGATGGGGTAAGCGCACCGCATTTCTAATTTCAACTGCAATTTCTATTGTTGGCTATGTGCTGAAGTGGTGGGGCTTTAGTCCAGATTATCCGTGGCTTATATTTTTGCCTATTCCTCTTATTTCATTTGGCATTGGTGGTTTATTTACACTTATGATGAGCATGACCGCAGACGTCTGTGACTTAGATGAGTTGAACAATGGAATGCCGAGAAAAGAGGGAACATTTGGAGCCATTTATTGGTTAATGGTAAAACTTGGACAGGCTTTGGCGATTTTCCTAGGTGGACTAGTACTGAAGCTAGTAGGATTTGAAGGTGGTGCCGAAACACAGTCTTTAGAGACCATGACCAATTTGAGAATTGCAGACATTGTGATCCCAGCGTTTACCGCATTTCTTGCCATCGCGGTTATGTTTGGTTATGACATTACTGAGAAAAGGGCTCGCGAGATAAAATCAGAGCTAGAGACCCGCCGAGGCAAGCTTTAAGCATCCTAAATCTAGGGACGGAAGGAATACGACAGTTGTGTTCCTTTCGGTACACTCTTTAGGTTAGCCAATGGTGTGCACTACTTAGACCATGTTTACATAGTCTTTGTTTATTGCTGGGCCATTAGTCTCATAACTTCTTGTACAAATTCATTTGCCATCATATTTTTTTGTAATTGTGCAGTAAGTCCACATGTTGTGTTAATAGCAATCGCTTCTTGGTCTGATATTCCTTCTGGTTGAACACTTGACATTTCACTAAACGATTCCATGGTGGAAACTTTGCTTAAATCGGCAACGGCCTGTTCAAGACGGTTCAGCATGGCTGATACTCCGTCGGCACCAATCTTCTGTTCATATTTATCTAAAACACATGCGCCCGAATTACGCATCTCTTGGTTCCAACTAGTATCAGGCACTTTGGTTTTTAAGATGGTTACATCAGCGCCTTTAGCAGCAGCCTCTTTTATCATCACTTGGTACATGATCGAACTCATTTTTTCGCTCACTTCTACCATGCGTTCAGTTTGGTCGTTGGCTATTGCTGTAAAAGACATTGTGCTAAGCAAAAGTGCAGTGACTAATAATTTAAACATTACTCATATCTCCTCTTGAGGTTTGTAAAATTAAATCTACCGTCGAAATTTTAAAATTGATACTTACCTTACTTTAACCGCAATGTAACAGTCGATACAACTAAAAGGACGTAACTGAAACAGTTAATGGTTTCTATAATTAATGGTAAGAGAGACGATTGCTATCAACGTAATATTAATTATCTATCTTGTTGTAAGTCTCTCTCCCCGATTGAGTTTAGAAAGAATTAACCTTGCGATACGGAAAAAGACAGTGATTGACAGAACACGCTCAATTTAATTTTTTTAACACGTTGTATTTGTCTTAAGTTTTACTTAAGTATCGCCAGGTAAATTACAACATATTACAGTTAAAGGGCAGTTTTATGTTGTTACCAATAATTCCAAGAAATGAAAGTTTAGCACTCGTTAAAAGCGAGCCAGTGTCGATTGCATCAGCAAAAATATTGCAAATTGAAGCGTTGAGTAAAGACAGTCAAAAACGTCCAGCGGCAGAAAACTTTATTCAAAAAGGCTATGCTAAGACATATAATGCCAAGATTCACGTTACCACACCGTATCTAATTGCTTTAGAGAAAGGCGCGTTAAAATCAGCCTTGGGTATTCGTAGTGCAAAACAGCCTTTATTTACCGAACAATATTTAGATAACAGCATTGAACAAACACTTTCGCAGTATGGACATTTTTTAAACCGTACGCAAATAGCTGAAATAGCTCACTTATACAGTAACGCAAAAGTGTTCACTGTTCCCCTGATGCTCGTCACCGCCATAGCACTCAAATATAAAGGCTTTTCAGCTATGGTGTTTACTGGCACCGAGCACGTACTCAATTTAATTACTAAAACCGGCATTGATGTGCATAAATTGGCGAATGCCAGTGCTGACAAGTTAAAAAATGGATCAGATAACTGGGGTACGTATTACGAAACGCAACCAGAGGTGGCCTTTATAGAGTTAAATAATGTACTAAGCGTAATTCAATCTACACCTGCTTTTTATACCATGTTTGAAGAGCTCTCTTCTCAAGTAGCTGATGTAGTTTCAAACTTGGAGGATTTATGAGTTTACTAAATCTACTACCTAAAGACTGCACAGAGAAAACTGCGATTGTATTTAACGACAAGCACTTTTCGTACTCTCAACTTAAAAAAGATGCGCTTTTACTTATTAAGTGGTTTTCAGAAAATTCAATTCAGTCAGCATGTATCAATTTATCGAATAGTTACGAATGGGTAGTGATTGATATTGCATGCCAAGAAGCGGGTGTAATATGCACGCCTATTCCTCAATTTTTTAGTGCAAACCAAGTTAAGCATTTAGTTGAACAAACACAACCAGATATTGTATTTGGAAAAGGAGTAGGCACTGATTCATGCTCCACAAGAGTGACTAACTTGAATGTTGATGTACACTTTTATGTTAAAACTTCGGCAACGGTTGTACCTAATACAACAAGCAAAATCACCTTTACCTCGGGTTCCACAGGCAGTCCAAAAGGAGTTTGTTTAAGTCTAAACAATCAATTGACGGTAGCCAGAAGTTTGGTAGATGCAATTGGTATAGAAAAGCCTAGGCATTTGGCATTACTTCCGTTAGCTACATTACTTGAAAATATTGCTGGGATATATTCTCCATTATTGGCAAACGGAGAAGTCATTATTCCGAGCGACGATGAAAAGGGCTTCAGTGGCAGCCGTTTAACAAATATGTCGGCTTTACTTGAATGCATATCAACTCATTCACCCAATACCATAATTCTTGTGCCTGAATTATTGCAAATACTTATTTTTGCCTCGCAAAATGGATGGAAAGCGCCAACCTCTCTTAAATTTATTGCTGTAGGTGGGGCCAAGGTCGATGCCTCTCTTATTAAAACAGCTAGAAAATATCATCTACCTGTTTTTCAAGGATATGGGCTTTCAGAGTGCGCCTCTGTTGTAAGTATATGTACGGAAATTGACGAGCCCTTAGATTCGGTGGGTAAGGTTTTAGCACATGCTAAAGTAGAAACAATCAATGGAGAGTTGGTTGTGCATGGTAACGTATTTTTAGGGTATTTAGGTAATGCAGATACTTGGTATCCAACTTCAGTATATACGGGAGACATTGCGGAACTAGACAAAGGTAAATTGTTTATTAATGGCCGCTCTAAGAACCTCATAATCAATAGCTTTGGAAGAAACATTTCACCAGAATGGTTGGAATCAAAGCTAATGAGTACAGGAATGTTTGCGCAAAATATGGTGGTCGGGAATGAAAAACCGTACTTGTGTGCATTACTTGTCCCTCTTTGTGAAAGCATGACACATGAGCAAATCCAGTCCGCATTATTGGCGGTTAATCAAGACCTACCTGATTATGCCAAGATATTAGATTTTATTCTGTTACCTGATCCATTTAGTGTCGCTAATGGTTTGCTCACTGAGAATGGAAAACTAAAAAGAGCGGCAATTGAGCTTTATTACCTAGACAGAATTAATCAACAATATTCACAGCAATCAAGCATTGCAGTGTAGGAGTATATAAATGAAACTATATGAAAGACTATTAACTGAAACCACTGCTGAAAGAGACTATTTATTATCTGCACCTATTATTCGCCGCTGCTTTGCTGGTGAAATTAGTAATGATGATTACATTGCATTTCTAACTCAAGCCTTCCACCATGTTAAGCATACTGTGCCACTTCTTATGTCTGTTGGAACACGTCTTAATGATCAGCAAGAACATATAAGAGAAGCAGTAGCTGAATATATAGAGGAAGAAATTGGGCATCAAGAATGGATTCTAAATGATATTGCTGCAGCCGGCGGTGACAAAGAATATGTGAGGTACAGTCAACCCGCTTTTGAAACGGAAATGATGGTGTCATATGCCTATGATCTAATTAATCGCACTAATCCTCTTGGTTTCTTTGGTATGGTGCACGTGCTAGAAGGGACAAGTGTTGCAGTTGCTGATAACGCTGCTGACGCGATTCAAGCTGCGTTGGGACTTCCTAAAAATGCCTTTAGCTATTTACGTTCGCATGGTTCTATTGACATTGAACATGTTAAGTTTTTTGAAGATTTAATGAACAAAATAGACGATAAACCAACTCAAGATATTATTGTTAATAGCGCTAAAAAGTTCTATCGATTATATGCAGATATTTTTAGAAACTTAGGCAAAAACCTTATTTTACAAGATGTTGCGTAAGGAGTATTTATGTCTAACATAACCGTGGTAACGAAAAAGTATGCATTAATTACTGGGGCGACAGGCGGTATTGGAAAAGCAATATCGCAAGCGTTAATTGAGTCTGGTTATACTCTTATTTTACATGGAAGGACGCAAGAAAAACTTCAACAATTGCGCGCTGAATTGCCAGGTGAGCATTATTTTATTAATGCTGATATTAGTGAGTCGTCTGCTTGTAAGTCGCTGATTGAACAAGCACTTGACATTGGCCCAGTTGAACTATTGGTCAACAATGCTGGTGTTTCACATTTTGCAGGTTTTACTAGCCCTTCTTTTAGCGATGACGATATAAACTTATTTATGCACGTTAATCTACTTGCACCAATGTTGCTAAGCAAGTACTTAATTCGCGGCTTAAATAATAAAAAACTCACCATAGTAAATATAGGCTCGGCGCTAGGAAGTATCGGATTTCCTGGGTTTAGCATTTATTGTGCAACTAAGTTTGGGCTACGTGGGTTTAGCGAAACGTTGGCTAGAGAGTACGCTGATAACAACAACATTCGAATTATCTATTTTGCGCCTCGTACCACTGAAACAAACATCAACTCTAAAGCGGCAACAGATATGAACTTGGCACTTAAAAGCAAGATAGATACGCCAGAGTTTGTGGCAACGCAATTTATTAAGCTATTAAACAGTAACAAGCGTCGAAAAGCCGTGGGTTGGCCAGAGAAGTTATTCGCAAGAATAAACGGTTTTCTGCCTGAAGTCGTGGACCGCGCTTTTGTACAGAAAAACCAAAAAATTAAACCATTTACTGAAGCCGCTTTAGGAGATCAAAAATGAAAAGATTTGTCTATTTTATATTACTAAGTTTTTATATGTGTAGTGCCCAAGCTGCTGAGGTCAATCCAGATGTATTGAGTCTTCAACAAGCTTGGGCCAAAGCTAATTACAAATTAGAAGATGATGCGCAAGAAGAAGCATTTGAACAATTACTCATACAAGCGGAACTCTTGACTACAAAACATCCTGAGCAAGCAGAGCTTTGGATATGGCAAGGTATAACTCAGTCCAGTTTTGCGGGAGTGAAAGGAGGTTTTGGCGCACTCGGTTTAGCTAAAAAGGCGAGAAAATCATTTGAAAAAGCGCTGGAACTAGACGATAAAGCACTTGATGGGTCAGCCTATACCAGTTTAGGTGTATTATTTCACAAGGTACCTGGATGGCCATTGGGATTTGGCGATGAAGACGAAGCCAAAGTATTATTGGAAAAAGCGCTTAAGATTAACGAAAAAGGTATCGACCCCAATTATTTTTATGCCGAATTTTTGTTCGACCATAAAGAATATAAAGCGGCCAAAGCTTATTTAACTAAAGCGTTACAAGCAGAGCCTAGATTGCACAGACCATTAGCTGATATAGAGAGGCGAAAGGAGATAAATACTTTGTTGGCAAGGACAAATGAACGTATAGGTGTTAATTAGATGAGACTTTTGTTAGTCGAAGATGATTTGCCTTTAGCCAGAGAGCTAAAGGCATCATTACATAACAAAGGCTATGCAGTTGATCACGTTGATAACGGTGAATATGCTCTTTTGTCAGCAAAAACACAACCCCCAGACTTAGTTATTCTAGATCTTGGATTACCTGACATAGACGGCTTTGATGTACTAAAGCAACTAAAAAAATCACATAGCGCGCTACCTATTCTTGTGTTAACAGCCCGTGATGGGGTCGATAATAAAGTAAAAGGATTAGACTTAGGTGCTGACGACTATCTGGCTAAGCCATTTTCTTCCGAAGAGTTGTTTGCAAGAATAAGGGTGATTGAAAGAAAGGTTGGAACAAATACCAGTTCTATTATAACGTTGAAAAATGTTAATTTAGATGTGACGCAAAATTTAGCTAGTGTAGACAATACTGATATTAATTTGTCACGACGAGAATTTATGATCCTTAGAATATTGATGGAAAATGTGGGCCGAATACAGTCTAAAGACTCTCTTGAAAATAAACTTTATGAGTGGGGTGATGAGATAAGCAGTAATACTATAGAGGTGCATGTGAGCAATCTAAGAAAAAAATTACCTGCTGATTTTATTAAAACCATACGTGGAGTCGGTTATGTGGTTAGAGCAAAATGAGCAACGCTTAATTGTCTATTCAATCTAAGTTAATAAAGTTAATTCTCTCGCTTATTACTATTGCTACATTCATAGCGGCAATGCATGGCTATAGAAACAGTCAAAACAAATTAAATAATATTTTAGACAATGAGCTAAAAACCTTGGCCATTTTTATATTAAACAACCAAGTTAAAGACAATTATTTGAATGAAAAACTTGTGTTGTTAGATTCAAGTGAAGCGCTAAAAGAAAAAGCGTTCCAAGTTTTCACATCAGACTCCCGACCAGTTGCACATTCAAGTAATGCGCCTTTAACTCCTATTTCTAACGTAGTTGGCTTTTCAGAAGAAGCCTTTAATGGTGTTCGCTGGCGAACTTTTCGTTTTGAAAATGAGCAGAGTTTTGTAGTGGTTGCGCAATCAGATAATTACAGGCGAAACGTTACTGAAGATTTACTTCTTGCCACCCTAGTGCCTATTGTGATGTCTATCCCAATAATTGGGTTATTGGTTTTTTATATTATCCGCAAAAGTTTAAGCCCATTAAGACAGCTTTCTAACCAGATCACTAACAAACATAGTGAAGATTTGACCGGTGTTCATATTCCGGTTGCTACCAAGGAACTGTCACCGGTAGTGAAAAGGCTAAATGAACTGTTCAGTCGTTTATCGTCTTCGTTTGAGTTAGAAAAGCAGCTATCGGCTAATGCTGCGCATGAATTAAGAACGCCTATCAGCGTGTTGGCAATTGCGGCTAACAACTTACGTAGCGATTTTGAAAAAGGGGATTTAACGAGAGAGCATTTTGATTCATTAAATAATAACGTAGAACGAATGGCGCAAGTAATAGAGCAAATTATTGGACTATTTCGTTTTACCTCAGAATCAATAGAAAGTAAAAAAAGTAATGTAAATATACAAAAGCTTTTACAAGAAGTGATTAGCAATAACTACCTGTCAATTGAACACCAAGGGCAAACGATAGAATTAGATGCCAATAACGCAAGCATATTCGCCTGTGAATTTGCATTGTATGTACTTTTCGAAAATTTAGTAAAAAATGCCATTAAGTACGGGGGAAATGGATGTAGCATCCATATTGTGGTCGCTGATAACGATACTGATGTTATTGTAGATGTGCATGATTCAGGGGAAGGCCTTGCACAAAAAGATATGCAACAGTTAACAAAGCGCTTTTATCGTGGGCAGAATCAGACTCAAGTAAAAGGTTCAGGGCTAGGTTTAGCCATTAGCAAACATATAATTAATCTTCACAATGGTAAGCTTCAATTTATGCCTTCTTCATTTGGCGGTTTACAGGTGCGAGTGACTCTACCTAAAGGGGATATTAGCATTGCGTAACTGGTTTTTTGGCTTATTAATTGTATCTTCTTTTGTTCAAGCCGATGATGCTAATTATATCATTGAGCTGAAAAATAATACGTTTAAGCCTGCTATTCTAACCATTCCCGCTAATAAAAAAATTAAAATTAAAATTATCAATTTTGATAATGAACCCGAAGAGTTTGATAGTTTTGATTTAAACAGGGAAAAGGTACTTTTTCCTAATAAACCGGCAAACATATACATAGGGCCTTTGGCTCCTGGTGAGTATGACTATTTTGGTGAGTTTCACCCTAACTTAGCAAAAGGCAAAATTGTTGCTATTAGTGAAAAAAACGCTGAAAAGCAAACAAACCGAGAGGAAGACTAATGTTAACCAATACAGTCATCCTGTTTCTTCGCGATTTACTGCCAATATTCATTATGTTTGCGTATGTGCAAACTATTTTCGAATATCAAAAAGCGAAGACGAGTCAATTATCAATCATTATTGGTGTAGCGCTAGCAATATCAATATTGGTACTGCTGTTCTTTGAAAACCTTGGGGATTTATTTGAAGGAACGGGCATTGAGTGGTTAAAAGTAAGCTTAATTTTTGTTAGCTTCATCTGTTTTTTGTTGTCACACAACGCAGTTCTTTTCCGATATCGAGCCTATTTGCTCGGGGGGGCAATCGTTAGCTTGTTAGCTTTGCACTTCATTTCGTTTTTACTCTATTTCTTTATTTATTTTGTGATAGATGATGTTGTGATCGAATTGATTATTGGTTGTGCTATAGGAATTGGTATTTGTATTAGTTTCTATTTCTTATTTAGTTTTATCGTTCAAGAGTTATGGCAGTCAAAGTTTGCTTGGGTGGTACTTCTTTTGTGGTCGCTTTTTGTGGCGAACCAAGTGAGTAATATAAGTAATTTTTTTCATCAAATCGATCTTCTTACATTAGGAACAAGTCAGTGGGTGGACTTATCTAGTTGGATACAAGATAACTCAGAATACGGTTTTATTTTAAAGGCGCTTGTTGGTTTTGATAGTTCGCCAAGTGTCCTTAATTCAGTATTGCTTGTAATGGGCTTTGTAAGCATGTTTGGGTTTTCGATGCTCAACAGGCATCGTACGTCGGATGGGCAACATGAACAATAATTTAAGATTCAAAGTCATCAGTGTATTTATACTATTAATTAATTCAATGCACGTCTTGGCCGACGGTATAGTGGTTGATAAGGTATATCATCCCTACGTCGTCGCAAATGAAAGAGAGATAGAATGGCGATTATTGTCTAGCCAAACAGATACCATTAATCGGCTGGGCCAAAGACTTGGGTTCGGATACTCTATTGCAGAAGATGTCGCTATTGAAGCTTACATGATTGGTGAGCGCGATGAGCAAGGAGACTTTGATTTATCTGCGTTTGAATTTGAAGCGCGTTGGATGTTAAGCGAGCAAGGTCAATATTGGGCTGACTGGGGCGCAGTGTTTGAATTTGAGCGTAATACGCTTGCCAATAGTTATGAACTAACGTCAGGCCTCATTACTGAAAAGGAGTTTCAGAAAACCAGTCTTACGTTAAATTTATTTTTGATATACGAACAAGGCGATACAATTGATAATGAGTTAGAAACAGAATTTAGGGCTAAATACCGGTACCGATTTATGCCTGAATTTCAGCCCGCGATAGAGTTATACGCTGGTGAAAACTACGTAGGTCTTGGTCCTGCATTAATGGGTGTGCATAGAATCAATGGGCAAGAACAAATAAAATATGAAATCGGCTTTATTACAGAAGTTGCTCACTCTGGCAAAGACCACTCATTTCGCTTAGCCATTGAATACGAATTTTAGCCATTACTTTTTAATATCAGACAGCAAAAAGAGGCAGTTTATAGTCGTTAAACGAGCTATTTTTTCATTTTTTTGATAATATTATTTAAATTAAATACCAGTACTCTAGGTTTTTCGCATTATTCAAAGCAAAATGTAATATGCAAAACTTTTAGAGCGTCAAATTTTCCGTCATAGGTAATTTTTGGTTGTATTATCGTTTTGCCAAGTACTATTTAGCAAAACGAGTTAAGATGATGAGTAAAAAGGAAAGCAGCGAACGGTTGGTCGTCGGTATTGGAGCATCAGCAGGCGGGCTGTCGCCGCTGAAAACATTTGTGCGCTCGCTACCTAAAGATGCAGATTTTCCTATGTTGTGATTCAACATCTCGACCCCAACCATAAAAGCATGCTATCCGATATTCTTGGCCGTGAAAGTGAGCTATCTGTCAAAACCATTACAATAATCAGATGATACAGTAAGTCAATTGAACTAAAAGCGCAATCAAGCAACAATGACTATTTGTAAGAGCAAATATTGTTAATGTCTATACATTCACCCGAAAAACCACTGCCTCAGGTAATACATGAGGTAAGAAACGCCTTAAACACTATTGCCATGAGTACAGAAGTCGCAATTAAAACAATTAGTCATGATTTTGACAAAGATGAGGTCGAAACATTAATGTATTCTATTCTCAAGCAGTGCCATCATTGCTCGGCTACGCTTGAAGACCTTGATGTAGAAAAATAGAACAATCAGTATTTCTGCTTGTGTTTTATATAAATCTTTATGTTTGCTCTTTGCATAAGTTTTTTCAACTAATCATTTAACTTTACGCTTGTTCAATTGTGTAAACTAGTATGAGCTTGTCTACTAGCACTTCGTCATGTCCACAAGCTAGCGAATTAATTCAAGTTTTAAGAATAATCTTGGGCATAAATACTATTTATGCTAAATTCCGCGCCTATTTAATAATAAGGTAAACACTGTGGACACCGCTCAGGTTAGCATAAACCCTTCATCTAATGCTCGCTTGCCTCTTTTGGAGTTTATTTTGCTTATGGCATTTTTGACTTCGCTAGTGGCCTTGAGCATTGATGCAATGTTGCCCGCGCTGGACGTAATAGGTGCACAGCTTAATAGCCAAAGCCCACAAGAAACGTATCTAATAGTGTCTATATTCTTTACCGGCATGGCATTTGGGCAAATGTTTTTTGGGCCATTTGCAGATGCGCGAGGGCGTAGATTAACTATTTTGGTCGGTCTAATACTTTTCTTAATTGGCACGCTAGTATGTTATTTTTCAAATAGCATGGAAGTGTTACTTGCAGGACGTTTAATACAAGCCTTCGGAGTTTCGGGTCCTCGAATTGCTTCGATGGCATTGGTGCGCGATTTGTATGTAGGCAACGCCATGGCAAGGGTAATGTCTTTTACAACCGTGTTTTTCATTCTCGTACCTATGGTCGCCCCTTTAGTTGGTCAAGCTGTGATGATCCATTTTGGCTGGAGACATATTTTTACAATGTTTGCGATTGTGGCACTTATATCAGCAATTTGGTTTTTTAGCCGCCAGAAAGAGACTTTACCAAGAGCACATCGCGTGAAATTTAATTTTCGTCAATTCTTTCAGTCAATAATATGGTTGCTAAAACAACCGGCTGTAATGGGGCCTGCAGTTGGGATGGGCTTTATTTTTGGTGCTTTTTTAGCTTATCTAAGTGCATCTCAGACGATATTTCAAGAGATATATGATACTGGAGCGTACTTTCCTATCCTTTTTGCAACCCTAGCGTTTGCGATAGGCGCAGCCTCTCTCTTTAATGGTCTAATGGTCATTAAGCTCGGCATGATAAACCTTATTAATTATGCATTGGCGTTAACGGTTTTATTTGCCATTGTGCTCACCTCAGTTACTATCTGGTTTAAGGGCATTCCCCCGCTTTGGCTGTATGTGAGTATTATGTTTGTAGGCTTTTTCTTCATAGGAGTGTTGTTTGGCAATTTAAATTCACTTGCTATGGTGCCTGTTGGGCATATCGCAGGTGTGGGCGCTGCTTTCATAGGTTCGTTTGGTAGTTTGCTAGCGGTACCAATTGCTGTTGTTATTAATTCTTATTTAGAAGGAACGGTAACTCCCATCGCAATTGGCTTTTTGATTTTCGGTTCGCTGACTTTTTTTGCAGTAAAGCTTGGGATTAAATATACCCCCCTAACTGAGTAATTAGGTATATTATTTAATCTTTGACGTTTATTTTGGCGCTCAATTCGCTGGTGATAATATCGACCATTAAGAAAAACAGCCCGGCCGAGAGCGCATTGCCTGATACTTTATTGCGAAGATTACTCGAACTTAATACCACGTTTCGCTGTGCTAATTTATCAACTACTTCATCATACGTTATTTCATGTTCGACCATAAGTTTTTTAATATGTAAGCTTGCGCCCTTCGCATATGGTAAGATCGCTTGCTTGTTTTGAACGCTAATGTTGACGTGTGCTTCATTTGTAGTGGGCAAATTAATACTCCTAATGTTTCTAATTCAGATCGTATCGTTTAATCATAAGTCGACCGCAGGTACATTGTTTGATGCCATATGCCGACTGGTTTCAAAGGTAAGGCGTGCACTGGATCATTGAATTTGTCTTACCTAAATATCATCATTTTGATCCATCCAAATATTATCGGGCGCTAATTTTTATTTACCACAACAAAGGTCAATATAAAAAGCACTAAATATTTTTAGTCTTTTCAATTTGTATTAGTCTAATATAGAACTTGTTACAAGATAGACCGAACCAACTCATTGGTGTTTGTTGATTATAGCTTTATTTGCAACATATTCAATTAAAACGCATGCTATATGTAACATATGCAATTTATTTTATGTTTTTGCAATAAATGTGTTGCAAAAATAACAATTCCTACTATTATGTCTGTAGTTAAAAAAAGATATAAGGTTTTTTTACGGAGAAAAACATGTCAACAAAGCGCGAACACATTCTTTCACTCATGAATGAGCAAATCAATTTCACGGCCGAAATGGAAGGAGATTGTATTAGCATTTCTAACGACGAAGGGCTTGACGCTTTTCTTGTCGTGGGTGAACAACAAATCGTTGTGGAAACAATTTTATTTCCAATAAACGCTGTAAAAGATTGCGCCGCACTTGATCATGAAATTCTAAGAACTCACAGGTTAGTCCCCCTTTCAACAATAGCGGTATCTGCGATTAGCGACCAGGAATATTATGTCGCCTTTGGCGCGCTTTCTAACGACAGTAAAGACGAAGTTATTGTGGAAGAAGTTGAAGCACTTTTTGCTAACGTGCCAGAGTTTTTAGAACTTTATTCAGAACATTTAAAATAGTAGGAGTAATCGTATGAGTTTAGGTAGATTATGGTCAGCATTAAAAGGTCATACAAATAAGGCACTTGAAGACGCTGCTGATTCTCAAGCACTGACAATCTTAGACCAACAAATTAGAGAAGCTAAGCAAGAAATTCAAAACTGTGGCAAGAGTCTTCATTCAATCGCGGCTAAGCGTAAAATGTCTGAAAACAAAGTGGCCTCTTTACAAGATGATATCGAGAAGTACACCGCCAGTGCAGTTGAGCACGCTGAAACAAATCGAGAGCTTGCACTTGAGTGTGCAGAACGTGTCGGCGAATTAGAAGATTTGAAGTCGAGTGAACAAAACATTTTAGATAGCTATATTAAAAATGAAGAAACTCTAAAGAAGAACTTAGTAACTGCAAAGAATAATTTAAGAATGCTAGAGCAACAAGTCGACCAAGTTAAAGCTACACAGGCGGTTCAAAAAGCGCAAGTAGCGGCTTCTACCCATTTCGATGGTGGGAATAGTAAAGTTAAAACAGCGCTTGATAGTTTGGAGCGTATTAAACAAAAGCAGGCCGAAAAGGACGCCGCCATAGAGGCCGCATCCGAACTTGCCGAGCTTGAAACCGGCTCAGATTTAGATGCAAAACTGCGAAAAGCTGGCAGCGGCACGGCAGGTTCAAGCGAGGATAAGTTGGCCAAATTACTCTCTGGCAAAAAATAGATTGATTTAAATGTGGACGTTATGCTCGTTTGTGGATGTTGAGCGTAACGCCACGAAGCAACTTGCAATACACCTCAAAGAGTTGGAGTACGTAGATGTTTAACTTTTTTAAAAAGAAAGATGAGCAAAAACCAAACATTAGTAAGCCAGAAATAATGGGGCTTTGTGTTGGATCGAGTTTCGACTTAGACAAGTTGTCATTTCAATTAATCTTAGGTGAGTTGGTGATTAGTGATGTGGCAAAAACTCAATTGATTCAAGCTGCTGGAAAAGTTGATCTCGGCTCTACGACGCTTCTCAGATTCTACACCGATGACGAGGCTTGGTTGCAAGTGGTTTGCGAAGGTGAAGTAGCTGAGGAAAACATAGTAGACGTAACCTTATTTCACTATTTTGATACTTTACACGTGAGCAAGAGTGAGTGGGACGATTTACTTAATCATAAAATTGGTGTGAAAGAATATCAATTTGAAGGTAATTGTTATCAAAGAGTATGGACTAGCGTAAATGAATTCCACCCGCCTGTTGCTATGCAAGAAGCGACATACGACGATACCGACGAAATTAATCATACCGATCAGTTTGTCATGTTGTTTGAACGTGAATTAAGCGATGGCTCATTCGAGCAACTTTATCTTTCTTGCGAAGAAGTGGTAAATGAACGAGACCAGATTGAACAATCATTGGTAATAAGCACTGGGGTTAAAATTTCTCCTACACAAATTACGGTTAATGGATAGCCACAGGCAAATGCCGTCATTTTACTATATTTGTCATGCATAACGAGTGTATATAAACTAATATAAGCACTTACGACTACACCGTTGAAATAAGATTGCTATTTATTTTGTTTCTTATCGCAACTAATTTTATAGTTATCAAAAGCATTAATAACATTCAAAAGAAGATAAAACATGGAAAATTACGATTTATTAACTGGTATTAGTAACTTTGCCCTGTACTTTGGCATTTCAATTGTATTTTTAGTGGTATTTAAAGGGGTGTATGGTTTAGCGACTCCTCACGCTGAATGGAAATTAATAAAAGAAGAAAAAAGCAGCGCGGCGGCTATTGGGTTTGGTGGGGCAATCATCGGTTTTTCTATAGCCTTAGCCAGTGCAGTCAGTAATTCTGCAGATCTGATCGATTTTGCTGTCTGGGGCTTAATTGCTTTAGTGGCTCAAGTCATTTCTTTTTCAATTGTTCGATTCATATTTATGCCAAAAATTACTTCAAGAATAGAAAACAATGAAGTCAGCGCTGGCATAGTACTTGGTGCAACCAATATTGCGGTTGGCTTTATTAACGCTGCTTGCATGACTTATTAAGCGGAGAGTCTAATGAAAAGAACATCTTTCTTAGATCTTAACACAATGCGCAAGCGAACTCGTTCGTTTGTTTTAGCGCCTTTATCACTCGCGGTAATGGTAGGTTGCTCTTCTGATACTACTGAAACAGTGAAATTTGTTGAATCAGTTGAAGATTGCACCTCAAGCACTGAATTGACATTTGATGAATGCGAAGCCGCGTACGAACAAGCGCGGTTAGATGCCCAAGCAACAGCGCCAAGGTATCGTTATGAAAGAGATTGTGAAAACGAATTTGGCACCTGCGAACAGCGAGGCGGTTTTTTCATACCATTCATGGCCGGTTATATTGTCTCTGAAGTTATTGATGAGGTAGGCGATGCTTATGAACGTAAGCACAGATATAAGCACTCATATCCAACCTATTTATATCGAGGCGGTGGTCAATTTAGAAATAAATACATGACTACCGACGGAATGGTCATTGGTAGCCCTGGAAAAAACTCTTACCGAGTTAATAGAGACGTATTAAAACCCAAGCCTAAAGTAACGCGAACCATATCGCGAGGCGGTTTTGGATCTGCAGCCTCCGCTAAAAGTAATTGGGGTAGCGCAAAAAGTAAAAGCTTTGGATCCAAGGGGTGGGGTGGCTAGGTGCTTCGCATTGAATGTGCTGAGCGTCCTTACTGGGAGGCGATGGCCGAAGAGTTTGGATTCAAGTTTCATACTATGTATGGTGAGCGATACTGGGATGAAAGCGCATATTATCAGTTTACCCTCAAGCAAATCGAACAAGATTTAGAAACGCCTACCGAAGAAATTCATCAGATGTGCCTTAGAGCAGTTGACGCAGTGCTTGCTAGCGACGAGTTGCTTTCTAAGTTCGCCATTCCTGAACAATACTGGGAATTTATTAGACAAAGCTGGAAGAACGGCGACCCGTCTTTGTACTCCCGTTTAGATTTTGCTTATGACGGTAATTCTGTTGCTAAATTATATGAAAATAATGCGGATACCCCGACGTCTATTTATGAAACCGGATTTTGGCAATGGATGTGGTTAGAAAATAAGGTAGACAGTAAGTCGATACCCATTAATGCCGATCAGTTTAATTCTGTGCAAGAGAAGTTAGTTAATAGATTTAAAGAGTTGGCGCTTCTCAACCCTGGTAGGACGTTGCATTTTGCATGTTGCAAAGGCACAGAAGAAGACAGAGGCACTGTTCAATACCTCGAGGACTGTGCAATAGCCGCTGATATAGTAACCAAGTTTGTATACATTGAAGATATAGGAATTGGTAAAAATGATGAGTTTACCGATTTAGATAATCAAATAATTACTTGGATATTCAAACTCTATCCTTGGGAATTCATGTTTGTAGACGACTTTGGGCAATATCTAGGGCGGCAAAATATTCGATGGGTAGAGCCACCATGGAAGGCCATTCTCTCAAACAAAGCTCTCCTGCCCATGTTATGGAGATTGTATCCGAACCATCCTAACTTATTACCTTCTTACTTTGAGGATGAATTACATTTAGTTCCAGAGGGCATGCAATTAGTAAAAAAGCCAATCTTTTCTCGTGAAGGCGCCAATGTCACCTTCACCGACTCAAAGGGAAATGAGATCTCTGATGAATTAGATTCTGAAGGTCCATATGGTGAAGAGGGATTCATTTATCAGCAGCGCTGCGACTTACCAAAATTTAATGACAACTTCACATTAATTGGCAGTTGGCTGATTGACGATCAAGCCGCTGGGATTTCAATACGAGAAGACAATCATTTGGTGACTCAGGACATGAGTCGTTACCTACCACACATAATTACTTCTGCGTAGCTTGTATCACGCAGTCAATACGGCTCCGAGTAACACTTAATTCCAAGGTACATTCAGTACCAGCTAGCTTTAATCCGAAGTTTGAGTACCCCAATTTGGTTACAATATAATTATCAAAATACGATTTCAAACCAAACATTCAAATAAAAAAGCCCGGCCAAATTGACCGGGCAAAAGGAGCTTAGTTAAAGCACCTAACGACAGAACTGTCAGAGATTATTAGACGATGGCTTTCATATCCGTCATATAACCACGTAATTCCTCACCTATCGACTCAACACCATGACTGCGGATTGCTTTGTTGATCGCAACAAGTTTGTTGTTCTCAACGCCATTGGATGTTTCGCTTAACCCACCGCCTATGTGCTCAAGAGTAATTTGAGGCATAAGCTTTTCTTGGAGTAGAGGAATAGCCGCATTGGCAAATAAATAGTTGCCATATTCAGCTGTATCTGAAATTACCACATTCATCTCGTATAAACGCTTACGGGAGATGGTGTTAGAAATGAGTGGCGTTTCATGTAAGGATTCGTAGTACGCTGATTCAGGCAATATTCCTGCTTCAACCATTACATCAAAGGCTACTTCTACACCCGTTTTTATCATTGCAACGAGTAATATGCCTTTATCGAAAAATTCTTGGTCGCTTATTTTGCCACTGTATTCGGGTGCATTTTCAAACCCTGATTGACCAGTCTCTTCTCGCCATTTTAATAAGTTAGCGTCTCCGTTAGCCCAGTCTTGCATCATAGTGCGAGAGAATTCGCCAGATAAAATGTCGTCTTGATGTTTTTCAAATAATGGACGCATGGTTTGCGTTAGTTGTTCGGATAATTCGTAAGCCACCACTTTTGCTGGATTGGATAACCGATCCATCATGTGAGTCACGCCACCAATTTTTAACGCTTCGGTAATGGCTTCTAATCCATATTGAATTAGAGCTCCGGCATAGGCCGCGTCAACGCCATCTTCCACCATTTTGTCGTATGCTAATATGGCAGCAGCTTGTTGCATACCGCATAAAATTGTTTGTTCGCCCATTAAATCAGACTTAACTTCCGCCACGAACGAGCTCTCTAAGACACCAGCGCGATCGCCACCTGTAGCACTGGCCAATGCTTTTGCTATCTCTAGGCCTGTGCCGTCTGGATCATTTTCTGGGTGCACTGCAATGAGTGTCGGTACGCCGAAACCTCTTTTGTATTCTTCTCTTACTTCTGTACCAGGGCATTTAGGCGCACACATTACAACCGTAATGTCGCTTCGGATTTGCTGGCCTTCTTCAACAATGTTGAAGCCATGAGAGTATGAAAGAGTTGAGCCATTTTTCATGAGGGGCATAACAGCTTCAACCACACTGGCATGTTGCTTGTCAGGTGTTAGGTTATAGACCAAATCTGCATTAGGAATGAGCTCTTGGTAAGTTCCAACAGTAAAACCATTTTCACTTGCTCTTTTGAATGAGTCACGTTTTTCGTCTATTGCAGCTTGTCTAAGAGCATAGCTTACATTAAGCCCTGAATCACGCATGTTTAGGCCTTGATTTAATCCTTGGGCTCCGCACCCAACAATTACTATTGATTTGCCTTTAAGTGCATCGCAACCTTGTTCAAATTCGCTACGTTGCATGAAACGGCATCTGCCAAGTTGGTCAAGTTGTTGTCTAAACGGTAAGCTATTAAAGTAATTTGCCATGAATATTCCGAGCATCAAAATGCTTTATCAATAAATTGAGTCTGTGACGACTATGGGTTGAAGTATACAGAGGATTAATATTTTATAAATTGAATTATATGAAATTTAATGTTTCAATATGTGAAATGTAAAACCCCGTCGGTAAATATTCTGTGGACATTCGAACACTTAAACAATTTCAGCACCTTTCCACCACATTGAACTTCTCTAAAACAGCAAGTGCCATGTTCGTCTCTCCACCTACGCTTACTAGAAGCATCATGAGGCTTGAGGAAGAGTTAGATGTTGAGTTGTTCCTTAGAAATAACCGTAATGTTGAACTGACTCAAGCGGGCAGAAAATTATTGAGCTTTGCCGATGATGTTCTACAGAAGTATCACGATTTGCAAAGCGATTTAAGCGAGCAAAAAGCTCAGTTGAGCGGAGAGCTATCGCTTTATTGTTCGGTGACAGCGGCGCAGACTTATCTACCGTCTATCCTTGAGAATATGCGCTCCTTATACCCGTCGGTGCACATTCAGTTAGAAACGGGGGACCATGAACAAGCTACTTTGCGACTCAAAGCATTTGAAAGCGCCAATAAGGTAGCGGGCGTTTTGTCGCAGAAAGAGACACTGAATACGAGTATATGTGACGTTGCCATTGCCATTCACACTCCAGATTTTCCAGCGGATATTCATTTTCAACCTATTGATGTGGTTCCTCTCACGTTAATTGTGCCCTCAACCCTGGATATTAGTAGTATTGAAGATATAAGTTGGCAAAGTGTCAATGTGATTATGCCTGCAAGGGGCCCGTCGAGACGCATTGTTCACCATTGGTTTGCCGAGCAAAATATTCGTCCTAGAATATACGCGCAAGTGTCAGGTAATGAAGCCATAGTAAGCATGGTTTCATTAGGTCTAGGAGTGGGATTTGTACCTAAAATCGTGCTTGAAAACTCCACGGTAAAACGCAAGGTTCGAAGCCTGCGAGTAAGCAATATCGAAGACTATAGACTTGGTTTATGTTACTTAAAGTCAAGAGCCAAAGAACCGCTTATTAAATCGATAAGTGAGCAATCTAATCGATAACCTCACTTGCAATGGTGCTAAATAACGAGTCGATTAACCCGGTTTATCCAAGTTGTCGGGGGTTTATATTGAGGTTATTTGTTTCAATAATTTGTCGAAATGGCGATATGATAAGGCCTCGGCCAAATGGTTTTTTTCGATGCCCGGTGATTGTTCAAGGTCGGCAATGGTCCTTGCGACTTTCAAAGTGCGGTGATAAGCGCGCATAGATAGGCCCAACGTATCTAATGCACTCGATAAAAATGCTTGGTTATCGTCGCTTAACTGTGTTACTGATATCAACTGTTTATTGCTTAAATGTGTGTTGAGGCAGCCTTGTCTCTGGTGTTGGATACTGTGTGTTTGCACTACAGTTTTCTTTATGTCTTGGCTGGTTAGTGGTTCTGGCTCGGAATTGTTAATGGAGTGTTTCTTAGTTTTCTTCAGGGCATCGCTTACATTGACTCTAGGCACATGCACTTGTAAATCTATTCTGTCGAGAAGGGGCCCTGAAACCTTATTCAAGTACTTTATTATCTGATCTTGACTGCATCTGTTATCGTCAATGTCACCGGAAGGAGACGGATTCATAGCGGCTATAAGTTGAAAATCTGCAGGGTAAGTAGCTTTGTGTTTGGCCCGTGATAAGTTTATTTCACCAGTCTCCAGCGGCTCTCTTAGAACGTCCAGAGTGTGCCTGCCAAATTCTGGTAATTCATCTAAAAATAAAACGCCCTTGTGGGCAAGCGTAATTTCGCCTGGCATAGGGTACGCGCCACCCCCTACTATCGCAGCAGCACTGCTAGTATGATGAGGTTGCCTAAATGGTCGTTGCCGCCAATTATTAAGCGAAATTGCCTCTCCTGTAATCGATTTAATGGTGGCAACCATGAGCGCATCTTGAAGGGTTAAATCCGGTAAAATTGACAATAATCTATTTGCTAACATGCTTTTACCGGTTCCTGCTGGGCCGAATAAGAGCAGGTTGTGCCCCCCGCTAGCGCAAATTTGTATCGCCCGTTTGGCATGTTGCTGCTCAATAATATCGCTAAGATCGCCATACTGCTTATGAACGTCCATGGTATCGCCGGAAGTGTCCGCCACAACTTGTTCAAGAAATTTTTTATCAATTAAATGTAAATATACGTCCCATAATGTGTTTGCTGACAATACATGCGCACTGGACACTAATGCTGCTTCGTTAGCGTTTTGTTGCGGAAGCACTAACATTCGATTGGATTCTGCAGCTGAGAACGCCATAGGCAGAGCTCCTTGGATAGGCCTTAAATCTCCTGCAAGCGATAACTCCCCGACAAACTCGTATTGTTGTAAACAGCCTGCGCCTAATTCTTCTGACGCGCATATGATCCCAATTGCGATGGCTAAGTCGAATCTGCCACCACCTTTTGGCAAATCAGCGGGGGCCATATTTACCGTGATACGCTTGCTAGGAAATTCAAAACCCGCGTTGATAAGCGCACTGCGGACTCTGTCTCTGCTCTCTTTAACAGATGTCTCAGGTAATCCCACTAGTTGAAAACTAGGCAATCCATTACTTAGATGTACTTCAATGGTGACCAATGGCGCATCAATTCCCAAATTGGCTCTGGTATATACTACCGACAAACTCATCTGCAATTCCTTTTGAACGAAGGTCTAGACAGGTAATATACGCGTTAGAACTGCTCTAAAATACTGAACTTCCGGCGAGTTTTTTGTTTAATTACGACGCGGTGTAATTTAACTTGAATATTGTATAAGAAACATGCACACTAAAAAATGTGACGACAATTTGAATATTTCGAGCATCATTGCATACGTGTTGGTTAGTCCTTTTTTTATTAAAAATAGACGTTAACTAACTGTTATGAGTGGTGTTTTTTACATTGATTATGTACAAAAACCCTCATCTACGAGGGTTTTTTTGTTTGTGTTAGGGTAATATACGCCCATTACAACTTTCTGTTGAAAGTGTTAAATAAGACGTTAGCTGAATATGGTTTTTAGTTAAGTGATATAAAATAGTTACGATTAGCGGACCATATGTGAGTTCCGCATATTTGGTCGAAATTGATACGGGTTAATCAACAACGCACAAACTTGATTAAACCTCTTTAATAATGAAAGGAAAAGTAATGGCGAAACAACCTGCAGAATTTATTTGGTTTAATGGTGAAATAATCCCCTGGCAAAACGCAACAGTACATGTAATGGCTCACGCTATCCATTATGGTTCATCTGTATTTGAGGGTATTCGTGCTTACAATACGCCCGACAAAGGGACTTGCGTTTTCAGGTTGCAAGAGCACAATCGCAGATTGTTTGACTCTGCAAAAATATATCGAATGACCATCCCTTACACGCAAGAGCAAATTAATCAGGCTACGATAGACATCATTGCAAAGAACAACCTTAAATCAGCTTATATTAGGCCCATTGCTTATTACGGCGATATAGGCATGGGCTTACAAGTGCCGTTTGGAACAGAAACCGAAGTGTCTATTGCTGCTTTTGAGTGGGGTGCTTATCTTGGTGAAGAAGCTTTGCGCAATGGTGTAGACGCAGGCGTATCATCTTGGAACAGGTTAGCGGCCAATACAGTGCCGACAGGTGCAAAGGCCGGTGGTAACTATTTATCTTCTCAGCTCATATCTATGGAAGCACGTCGACACGGCTATGGTGAAGGCATTGCTTTAGATATTAATGGCTATTTAAGTGAAGGAGCTGGTGAGAACATCTTTGTTATCCGCGATGGGGTTATTTCAACGTCGCCAAAAACCGCTGCGATATTACCTGGGATAACTCGAGATACCTGTATCACTTTGCTAAAAGAACTAGGCTATATCGTGAAGGAAGAAAACTTGCCACGAGAAGCATTGTATCTCGCAGATGAAATCTTTATGTGTGGAACTGCTGCCGAAGTCACGCCGGTCAAATCGGTAGATGGGATTGATGTAGGAAAAGGCACTCGCGGCGAAATTACAGAGAAAGTCCAAGATATGTTTTTCGGTCTATTCAACGGCCAAACAGAAGACAAATGGGGTTGGTTAACCCCAGTGTATAAGTAATAAATGCAGTAAGAGCAGGAGATAACAATGCCAAAATTACGGTCAGCTACCACTACTCACGGGCGCAATATGGCAGGAGCCCGCGCTTTGTGGCGCGCAACAGGTATGAAAGATACCGATTTTGGTAAGCCTATTGTGGCTGTGGCTAATTCATTTACTCAATTTGTGCCAGGCCACGTCCATTTAAAAGACCTTGGACAGTTAGTCGCTCGCAGTATAGAAGAAGCCGGCGCGGTAGCGAAAGAGTTCAATACCATTGCAGTTGATGATGGCATTGCAATGGGCCACAGCGGTATGCTTTACAGTCTGCCTTCTCGAGAAATTATTGCTGATGCGGTTGAGTATATGGTGAACGCTCACTGTGCAGATGCGTTAGTGTGTATTTCAAATTGCGATAAGATAACACCAGGCATGCTTATGGCAGCCATGAGACTTAATATTCCTGTCGTATTTGTATCTGGCGGCCCAATGGAGGCGGGAAAAACCAAGTTGTCTGATAAACTCATTAAGCTCGATTTAGTCGATGCAATGGTGGCCGCGGCTGACGAGTCCGTCAGCGATGAAGATTCCGAAAGCATTGAACGTTCTGCCTGCCCAACTTGTGGTTCATGCTCGGGCATGTTTACTGCGAATTCAATGAACTGTCTTACTGAGGCGTTAGGTTTGTCCTTGCCTGGAAACGGTTCGACTTTAGCGACACATGCCGATCGCGAACAGCTTTTCATCCAAGCCGGCAAAGTGATTGTTGATTTATGTAAGCGTTACTATGGTGACGACGATCCTACAACTCTGCCAAGAAATATCGCTAACTTTGATGCGTTTGAAAACGCCATGAGTTTGGACATTGCGATGGGAGGGTCGACCAATACCATTTTGCATCTGCTTGCCGCAGCAATCGAAGGTGAAGTTGACTTTACCATGCAAGACATTGATAGGCTCTCAAGGAAAGTTCCTCACTTATGTAAAGTAGCGCCATCGACTCCTGAATATCATATGGAAGATGTGCATCGCGCCGGCGGGGTAATGGGTATCTTAAATGAATTAAACAAGGCGAAATTATTACACAGTAATGCGCATCACGTATTGGGCAAGCCCATGCATGACGTAATAGCAGAGTTTGATGTCACTAACCAACAAAATGTCGACGCTATTGAATTTTACAAGGCTGGTCCTGCTGGGATCAGAACTACCCAAGCCTTTAGTCAAAATTGCAGATACCCAAGTGTTGACAACGATCGTGAAAAGGGCTGTATCAGAGATATTGATAATGCATTTAGCCTAGAAGGCGGCTTAGCCGTACTGTTCGGTAATTTAGCACAGGATGGTTGTATCGTTAAAACTGCAGGGGTAGACGAATCTATTCATGTTTTCAAAGGGCCTGCCAGAGTGTACGAAAGTCAAGACGACGCTGTTTCCGGTATTCTTAATGATGAAGTGCAAGCTGGAGAGGTGGTGGTTATTCGGTATGAAGGACCCAAAGGTGGGCCTGGTATGCAAGAAATGCTCTATCCCACGTCATATTTGAAATCCAAGGGCTTGGGCAAATCTTGTGCGCTTTTAACTGACGGTAGATTTTCTGGAGGCACTTCTGGTCTATCAATCGGACATTGTTCTCCTGAAGCGGCCAGCGGTGGTGGGTTAGCACTTGTTGAAGACGGCGATATCATCGCGATAGATATCCCCAAGCGCACGTTGAACGTTGAACTAAGTGCTGATGCATTGGCGATGCGGAAAAATGCTATAGAACAAAGCGATAAACCCTTTCAACCAGTAAATCGACAACGAGAGGTCTCCACGTCGTTGAGAATTTTTGCAATGATGGCTACCAGTGCAGACAAAGGCGCGGTTCGAGACCCTAGCAAAATAAAGTACTAAATAAATTTAGCCTATTAAGCTGAAATAACCGGATCAAAAAGTCAGACATTATGAATCAAAGCGATAACTACGATTATCTGATAAACATATTGAGAGCCCCAATCTATAGAGCGGCAATTGTGTCAGATGTAGACAGATTAAATGGCTTATCGGGTCGTTTAGAGAATGATATTTTTCTGAAAAGGGAAGATCAGCAACCGGTTAAGTCATTTAAACTTAGAGGCGCCTATAATTGCATGTCGTCACTCACTGATGAGCAAAAGTCTGCTGGAGTCATCGCAGCCTCTGCTGGAAATCATGCCCAAGGAGTCGCATACGCTGCAAAGGCTATGAATATCCAAGCCACAATTGTTATGCCAGAAACTACTCCTGACATAAAGGTGAATGCGGTACGCGCGTTTGGTGGTGATAATGTGACGTTAGTCCAATATGGAACCAGCTTTGATCAAGCTAGTAATCATGCGAAAACGCTGTGTGAGCAACACGGGTACTCCATGATCCCTCCTTTTGATGATCCATCAGTCATCGCAGGGCAAGGAACCATTGCCAAAGAAATGCTAGAACAACTTAGTACTTTTGACTACCTATTTGTCGCGGTTGGCGGAGGCGGCTTGGCTGCCGGTGTAGCCGTTTATTTAAAACAGGTAAGGCCCGAAATAAAAATTATTGGAGTCGAGTCTGAAGAATCTGCATGTCTACAGGCCGCACTAAGAGCAGGCAAGCCTGTTACCTTACCACAAGTAGGTATCTTTGCTGACGGCGTTGCCGTTAAAACAATAGGCACAGAAACGTTTCGACTGTGTCAAAAGTATTTAGATGATGTGATAAGCGTCACTAACGATGAAATATGTACGGGCATAAAAGATATTTTTGACGATACGCGAGTAATTGCTGAGCCTGCGGGTGCTTTGTCTGTTGCTGCTATCAGAAAATATTGTAATTTGCATAATATAAAAGGTAAAAAGCTTTCTGGTATTCTGTGTGGGGCCAATGTCAATTTTCATACATTGCGATATGTATCTGAGCGCTGTGAACTTGGCGAGCAGAAAGAAGCGGTGTTTGCGGTCACTATTCCCGAAGAAAAAGGCGCTTTTAGAGCGTTTTGCAGTCAACTTGGTGGCATCGTTATTTCTGAGTTTAATTATCGCTATGATACTGATAAGAACGCACATATCTTTGTTGGCGTGAAGCTTAAAAAGGGCCAGCAGGAGTACAACCAGCTACTTAAAAAACTCAGCGACAATGGCTATGCTTGTGAAGATTTATCAAATAACGAATTGGCCAAGCTTCACGTAAGGCACATGGTCGGTGGGCGGCCGATAGAGCATATCGATGAGAGCCTGTTTAGCTTTACGTTCCCCGAATATCCAGGCGCACTCATGCACTTTTTGAATACCTTGGGTGACAGCTGGAACATTACTTTGTTCCATTATCGCAACCACGGGGCTGCTCAAGGGTTAGTATTGGCTGGATTTGAAATATCGTCAGATAAGCGCCATTCGTTCCAAGCCTATCTTGATGAGTTAGGTTTTGAATGGCAGGAACACAAAGATGATCCTGCTTACAAGTTTTTCCTTTCAAGCCAAAAATAGTGAGGCCGTTTAGGCGTCACTTTTTTCTGGTTTCTCGCTTGGACCTAAGGTCTCAAGATGTTGTACGATTTCGGGCCAAACCAAAGGCATGATGGCATCTTTTAGACTTAGGCTTGATTCAGAAAACTCAAAACTACCATCGTCTTTGCTAAGCAGTAAATGATTTTCTTTGAGAGCATTGACGAAAGTTGCCAGTACATTTTTGTCGTAAAACTCTGGAGATCGCAATCCAAATAAGCTAGACAGTCGTTCAGCAACACTGACTGATTGCCTTTCTAATTGAACTCTGCTGATGTTTTTCTCAGTCTCCAAAACAGTTAACACTACCGCGTACCTCTGCCACGTTTCCTGCATACCTCGGCTCAATAACCACGCACTGTGAAATTCTTTTGAATTCGTCTCGGCAGTACACAGATACTTGCCGCGTTGCACTAACATTCCTATGTCTTTCATTACCTGGATATTAGCCTGCACATATTCCAGTAATTCCTCGTGAGTAAAGTGCATAAAAAATTCGCGTTTAAGCACAGGGAAAAGCTTTTCAACAAGCGCAAGGATGTCTGTTTTAATGACTTTATTGTGAGCAAATACAGCACCCATAATCAAACTGGGGATAGCAAACATGTGCAGTATATTATTGCGATAAAAGGTAAGTAACACTGCATTGCCAGGTTTAGGTGATACCATCACACCGTATTTATCCTCGGTTTGTTGGAACCTATTTAACGCCAAAGTGTGCTCAATTATATTAGTCGGTTCACTCTGCGGAGAGGTGGCATCTTGACTGTATGGGGCCGCTTTAAATATATGAATAAAATCGCTTACTGCTTTTATCAGATCTTGTTTACTCATGATATGAGTTTTAGACGATAACAGGCTAAAAGCTAACAGTGCAGTGCCGTTTAATGCGGCATTTTTATTAATTCTGCACATGACTTGGTTCGCCAGAGCATTAACAGTGGGCGTAAGCCATTTCGGTTTCTTTTCGTCATCGGTTATGCTTTTTCGCCAATCTGGCACTTGATTGTCCAAGAAGTTATGCACTGAAATAGGCTCACCAAAATTGACGTAACCATGACCGTAGTTTTTCAGTTTTCTGATGGCAGAAAAAACTTGAGCGGGCGATTCTTTTTTCTTCCCTTTACCCTTGAGCTCCTTCTGATAGCTTTTAACTTCCATGACATGTTCGTAACCGAGATATACTGGGACGATAGACACAGGCCGAGTCACTCCTTTAGTGATGGCTTGGATAGTCATTGCGAGCATGCCTGTTTTTGGCGGGAGCAGGCGGCCAGTTCGAGAACGACCACCCTCAGGAAAATACTTGACGGAATATCCTTTATTAAACAGTAATTCTAAATACTCTCTAAAAATACTGCTGTATAGCTTATTGCCTGCAAAGCTTCTTCGTAAAAAAAATGCGCCGCATTTTCGAAATATTGGACCTGCTGGCCAAAAATTAAGATTGATCCCAGCCGCTATATGCGGCGTTACCAAGCCTTCATGGTAAATTACGTAGGTGAGTAAAAGATAATCCATATGGCTTTTATGACAAGGTACATAGATAATTTCATGCCCATTGGCAGCAAGCTCCCTTACTCGTTTAGCGTGATGGACATCGATGCCATCGTAGATTTTATTCCATATTTTAGTAAGCAATCTTTCGCCCAGCCTAATAAGGCCTTCGCGATAATCTGCCGCTATCTCATCGACGTAATCATAAGCCAATTGTCGAGCTTTTTGTTCGCTAATTTTTTTACTTTTGCTCTCTTCAGCCAAGGCCGCCTTGACCGCGGTTGCGCCTAAAATAGAATTATATAGAGCTTGTTTTTCCAGCAAAGTAGGGCCGGAGAGAGTTTGACGCTTGCGTTGAAAATGAGTGCGTGCGACCCGTACGAGCTTTTGAGCAATTTGTTGGTCGGTACCCTGTAATTTTGACATCTCTTTGGTTGATACGGGCTTTGAATAGCTTACAAAATTGTCGCGACCAAACAGTAAAACAATAAAAAACTTGCGCAACCAGTTAGGGGATGCTTTCTGAGCGAACAATTGTGCCCAACCTGATTTTTCTTTGCCGGCTGAACGACCCCAAGAAATAAACACAGGGACTACTTGCACATCAATATCATCAATTTCTCGATGGTACTGAAACATTGAAGTAAAAGTATCTTCGATGGTGGTGGGCTTGACTCGCCTAGAAAAGATGTTCTGAGGACGATTTAGAAAATACGTCCGTTTATAGCTATGTTTGTTAATTTCTAAGTTTTCAAAAGGCGAAGGTAACCCCACCTTTTTTGTCGACTTAGACAGAGCAATGGAGTCAGTAAAAGAGGACGTCTGAAGGAGATAAACTATGGGTTTTTTCGTGTCTATACCTAATTCAGTTTCAAGATTGCTAGGGACGGTTTTTACTGATACTAGAAATCCAATAGGCTTTGCCAGAAGGTTCTTAATGAACCCTGTCAATCCACTCATTTAATATCTCCGTGATGTTTGAATATTCGACTGTCAGAAAACGCGTCGCGTTATGTAAGATCATTGATTGTATTTGCAAAAACGCCAATTTGCGCCATTTTTTAGCGTATTTATAGTATAACGCATCAGAGTATAAAAAATATTACATACTTGTACTAGACTTAACAATGTCTGAATTTAATAGTAGCGGCAAAAGAACAGCGATGGCGTCTAAGCACTCTGAAAATCCACATACCGTTTTGGCTAAAACCTGGCTTAACACTAAGCATTGTTAACACTTTTACTCGAAACCAACACATGTTTAAACCCGTCTTCGCCTTCACCGCTTTATCACCATTGTCATTTATAAGATGAAATTTATACTGCATATACTACCAATAATTACGTTGTCACTGATAATGCCATTGAAAGCCGAAACAGAATTGCAACAATACCGATGGAATAATCGCGTCGTATTGGTATTTTTTGAGGCTAACCAGTCAGCCCAAATGGATGACATTAAGCGCATTTGGGAGCAACATTCATGCGCGATTCAAGAAAGGGATATGATTATTGGATACCTTTCATCTGAAGGTCCATCTAGTCTTAATGGGCAAACATTAAGCAAAAAGGAATCATTGGCCTTGCGTGATGAATATAACGCCGATGGTGAAGCCCTCGCAGTGATATTAATAGGAAAAGACGCTGGTATTAAGTATCGAGATAATCGTTTTGACATCAAGACGATTTTTAACTTGATTGATGGTATGCCTATGCGAAAGCGTGAAATGTCTGAACAAAGCTCAAGGTGTAAAAAGTCGTAATTAACTGCATTTATGTCATATTACTTAAACTTATTGGCAAGCTACATTTGAATCGCGCTAACTTTGCTATGTGCGTTGCGCGCAATGTTGCAGTTTATTCTTCAATTTACAGTAATTTCCTCCCTCTTAGCATGTGAATACCAATCTAGCTTTATCAATCTGATCAATATAGTGAATTAACTCCTTGCTTGTTAGGAACTTATCGCTATAATAACTTTCACTACTGTATAGAAAGACAGGCTGTTTATGCGTCCACTTACCTCACGACAACAACAAGTGCTAGATCTCGTAAAAAATACCATGCTCGATACCGGCATGCCCCCTACCCGTGCTGAAATTGCAAAGCAGCTTGGATTTAAGTCTGCTAACGCCGCTGAAGAACATTTAAAAGCGCTGCAGAAGAAGGGCGTGATTGAAATACTACCGGGCACATCAAGGGGTATTAAGCTAAACATTGATCTAGATGATCAGGTAGAACTTGGACTTCCTTTGGTTGGGCAAGTAGCCGCTGGTGAGCCTATTTTAGCTCAAGAGCACATCGAAGATAGATTTAAGTGTGACCCAAGCATGTTCTATCCTAATGCCGACTTTCTATTACGGGTCAAAGGCATGAGTATGAAAGATATCGGTATTATTGATGGCGACTTTCTTGCCGTACACAAAACCGACCAAGCCAGAAACGGTCAAATTGTGGTTGCCAGAGTGGACGAAGACGTCACTGTTAAAAGGTTTGAACGTAAAGGCAGCGAGATATTATTACACGCTGAAAATCAAGAATTTAATACGATAAAAGTCGACCTCGCGTCTCAATTCTTTACAATAGAAGGCTTGGCTGTTGGGGTGATCCGAAATGAATTTTAGAAGCCGATTGTTTACTCTTTAAAATTTTGTAAATAAAAATCGATGTTTTTATAAAAAAAATATTACAAAACACTAGACACTTAGGCAAGGATGGCCGATTATTAAGCAGTATTTTACAAAATAACAACAACTGCGTTACTAATAATTAAATTATGTCTATTAGAAAGTACTTTTTGTGCTTTCTCATTTGAACATAAATGGAGTACTAGTGTGAAGTTTAGAAATATACTTTCTTATCTGGCCTGTTCATTTGTCACTTTTTCTAGCGTGGCGGCAGAGCCTATCTCAAGTGGTTCTAATCAGGGACGTTCGGACTTGAATTTACGTCCAGGCGTTACCGACATAAGTAATCAAGTCTACGATCTGCACATGCTAATGTTTGCCATTTGCGTCATTATCGCTGTATTGGTATTTGGCGTTATGTTCTATTCGATGATTATGCATCGACGGTCGAAAAACGCCAAACCAGCGAACTTCCATGAAAACGTGAAAGTCGAAATCGCTTGGACGATTGTCCCGTTTCTGATTTTGGTTGGCATGGCTGTTCCCGCAGCAAATACATTAATTGACATGGAAGACGCTAGCAAGCCAGACATGACGGTTCTCATTACAGGATCGCAGTGGAAATGGCATTACAAATATATGGATAACGAGGTTGAATACTTCTCGGTACTTGCTACACAACAAGAACAAATCAAAAACCGCTTACAAAAAGGTGAAAATTATTTGCTTGAAGTGGACAGGCCTTTGGTCATACCAACTGGGCAAAAAGTGAGATTTCTGATCACTTCTGATGATGTAATCCACTCTTGGTGGGTCCCCGATTTTGCCGTTAAAAAAGACGCCAACCCTGGGTTTATCAATGAAGCATGGGCAAGAGTTAATGAGCCAGGGGTTTATCGAGGACAATGTGCGGAACTTTGCGGTAAGGACCACGGTTTCATGCCGGTAGTAGTTATTGCTAAGGAACCCGCAGAGTACGAAGCTTGGATCAGCGAACAGGAAGAAATTGCGCGAAGAGCAAAAGAAGAAGAACAAAAGCTTTTAGCGATGAATATGAGTATGGATGAGCTCATGACAAGAGGCAAGCAAGTATACGACTCGGTGTGCGCCGCTTGCCACATGCCAAATGGTGAAGGCCTACCAGGCGTGTTCCCTGCGATCAAAGGGTCATCAATCGCCACAGGCGCTATTCCGGAGCATATCGATATTATCGTCAACGGTAGCTCAGGGACCTCAATGGCTTCATTCTCTAAACAGCTATCAATGTCTGAAATTGCTGCAGTAATTACCTATCAACGTAATGCTTGGGGGAACAATACTGGCGATATGGTTCAGGCGAAAGATATTAATGCATTTATGAAAGGTTCGGAGTAACAAGATGACAACTGTAACTGATACTACCAATCACTCAGATGACCACCACGATGATCATCATCATCATATTCCTAAAGGGATTAGCCGCTGGTTATTAACAACTAACCACAAAGATATCGGGACGCTTTATCTTTGGTTCGCGTTTATTATGTTTTTGGTTGGCGGTGCCATGGCAATGGTTATTCGCGCCGAACTATTCCAACCAGGCTTGCAGATAGTAGAGCCAAACTTTTTTAATCAAATGACCACTGTGCATGGCTTGATTATGGTGTTTGGTGCGGTTATGCCGGCTTTTACTGGTTTAGCTAACTGGCTCATTCCAATGATGATAGGTGCGCCAGATATGGCATTGCCAAGAATGAACAATTGGTCTTTTTGGATATTGCCTTTCGCATTTCTGATTCTTTTGTCGTCGCTGTTCATGGAAGGTGGCGGGCCTTCGTTTGGTTGGACATTCTACGCGCCTCTTTCTACCACATATAGCGGTGATAGTACGGCGTTGTTTGTGTTCTCTGTGCATATAATGGGGATTAGCTCAATAATGGGCGCGATCAATGTCATAGTCACTATATTCAATATGCGTGCGCCTGGAATGACGTATATGAAAATGCCATTGTTCGTATGGACTTGGTTAATAACGGCCTTTTTATTAATAGCCGTTATGCCAGTGCTCGCCGCCGCTGTTACCATGGTACTGACGGATAAATACTTCGGAACCAGTTTTTTTGATGCCGCTGGTGGCGGTGATCCTGTATTATTCCAACACATTTTCTGGTTCTTTGGTCATCCAGAAGTGTACATAATGATACTACCCGCCTTTGGAATTATTTCGCAGATAGTCCCAACGTTTTCTCGCAAACGATTATTCGGGTACGCCTCTATGGTGTATGCGACCGCCTCTATTGCATTATTATCTTTCGTTGTATGGGCGCATCACATGTTTACAACCGGTATGCCGGTGGCCGCGGAAATGTTCTTTATGCTCGCCACAATGCTGATATCGGTACCAACGGGCGTCAAAGTGTTTAACTGGGTTGCCACTATGTGGCGAGGCTCATTAACGTTTGAAATTCCAATGATGTTTGCGATTGCATTTATTGTGTTATTCACAATCGGCGGTCTATCTGGTTTGATGTTAGCAATCACGCCGGTGGATTTCCAATACCACGACACCTACTTCGTTGTAGCGCATTTCCATTATGTCTTAGTGACTGGAGCTGTATTCTCAATTATGGCGGCAGTATATTATTGGTTGCCAAAGTGGACCGGTAAGATGTTTGATATTACGCTAGCTAAGTGGCACTTTTGGTGCTCACTTATTTCAGTGAACGTATTGTTCTTCCCGATGCATTTTGTAGGATTAGCAGGCATGCCAAGACGTATTCCTGATTATGCGCTGCAGTTTGCTGATTTCAATAAATGGATTTCTGTAGGCGGCTTTGCGTTTGGATTATCACAGTTAATTTTCCTTGCATTGATTATCAAAGCATGTCGACATCAAGGTGAGCCTGTGTCTGACCAAGTTTGGGATGGTGCAGAAGGTCTAGAGTGGGAAATTCCTTCTCCCGCGCCTTATCATACCTTTGATACACCGCCAGTAGTAAAATAAAACGTTAGGTGGTGAATTATGTTAGACAAGCAAAATGAACAAAACTTGACTGAGGTTACTCAGTCAAGCGGTACAAGCGAACATAGCAATCAGCAAGTCGACCATACAAAGATGGTCGGTAAGATCATGTTATTAGTCGTTGGCATGTTTTGTTTCGCATTTGCGCTTGTCCCGCTCTACGATGTATTTTGCCGGATCACTGGAATCAACGGTAAAACCAACGATGAGGCCGCTGTTTTCACGGCTCCTGATATCGATAAAACCCGAACCATTACGGTTGATTTTATCACTCGTACAAATTCGGGTATGTCTTGGGAGTTTGAAGCACAAACCAGAAAGGTGGATATACACCCTGGTGAAAAGGGAGAAGTGACATTTTATGTTCGTAATCCCACCAACAGAGACATAGTGGCACAGGCCGTTCCATCTGTTACGCCTGGAAGAGCGTCTCTATACCTCAATAAAACCGAATGTTTTTGCTTTCAGCACCAACCGTTGAAGGCTGGAGAAGAGGCTTTAATGCCTATGGTCTTTTATATCGACCCACAACTTCCAGAGAATATAAACTTTTTTACATTACAATATACTCTTTATGATATTACTGAAGCAGCTCAAGATTCTGTTGAAGTAGCTATGAACTAGAGAACGGAGAACTTTATGGCTCAACAAGAATATCAAAAATACTATGTGCCAGAGCAGAGTGTATGGCCGATTGTAGGCGCGGTAGCGCTCTTTTTAATTGCGGTTGGAGCAGGTAATTACACCATTGAAGCAACAAGCGACAAAGAAGGTTTTGGCTTTTATACTCTGCTCGCTGGGCTAATCGTATTATTAGTTATGATAGTCGGTTGGTTCAAGAATCAAATAGATGAATCTATGTCAGGGCTCTACAGCGAGCAATTAGGGCGCTCTTATCGTCAGGGTATGGCATGGTTTATTTTTTCAGAAGTCATGTTTTTCGTCGCTTTCTTCGGAGCACTATTTTACGCACGCGCCATAGCGGTTCCATGGCTTGGTGGGGCGTCGAACAACGCTATGACCAATGCTGTACTTTGGCCAGAATTTGTTGCCCAGTGGCCATTATTGACGACTCCTGGTGGCGATACATCTACCCAAATGGGCTGGTACGGTTTGCCAGCGATCAATACGGCTATCTTAGTAATTTCTTCAGTCACATTGCATTATGCACATGTTGGATTAGAGCAGAATAAACGCACTCAACTAAACGTCATGTTGCTGGTCACTATATTACTTGGTTGCATCTTCTTGGGGCTTCAAGGTTATGAGTATTATCATGCTTATAACATCGGTCTGACGCTAGATTCTGGTGTCTATGGTAATACCTTCTTCTTATTGACCGGTTTTCATGGCCTTCACGTTACCCTAGGTACAATAATCTTAATAGTGTTGTTCTTTAGAGTGTTGAAAGGCCACTTTACCCCGAAGGAACATTTTGCGTTCCAAGCCGGTAGCTGGTATTGGCATTTTGTTGATGTGGTGTGGTTAGCTCTGTTCGTACTGGTCTATATTATATAAAACGGTCAAGGCTAGTCTTAATGGCTAGCCTCAATCAATGAAGAAAACAAATTATCTAAGCTAGTAAGGCCGAGGATTGGGAGTAATGATACCTGTGGCCATTGCGATTAAAATAATTATCAGAACAATCGCAGCAGTCAGTACTCTTCTTCCCAAGTATTTACTCATAGGTTCGGTTGATTCAGAGCGCAACATTATCATCATGGCTTTAAACAAGTTGAACACCATGAATATAAGTAATCCACCAAGAATAATTTTTACTATCATTTCTTGCGCCTTTTTAATGTATAAGTTGTAAAGTAAAAGCAAATGAATCCAACAGAAAAACAAACACGCTTTCCTTTTATAGCTACCATAGTCGCTTTTAGTGCAATTGTCATTATGTTGGCATTGGGTTTTTGGCAACTCGACAGAAAATCTCAAAAACAGACGCGACTAGATAATATTGAAGAGGCATCGGGCGCAAGTGCGTTCCAATTGTCGGAAATAGTCACAAAATCAGATCAATACTTAGATTACCAAATCAAGGCGCAAGGAACTTTGCTTGAGCCTACATTTTTCATCGATAATGTGATTCGTGACGGTCGCGCCGGCTTTTACATCATGAAACCAATGTCTACCAATTATGGCATTGTTACATTGAATTATGGCTGGATCCCCGCCACAGGTCCTCGCGGCAAGCTTCCTGAGCTGACCTTTGAAAAAACGAATGAGGTAACAGGGATATTGTACCTTCCAACGGATAACGTGCTGGTGAGCGAAACTAATAGGCGATATGGTCAATTTCCTGCTTTACTACAACAGGTCGACTTAGATGAAATATCTATGCACTTGGATAAAGACGTACTGCCATTTACGATAAGGTTAAATCAACAAGATGAGATTTACACACGCGAATGGCAAATAGTGAGTATGAGTCCAGAAAAACACTTAGGCTATGCCATTCAATGGTTTGGTCTCGCCATTGCTGCTTTGACCATATATTTACTGTCGGTACTTAAACATTTAAAAGCACCAAAAGTGATTAACAACGAACATGATTAGAGGAACCTTCATTAATGAATAATACCACAAAAAATAAACGCAATTTGTTAGTGTTATTAGCGGTATTTGTGCTGCCCGTCATCATGGCGTATTTAGCTTTGCAATTTGATTGGTTTAATAAAGCCGCTACAAATCGAGGAGAGCTATTACAACCGGTTATAGAAGCGTCTTCATTACTGTCTGACAGCGACAAAAAGTGGCATTTGTTGTACGTCATACCTGAGGTATGCGATACGGCATGTGAGAACGCACTTTACAGTGTTAAACAAACGTATTTAGCCACAGGGAAAGAAGCTAACAGGGTGAGTACTTTGTTTATCTATAGCGATTCCTCGGCACCAGAGGCCGTAGAGAAAGTACGAGAATTCAACGGCTCTTTTTTGTTACTAAAAGACCAAGAAAATGTTAATGAAGTGTTTCAAAATATCGATATTGATGCTATTTTTATCTCAGATACATTGCATAATGTGGTGTTGCGGTACCCGACAACCGCAAATGAAGAACAAGCTATTATGGACAGTCGAGATATACTGGCTGATCTTAAAAAATTATTAAAATTATCAAGAATTGGATAGCACCGGGATTATTTTTTCTATGAAAAAGCTAGTGTTAGCGAGTATTTTTTTAGCGCTTTTTGTTATCGTTTTGGGAGCCTACACAAGGTTGACAGATGCTGGGTTAGGGTGTCCAGATTGGCCTGGTTGCTACGGCCATCTGGTGGTTCCTAAAAAAGAACAGTATATTTTAGCTGCAAATGAAGCCTTCCCAGAGCGGCCAGTAGAGGCTGAAAAGGCGTGGAATGAAATGATACATCGCTATTTCGCCGCAGGCTTGGGCTTTTTAATTATGGTGACATTTATATCGGCCGCCATCGCAAAGATAAAAGGTAAACAAAGGCCGTTTAAACTCCCTTTAGCCTTGTTTTTGCTGGTATGTTTCCAAGGCGCACTGGGCATGTGGACGGTCACATTGAATCTCTTACCTGTCGTTGTAATGGCACATTTGTTAGGTGGCTTCACTGTGTTGTCGTGTCTGGTGCTTTTGTATTTGAGAATGTCACCAGTAACCCTTCCCAAAGCGGATTACAAATTGGGAAATTGGACAAAGTTTTGTGTTATCGGAGTTTTTTTACTGGTAGGTCAAATTGCGCTTGGTGGTTGGACATCGGCAAATTACGCGTCATTGGTGTGCACTGAACTTCCCATATGTGAAGGCGACTGGACAGCTAAATTTGATCTTGCGGGGGCCTTTAGTGTTCCAGCGGCCGATAATTATGAGTTTGGCGTTCATTCACACTCAGAGCGGGTTACCATGCACGTACTTCATCGTTTTGGTGCCATTGTTGTTATCCTTTATCTTACTTGGCTGGCATTTTCTTTATTTACCAAGGCTTCTTCGGCCATGGTAAAAAGATTGGCAGTGATGCTTCAAACTGTGCTTACCATTCAAGTGGCACTTGGGATCAGCAACGTAGTGTTTATGTTGCCTTTGACCGTCGCGACCATGCACAACGCCGTAGCAGCGTGTTTGCTATTAGTACTTTTATTAATTACCTATGTATTGTCTGTTCCTTTGCTGCATAAAAAGCCGGCACCTTCAGTCAATACTGCCGTAACGAATGTAGCTCTAACAGAATAATAAAAAATATAGGAGTCTGTTATGGACAGGACCGCATCATTATCCGCAAAAAAAGTAGAACCCAGTGCTAGCTGGCGTGACTATTATGAGTTAACTAAACCTAGGGTGGTAATGTTGCTTTTGTTGACTGCTTTGGTAGGTATGTGTTTAGCCACTGATACTTGGATTGAGCCTAAAGTATTGCTTGCGGGGATGTTTGGTATAGGCATGTTATCATCTGCCGCTGCTGTGATTAATCATGTGGTTGATCATAAAATTGATTCGGTAATGGCTCGCACGTTTAATCGCCCAGTGGCGAAAGGCCGAGTATCTCCCTTCAAGGCATTAACTTTTGCGTTCGTTATTGCAGTTCTAGGATTTGCTTCTTTGGCATTGTTTGTCAACATGCTAACTGCCTGGCTTACCCTACTCAGTTTGGTAGGTTATGCGTTTATTTACACCATGTATTTAAAACGGGCTACCCCGCAGAATATCGTTATCGGTGGGCTAGCTGGTGCTGCTCCACCTTTATTAGGTTGGACCGCGGTTACGGGTGAGATCCACGCATACGGACTATTACTCGTACTCATCGTATTTACTTGGACACCGCCTCATTTTTGGGCGTTAGCAATACACAGAGAAAAGGATTACGCCAAGGCTAAAATCCCCATGCTACCAAATACGCATGGCGTAGAATTCACTAAAACATGCATAGTCTTATACACAGTGTTGCTTTGTCTTATTTGTTTGCTTCCTTATCTAACAGGCATGAGCGGTGTTATATACCTCTTAGGTTCGACTCTGTTAAATGGCTACTTCCTTTACATGGCTTTGAAACTTAAATATAAGCCCACTGAAAAAACCGCCATGGCAACCTTTAAGTTTTCTATATTGCACCTGATGATATTGTTCATTATTTTGCTTGCCGACCACTACTTCCCCTTATAGACTAAACCACAGTTAGTTTCAGATTGAGCAAAGTGGAAATAATGCATAGTAAGTGGATAGGGTTATTGTTGATCATCGTATTTGGTCTGGGGATTTATGCCGCTCTCGTCGTTGCGCCTCCTGGTTTCGACAAAAAAAATCCAAAAGAACAAACTGAATATTTGAGTTGGTATCCTCAACAACGAGCGTTGTCTGATTTTGAGTTGACGCAACACACTGGCGAACCTTTTGCGAATAAAGACCTGCAAGGGAAGTGGACACTTGCTTTTGTTGGTTATACGTTTTGCCCGGATATATGTCCTGTGACATTAGCTGCCATTAATTCAATTTACCCAGAGCTTAAGCAACAGGTGACCGATACTCCATTACAAATCTGGTTTCTTTCGGTCGACCCAAAGCGAGATACGATAGAGCGCCTTAACGAATACGTGAACTATTTCAACCCTGACTTTGTCGCCAGCACAGGCTCTCATGAGCAATTATTCCCTTTGGTCAGAAGCATGGGAATGATGTACTCTTTAAGTGAAAGCACGGATAATCCTAATTACTTGGTTGACCATTCTGGCTCCATCGTTGTGATTAATCCTAGAGGGAACGTAGTAGGCAGGTTCAAACCAAAGCATGTACCAGGTCAACTGGCAATAAGCGATACAGACCAGATCATGACCGACATGCCAATATTGCTCAAGAGTGAATGATTCAGATAAGACACGGCACAGCGTCAGACGCTAGCGAATTAAGCGAACTCATATTTTCTACCGCTCCTGTTCTATTACCTTATTTATTTGGCTCTGACAAACAAGCGAAAAATTATATAAAACAAGCGTGTACTTATGATGATGGCCAATACAGCGCAGTTCGACATACTGTAGCAGTTACAGATCGAAAAGTGATTGGGTGCATTACATTATGGTCTAATTCACTGCCCTGTGCATTTTATCGGCATACCGAACGTTCTTTGGCAGAGCTTTTGACACCCCAACAAATGTTGCACATAGCAGAAGCAAATAGGCATGTGGCCGATGCATTTTCAGCGCCTACCGATGACCAAATATGCATTGGACACTTTGCAGTTAACCCTAGTGAACAGCGACAAGGGGTGGGCAAACATTTATTATCGTCTGCGTTGCAGTTAGCTAATCTTGCCGATAAAAAACACCTTATTTTGGATGTCGACGTTAACCATAAAGACGCGGTTGACTTTTATATAGCTATGGGTTTTGGCCGGCTAAATGAAACCTATTTCAAGCCTACCCAACAAACCTTTTATAGAATGCAGTGTCCGGTTTCGTCGTTAACTAATCAAGAAACTCTCCCGTCTTAGTTGGCGTGAACATAGGAACAGAGTACCAGTAAAATCGACCTTTCAATCGGTTGCTTGGAGCTGTGCAATTTACCCTAGCTCTTCCAGGCACAAGTGTATGGTCAATTTGTGCTTGTACCACTTGATTGTGTGTTGTCACATCTATAGATTTACCTTTGAAATAACAGGCAAAATTGACCATCTGTACATCGTCACTTAGTATCTTAAGCTCGATATTAGAGATACGATCGCCTGGCTTAAATTCAACCGACAATGGCCTAACCAATTCAACCGGCATTGCTAAGGTATTCAATTTGGTTTTCAAACTGTTTAAGTTGGCGTAAATGCCTGCGGCTGGAAAGCGAGGTAAAGCTGAAAAGTCACTGTAGTTACTCACTGCTCCTGATTGCTGACCAAATCCCACGTAACCTTCTTGTTTCAATCGGTTTTTTAGGGCGTGATTAAACTCACCATAAGGGTAGGCTAACCATTTTTTACTGTATCCAAGCTGCTCGGTTATTAATTCTTCTGCTTGATTAATATCCTTCATTACTCTGTTTAGCCATTCACCTTCAGTTTCGTTTTCATAGCGAGTCAAAAGGTGAATATGGTCAAGGGTATGATTCGCAAAAGTCGCTAGTGGCTGCATGCTTTTGACCTGCTCCCACGATAGTTGGGAAGAAGTATCACCAATAATGGCCGGGTTAATAAAAATTGTATATGGGAAATTGTATTTCTCTAATATCGGATGAGCATTTTCTAAAATATTTATGTAGCCATCATCAAAGGTGATCACAACGCTTTTGTTAGGTAAAGCCATATTGTTTTTGAGGCTGGATAAGGCTTCATCCATTGAAATAACATTATGATTTTCGTCTAAGTATTGCATATGAGCGGCAAAATCTTCAGGTGAGATACTCGTCACTGGGGGGGTGTCTGTTGACACATGGTGATATTGCAACATCACAAAATTTTGTGTCTCTATCGCACTTGTGTCTATTTTATTGGCTAGGTCGGACGCGAGGGACAAGCTAGTGTAGAATGCAAACACCAAGAAAATTACACTACGTTTTAAGTCGCTAAACACTTTACTATTTTTCATATTTACCATTTAAATTTATTTTATTTATGCCAAATGTTAGTACCAATTTTGTAGCAGACCACAAAAGGTTACTTACGCTAGCAATTCCTTTGATTATTGCAAATATCACTACGCCACTGTTGGGTTTGGTAGATACTGCAATACTGGGTCGTATGGAATCTGTTGAGATCTTAGCCGGTGCTGCCATAGCCAGTCTTATTATTACTCAAATCTACTGGATTTGCGGTTTTCTTAAAATGTCTGTCACAGGTTTGAGCGCCCAAGCTCTATCAAGTTCAATTAATGAACCACTGAAAGTTATTATTCAAGGTTTTTACTTCGGACTTTTGATTTCAATCGTATTACTAGTGTTTCATAACACGATCCTTGATATTGGATTAAATTTAGCAGGTATCGGCCCAGAAACGTCACAAGCAATCGCAGATCAACAAGTTGCTGATAATGCTAGACGATATTTCGAAGTAAGAATTTTTTCTGCCCCAGCGGCTCTATGCAATTTAGCCGTTATTGGATGGCTTATAGGTCAACAAAAAACCAAGCAAGTCTTGCTGCTGCAAGTAATTGTTAACATAACGAATATTATATTCAGTTTGATATTTGTGTATGCATTTAATTGGGGCGTTGAAGGCGTTGCGGGTGCCACTGTAATGGCCGAATACCTTATGCTGTGCTTAGGTGTTTTATTAATCTATCAACTTTTACATAACAGGATTAAGCACCAAAGTGTCGCGTCTACACACCGCAAATTGGATAATAATGAGTATCTGCCATTGTTCGTAAGATTACGCAAAAATCTTCCAACTTGGATATCCCCAGCGTCACTGAAAAACTTGATAGCGCTTAATTCACATATCTTTTTTAGAAACCTAGCACTTCAATTTACCCTTGCGTTTGTCACCTTTATGGGCGCTAGATATGGGGCAACTGCAGTCGCAGTAAATGCGATTATTTTGCAATTTTTTGCTTTAATAGCGTTAGGACTTGATGGTGTTGCTAATGCTGTAGAGGCCCTTGTAGGGGAAGCAAAAGGTTTAAAAAATAAGTTACTGGTCAATAATCAAGTTAAAATAGGCTTAGCATGGTCATCTTTTTTGGCATTGGCTTATGCGGTCATATTCTATTTTGCAGGCAATATCATAGTAGAAACATTAACGACTCACGTTGCAGTGATCAATGAAATGGAGCGTTATCAATGGATAGTTGTTTTGCTTCCCGTGGTTGCTCATTGGTGTTTTCTTTTTGATGGGGTGTTTGTTGGTTTAGGATTAGGCAGACCCATGCGAGACACCATGATATTAAGCGCATTGATTGGTTTTCTGTTGACATGGTGGGTCTGTATCGAGCTAGCAGTTAACCCTATTAATTTGTCATTATGGATTGCCATGCTGATGTTTGTCCTATGCCGCGGAGTTTTTCTTGGGGGCTATTATTGGTATCTTTATCGGTCAAATGTGTCTCGCCTTTTAGATTAAATGTGTATGTGAATTGCATAATACATCCGTGTTTTTTTACAATGCTCTTCAGTGTCAATCTCTCACTTTACAAAGCCTCAATTCATTCTTGAGAAATAAAAATCCGCTTCACCCCAAGCATCTCCCAACTTAACGCATTTATACCACCAAAGTGTTAACAATTCCAAAACATCAAATTACTATGTACGTTAACAAAATCTTTACTTTTGTTATCGGCCTTGCGTTATTCGGTAAACTTACACACCCGTCAGCACGCAAGAAAGTCACAATGGAGAACGCATAAATGAAAAATAACAATGTGAATACATTTAAACGAGCTTGCTTGGCATCTGTATTCGCTCTTACGTTAGCGGCATGTGGAGGTTCGGATGTTGAAACAAACACAGACCTTAATGTCGTTGACCCAGCACAGCCGGTTAATGACTGGCAACTGGTTTGGGGTGATGAGTTTGACGGCAACGCCATAAATACTAACAATTGGACCTTTGAGGAAAACTGTTTTGGTGGCGGAAATGCAGAAAAACAATGCTATACCGCGAATCCTGAAAACGCTTTCGTCGCTGACGGCGCGCTAAATATTGTCGCATTGCCCGCACCAGAGGGTGCTGAACAGCCTTATACGTCTGCTCGACTGAATACACGTTACAAAGCAGATTTTAAATATGGTCGATTCGAGATGCGAGCACAGCTTCCTTCTGGACAGGGTTCTTGGCCTGCCTTTTGGATGTTGCCCACCGACTATGAATATGGTATCTGGCCTCGTTCAGGTGAAATCGATATTCTAGAAGCGGTAAATTTAAAAACCACAGATCCAAGAGATGGCTCTGATCAACGAAGCATCTACGGAACAATTCATTATGGACAAGAGTTTCCTAACAATGATCAGTCAGGTGTTGAGTTTATTTTCCCTGAAGGTACCAACCCTGCTGATGGTTTTCACACATATGCCATTGAATGGGAAGAAGGCGAGATAAGATGGTACGTAGATGATTTCCTTTATGCCACCCAAAGGCGTTCTGAATTGCTAGAAACCGAAGCTGGCAATTTGTTGCAATTTAAAGGTTGGTATACAGAATTTTTCAATCCAGCTACTGGCGAGTTAGAAACGGTATGGAACGATGCTCCGTTTGACAAAGATTTCCACTTGATATTGAACTTAGCGGTTGGAGGCAACTGGCCAGAAAATGTGAACGATTTGGGCATTGACGCAGATGCATTCGCTAATGGACAGTCTTTTGTTATTGACTATGTGCGCGTTTACGAGTGTCCAAATGATCCCATAACCGGAAGAGGTTGTGAGACTATCCGCTCTGGCTACGATGTGTTAATTGAAGGCGATGCAACAATCAGAGGGTTTGATACCAGTGCACCAGCGCTTCGAGAAGGCGAGGCTCCAAATCCTCCTCTTGGCGGTGGAAGTGCAGAAACCATCGAAATTTTTGGTGACTCAGTTGAAACTGGTTGGCAGATAAATGCATGTTGTGACGGCAATTCTACTTCTGAACTCATTACGGAAGAAGATGGTAACCGAGTGGTTCAGTTTACAACAACTGGTGATGCAGCCGTTACTGGATTTGACTCTCGACTACCGACAGACGGTGGTACTTTTGATATTTCTGGTTTAAGTGGTTCTGGCAGCCTTAAGTTCGACGTAAAAGTAATACAACAACCATCATCAGGTGCGCCTTGGTTAGTAAAAGTTGAACAAAACGGAGAGTGTTGCTCTGGATTTGCCGAGATTGCACTAGGCGATTTGCCAGAAGGCGCTCCAGAAGTTGGCGTCTGGAAATCCTATTCTGTGCCTGTTGCTGATTTAATCTCTGCCGGATTAGTGCCTACTGGTGTGGATGCAGTGTTTGTGTTCCCTGGTTTTACAACGGGTAACGGTGCAGTCGTTCAATTAGACAATATACGATTCGAAGGTGCAGGAAATGTGGATCCAATTCCAGTATTTGATGGTGCTGCAGTCGAACCGTGGAGCTTAAACATATTCGACGCGCCAAACGCGACTTTCGAAGTAGTCGAAGATGAGGGTGAGAATGTCGCTCAGTTTACGATTGTTGCGCCTAATGCAGTTGTTGGTTTCGAAACCAGAACCGCAGAAGAGCAAGTTAATATTTCTGGTTTCACAGGTGTGGGAGCGCTTGAGTTTGATCTAAAAGTGACGTCGCAACCAACTTCTGGAGAACCATGGTTGTTAAAAATTGAACAAAACGGAGAATGTTGTGCTGGCTTTGCTGAGTTTAGATTAGAAGATCTGCCTGAAGGGGCGCCTGTACTAAATGAATGGAAAAGTTACTCTGTTCCAGTATCACGGCTCGTCAGTGCAGGTCTTGTCAATACTGCTCAGGTTGATGCCATATTTGTATTCCCGGGTTTCACAACCGGTGAAGGTGCACAAATACGCATGAGAAACGTCGGTTTTGTTGCTGGAAATGCTGGCGATGGAGACGGCGGCGGTGATGGCGATGGTGGCGGTGATGGAGACGGTGAAGAACCCTCTATTCCAGTGTTCCCAATCGGTCAAGAAATCGTGACCAACGGAACCTTTAACACTGATGCTGAAGGCTGGACCGGCGGCATGATGATGGTTGACGGTGAGCGAAACGTCTTATTTAATGAAGTGAGCGCTGCTGGTGATCCTTGGTCAGTGAACTCCTCTCAAATATTGGCGTTAGAGCCAGCGACTAACTACACACTGACCTTTACCGCACGAGCGTCTGAAGCGCGAGAAATTATTGCTGGAATCGGTTTAAACGCAGCGCCGTTCTCAAGCGATACTGAGATTGTTGCTCTGACCACCGAATATCAAACATTTACTTTAGAGCTAACCACGCTTGATGAAAATGGCGACCCTTTCAGTGACGCGGCGGCAAGAGTCCTATTTGATATGGGAGCACAAGTCGGTGACGTATTCATTGACGATGTCAGCCTTGTAAAATCAACGGAGCTTGTGGTTAATAATGGCTTTGATTTCGGCGAAAAAGTTTGGATAGGTGCAATTGGTGCAGAGAATATCGTTGATGAAGAAGGCAACAATGTATACTCGGTAGGCGTTGAAACTGCAGGCGATCCTTGGTCAGTAAACTTAAGTCAAGTCTTGACTTTGCAGCCAGGCGAAGACTATGTGCTGACCTTTAGAGCGAAAGCTTCTATCGACCGCACTATGGTGGCTGGAATCGGCTTGAATGCAGCGCCGTTCTCCAATAATAGTGAACCTGTTAATTTAACTACTGAGTGGCAGACCTTTACGTTTGAATTGTCAGCCATAGCAGACGGAGATGAGCCTGCGCCGTTTGGTGATGCCAACTCTCGAGTGCTGTTCGATATGGGGGCCGATGTAGGTACTGTGTATTTAGATGACATAAGCTTAGAATTACAGTTACCGCCTCCGCCAACAGGCAATTTGGTCACTAATAATTCTTTCGAAGAGGGAGCAAATGGTTGGATAAACGCCATAGACCCTGAACTGAACATCATCGACGATAATGGAGATAGTGTCTATTACGTTGATGTGACATCTGCTGGCGACGCTTTTGCAGTTAATATTAGCCAAGTGATGACGCTTACTCCCAGCACTTCGTATGTTGTGTCGTTTAGAGCAAAATCGAATGTAGAGCGAACCATGCTTGCGGGACTTGGCTTAAATGCATCACCATGGTACGCAGCCTCGGAAACAGTGCCTCTTACAACAGAATGGCAAACTTATACTTATACCATTGAGACAATATCCGATGGCGATAACATTCCATTCGGGGATGATAACAGTCGTGTATTGTTCGATATGGGAGCAGAGATTGGTGAAGTATATATTGATGACGTCATAGTGGTTCAAGCTAGTGAAGACAAGGTCACCAATGGTTCTTTTGAGAATGCTGCAACAGATTGGATAAACGCCATAGACCCAGCAGTTAACATCATTGAAGACAGTGGAGACAACGTGTATTTCGTTGATGTGACATCTGCCGGCGACGCTTTTGCGGTGAATCTAAGTCAAGTCATGACTTTAGTGCCTAGCACATCATATATGGTGACATTTAGAGCCAAGTCCAATGTTGAACGAACTATGTTGGCTGGTCTTGGTTTAAATGCAGCGCCTTTTTATGCAGCTTCAGAAACAGTATCACTTACTACAGAGTGGCAAACCTACACCTATGTTATTACTACCATTTCAGATGGTGACAATATTCCATTTGGTGACGACAACAGTCGTGTGCTATTTGACATGGGTGCCGAAGTCGGTGAGGTATATATCGATGACGTGCGTGTGATACAACTCTAATTATGGCCTGATACGGGCATTGTGAAATGCCCGTATTATTTAATAGTAAGCCGAAGAATAAGTAGACTTAATATGAAAAATATAAAATTTAAGAAAACATATCTAGCAACCAGTTTATCTGTGCTGCTAGGTACAGCGGTGGCCATGCCTGCTTCAGCTCAACAAGAAACTGAAGCCGACAATGAGTCCAATAACGTAGAAGTGATTGCGGTAACTGGTATTAGAGGGAGCTTACTACGTTCTGCTGATCTCAAACGCTCTTCAGATGGTGTAGTTGATGCAATCTCAGCTGAAGAAATGGGTAAATTTCCAGACACTAACCTAGCAGAATCGCTAGGGCGGATAACGGGTGTATCTGTGTCACGCGCGAACGGTGAAGGTAGCCGAATTACAGTGCGTGGTTTTGGCCCTGAATTTAACCTAGTGACGTTAAACGGTCGACAAATGGCGGGCACAGGTTTTGACCGTTCCTTTGCATTTGAAAATCTCTCCTCCGAAGGCGTAGCCGCTCTAGAAATATACAAGACCGCTAGAGCCGATAAGCCCACTGGTGGCATTGGTGCGACAGTGAACATTGTTACCAATAGACCTTTGGAGCGACCTGGGCAGCGTTTTTCTGTCATGGCAAAAGGTATTCACGATACTTCTAACGAAGTAAATGATGATGTTACGCCCGAGATTGCAGGCATTTATAGTAATACGTTCAATGACAATCGGTTCGGTGTCTCCGCCAACTTCTCACATTACCGCAGAGATTTTCAGAATCAATCTGCAAGAGTACAGGGCTGGAAAGCAACCACAACAGCCATGTTCGAAGATGATAATGGGAACATGGTCCCGATTATTAACGCGTCTCCATTACCCGGAAGTGTGCCAGGCGTAGATGGCAGGGCAACCGACGCAGAAGGGAACCCTGTCGGCATTTACAGGATTACGGATCCGAATACAGGGCAAATTGTTAATACCGCAGCGCATTTTCTTCCTCAGGACCTGAATTACAGCATTCAAAATGTCCAGCAAGAAAGAACAAACGCTATGTTGACTTTGCAATTTGCTGCGACCGAGGACATGACCCTCACTTTGGATCACACAGTCTCTAACGCAGTATCAGGTACTGATGGTCTGGGATGGGGTATATGGAATGGTTCGTTTGGAGGTAATGCAAATTCATACGAGCTAGATTCAAATGGTACTGGTATATTTTACAACTCAGCCGGTAATGACCAATCGTTCACTACCAACCGCGTGACTAATGAGGTAGATTCCACGGCCACAGCGTTAAATATTGAATGGTTTTTCAATGAGTCACTCACGTTTGAACTTGACGTACATAATTCAACCAGTGAGACAGACAATACCTTAGACGATGGGTTAAATCACAGTGGTCTTATGATATTGGGGTCTAATGCATTTGCCAATAAATCATATGATTTTACTCAGGGTGGCGATGTCCCTGTGTTTAACGTTAACTGGAATAATGGTGCAGAGGTTTCTCCAAGTGAGATAGGAGCTAACTTGGGCATATTTACCGCCGGTCGCGGTAAGTCTGAAGTCACTCAAGCTAGGTTCTCAGGTGAGTGGATGTTGGACACCAACTTTGGACTTACTGATGTGAGATTCGGTGTAGAATACATCGATCAATCTTTAACCGGTACCAATGCTGTCGCTCAGCCCGCTGGTTATAATTTCAATACCACAGTATTTCCTGACAGTATGTTTGAACGTTTGAGTTTAGACGGCTTTTTAGACTCTTTCAGCTTTGGCCAAGGCGGCATATCGCCTGACTACACTTACACTTACAGTTTTGATGAGGCAGTTGCCCGTTCTATTGCCTTTTTCGATGAAAATAATCCAATTGGCGGTACTTTTGCCGTGGATAATTATGTAAGTCCACCGTCGAATGCTGAAGTTAACGAAGAAACGTTAAGTTTGTTTGTAACATCTAGTTGGGAATTTGAAGTGAGCGATTATTTCATAGACGTTAACTTTGGCCTAAGATACGAGCAAACAGATGTGTCAAGTCCAGGTGAGTTCTTAGAGATTAATCGAGTTGTCTGGAACGGTGGTTCTGAGTGGCGAACCGAGTTTGTCGATGAAGCCGTAGTCATTGATTATGCGGGAGATTATGACCTTCTGCTTCCTATGCTAGACATGCGTATGGACATAACAGAAGACTTGGTGGGTAGATTCTCGGTCGGTCAAACTATTACCCGGCCTTCGCTTGGCTTCTTGTTAGGCAATCTTTCACGCACAGGTTTCCCTGCTATAGGCGCAAGAACAGGGTCAAGAGGTAATCCTAACTTACTGCCGTTTAAATCAACGAATATTGACGTATCTTTTGAATATTACTATGACGAAGCTAGCTATGCATCGGTTGGTTTATTCTGGAAAGACGTGGATGATTGGATTGAGACTTCGCAGGTAATCGTGCAGTATGAAGGCGTGCATGACATTTTCCTTGGCCAGCGTTGGAACGCTGCTGCGGCCGCTGTAGAAGGTAGAGGTGAGCAGGCAACGGATGACGCGATTTACTCAGAAATCATAGCTAATGGGGTAGGAGTAGATGGTTCGACTGTTTTACCCGATCCGGCTTCTGATCCATTAATTGATTGGACTATTACATCCCCTGAAAACGTAGGTAAGCGCAGCACAAATGGTATAGAGCTTGCGGTTCAACACGTTTTTGGTGAGACTGGTTTTGGTGTCGGTGCTAACGCTACGATAGTGGATGGTGACGTAGATTACGATCGATATCTACTAGAACCTCAAGCTGTCCTGCCTGGTTTGAGTGATTCAGCTAACTTCCAAGTGTTTTATGAAAATGAAGTACTGTCGGTTAAACTGACCGCAAACTGGAGAGATGAATACTTAATCGGTCAAGGTCAAGACCAAGGAAGTAGCGATGTTCCCCCTCAATTTGCGGAAGAATATACTCAAATAGATCTAAGTGTTAACTATAGCGTCACTGAAAATCTAACGGTGTTTTTTGAGGGCGTGAATCTGAATGATGAAACAGAGAGAGTTCACGGTCGATTCGCTAATCAATTCATGAGCGCGGCTCAATTTGGACCTCGCTATGCGATTGGTGTGCGCTACGCTATGGAGTAAGTCAACCATGATTGGGGTCTTAAGATAGACCTCAATTAAACTGCTTTTAGAAAAAAAATAGCCGATATATTTTATATCGGCTATTTCGTTAGAGAAGGGAATTATTAATAATAAGAATGCTCGCCTGCTTCGTGCTCAGTGGCATCTTTAACAGCGGTGATTTCACCAGCGAACTGTTCTAACATCTGCTTTTCTATTCCATCTTTTAACGTTACGTCGACCATAGAGCAACCATTGCAACCGCCTCCGAATTGCAAAACAGCGGTTCCTTTTTCAGTGACTTCTACTAAAGATACTTGTCCACCGTGATTGGCAAGTTGAGGATTAATTTCTGACTCAATCATGTAATTAATTCTATCAATTAACGGTGCATCGTCAGCTAATTTGCGTGCTTTCGCATTCGGAGCTTTAAGGGTAAGTTGTGAGCCCATCTGGTCTGTCACAAAATCAATTTCAGCTTCTTCTAGGAAAGGCGCGCTATCTTCATCGACAACGGCATCAAACCCCTCAAAATTTAATCTCATATCTTGGGGTTCAACTGCATCTGGAGGACAATAAGATACGCCACACTCAGCTTTTGAAGTACCAGGATTTATGACGAATACGCGAATGTTGGTGCCTTCTTCTTGCTGTGCTAACAGCTTGCCAAAATGAGCTTGAGCTGCTTCTGTAATTGTTATCATATTAACCTCTTATTTAAACTTTTGCGTAGTATATCAAATATACCCGACTAAACCAGTCAAGTATTATAAAATATAGGTAAGTGCTCAAAAAACAATAGATAATTTAAAGAAATTATACTTTTTGCACAATTTGAGCGACAATAAATGGCTAAAAAAATAGGCATAAATAAAACAGGGCTTTTAAGTTAGTGCGGGGATTTTCTCGTTATTAGGCCTCAGAGCAAAGGGTTAAATAAAGAAGGCGCGAACACATCCTCGTGATGCTCGGTAAAAAATATCTTTATTGTTTGACACTGTCTGTCAACTTACGCTCCTACCTAAACTTGAAAATCGCGTTGCTAACAAAAACTTTCTACCAAATAACATTAATAAGAGAGATTGCATGACTCAGTATTTAAAAAGATTTTGCGCTTTAGGGTTAATGGTATTTTTATCTTTGTTTGGCGTTTCTCTTTGCGCTCAAACCACTGATTTAGAATATTTACCAGACAATCAAAATTACGACCCAAGCATACCACTGCCTTCCGACATTCTTGGCTACCCCGTGGGCACTTGGCACGTTCGTCATGATCAGCTGGTTCATTATATGTATGCACTGGCCGACGCATCAGACCGAATTGCTATTGAAGAAATTGGTCGTACTCATGAGCATCGGCCTTTACTAATGCTCACCGTTTCGATGCCAGATAACCTTCAGAAAATGGCAAGTCTGAAACAGGCGCATATTGAACGAATAACCAGCGGTGGCTCTGCTGATAAGTCTGATCCTCTTTTTATTTACATGGGATACAGCGTTCACGGAAATGAACCTTCGGGCAGCAATGCAGCCTTACTTGTTGCTTATCATTTAGCTGCATCTAATAGTCCAGACGTGACTAAATTATTGTCAGAGAATGTGGTATTGCTTGATCCTGCATTAAATCCAGATGGGCTGTCCAGATTTGCGCAATGGGCCAATATGCACAAGGGCAAAACATTGGTCTCTGATCCAATGCATAGAGAGCATAGGGAATACTGGCCATCTGGCAGAACAAACCACTATTGGTTTGATTTAAACCGGGATTGGTTATTGTTAACCCATCCAGAATCTCAAGCCCGAATAAAACAATTTCAAGCATGGCGACCTCATATCCTGACCGACTTTCATGAAATGGGAACGAACAGTACTTATTTTTTTCAGCCAGGCGTTCCGTCTAGAAAGAACCCCCTTACACCGGAGCAAAACGTGACGTTAACTGGAGAGTTGGCGAAGTTCCATGCTAACGCTTTAGATGACGATAATCAGCTCTACTTTACAGAAGAACGATTCGACGATTTCTATTATGGAAAAGGTTCTACTTATCCTGATGCCCATGGGAGCATTGGTATCTTATTTGAGCAAGCGAGCAGCAGAGGCCACTTGCAGGAGTCAGAAAACGGACTTTTGAGTTTTCCAAGAACCATTAAAAATCAGATCACCACGTCGTTATCCACATTTGCAGGTGCCATGGCCAACAAGGCTGCTATTCATGCTTATCAACGTCAGTTTTACAATGACACACAAAAACTCATAAAGGATGACGATCAAAAAGGGTTCATTGTTGCATTACCTAAAGACGAGGCAAGAACTCAAAGGATGCTGGATATTCTATCTTCGCATAACATTGAGTATCAATTGGTGACTGACGACGTAGAAGCCAACGACATTGAGTTTAAAGCAAACCAAAGCCTGTTTGTTTCTTTGAACCAAACTCAGTACCGTTTGATAAAATCGCTGTTTAGCGACAGGCAAAGATTTCCAGATAATACCTTTTACGATGTGTCAAACTGGAATATTGCCTTAGCGTTTAATATGACGTATTCGCCGGTGTCATCATCAGAACTAAGGCGAATGGACTTGACTGATTATCCACCCAAGTCACCGGTCAAGAACTCGGTAACTGTCGGGCAAGTTGCCTATGCGTTCCAATGGCATAGCCACAATGCTCCTGCTTTGCTACAAGATATTTTAGAAAACGACATTCAAGTAAAAGTGGCCGGTGGTGAGTTTACGGCAGACACAGTAAAGGGTAAGCAAGCGTTTGACAAAGGTGCAGTGATTATTCCTAGTGGCTTAGAGCAACCGAAAAACTTCGAAGCTACCCTTGAGGTCTTAGCCAATGAAGCTAACATTGAAGTATTCAATATCACTAGCGGTTTGACCTCTGTTGGCATTGACCTAGGATCAGGCACCTTTGAGATAGTAGAAGCACCTCAGGTTCTAATCATTGGTGGCGTAGGCACTTCCAGTTATGAAGTCGGCGAAATTTGGCATTATTTAGACACTAGTATTGGTTTACCAGCATCCATCTGGGATATGAGAAATTTGGAGTCTCGGTCATTAGATAGATACACGCATATAATATTTGCCTCGGGTAGATATAATCGCCTCACCAAGCAAGTGGTAAATAAAATATCTCAATGGGTGAAAGAAGGCGGAGTGTTAATCGGTCAAAAGACCGCACTTCGATGGTTTACTAAGAACGACTGGCTTGATAATGAAGTCGTTAGCACCGATGCAATCAATGCCGCATTTTCTACCGAAAAACTAACATTTGGAGATAAGCAGGCGTTAGCCGCGAAAAAGCTTGTGGCAGGCGCGGTATATGAGTCTGTAATAGACACGTCTCATCCGTTGTTCTTCGGTTTTCAGCGCGGTACTTTGCCCCTTTTCAAAACTAATAACTTAGTCCTTGAGGCATCTGAAAATCCATTTGAAGACATCGCTTTATATACAAAAGACCCTCTAATGGCGGGGTATTCTGCTGATGAAATGCAACAATTGATCAGCAATACTGCCGCTATTGTGGTCAACCCAATAGGTCGTGGAAAAGTAATCGGATTTGTAGATAATGTGCATTTTAGAGGGTACTGGGAAGGTACCAATAAGCTAACGGCAAATGCGATTTATCTGTCTAATTTAATGTAGGTAATAAACGTGAAAGGCATGGCAATAGTTACTCTAAACTTATTGCCATGCTCCAAACGCTTATATCGACGTTAGGGTTGTATTGCAATATTGTTTTACATACTTCATTGACGGTTGCTCCAGTGGTGACGACATCATCTAATATCGCGACAGAATTATATTCGATGGGTTTGATTACCTTAAATACACCTGCAATGTTGCTAATTCGGTCTTCTCTGTCTAGTTGAGTCTGCTGTTGCGTATTTTTCGTTCTGGCGATACAGTCACAGCATGGTATATCTAATTGCTTTGATAAATGCTTAGATATTAGCCTAGCTTGATTGTACTGCCTAGAAATGTGCCGGTTATTGGATAAAGGAACAGGAATGATGGCATCAGGAATTTTTTGTGTGATCATAAGTTTGCCTCCCAAATAATGTTCAAATAAAATGGCTAGAACTTCGGCGGCAAGCATATTACCTGAAAACTTAAGTTGATTGATAAGTGCTTTAACGACTCCTTGATATTCAGATAATACGATTAAGTTGGTGTATTCAGATGGGACTAGCTTGTTCGCTAATTCACTGTTTTCTAATAGATTATGGCCTGGCGCAGGCAGCAAGTTGATATAAGCATCGTGTAAACAGTCGTGACAAATTAATGTATTACTGTATTGATGACACAAATAGCATTGTTTGTTAACAAGCAGTTTGGCCACACAATTTACGATTATAGATTTCAAAGGTAGCAGGCGTTGTTTAGCCGATAACTTCCCATATTCTGCAAACATAACCATGTATACCTTTGAAAGTAAGATAATTTTTCGCGTAACCTAGTAGTGCAAAGCTCATACATTTACGCGTTTCAGTAATTTACTTGTATTTGACGCTAATGAAGAGTCGCAAATATAGTATATTGCACCGTCAAAGTAGGTAACTGTCTGTAGGTATGGATTTCGATGTGAAAGACCCAATTAATCTCGTGTTTTTACATGGCTGGGGAATGAATAAAATGGTCTGGCAACCTTTTCTTCAGCAGTCGTCTATCGTTCGTCTATCCAATTTAAATACATACACCTTTGATTTACCAGGGTTTGGTGAAAATCAACACGCAATTAGCCGCGAGCAGTACTCATTAACTTCTGTTGCTCACTATGTGGAAGAGGCCATACCCGCAAATAGTGTTTTGGTTGCATGGTCGCTCGCAGGCCTTGTATCTCAGTATCTAGTTAACCTCAAAAGTCCCAAAGTAGTTGCTCAGATACAGGTATGCAGCACGCCCAAATTTATCCAAGAGGGTAGATGGCCGGGAATAAAGCCAGTCGTATTAGAGCAATTCGCCGAACAACTCACGCAAGATCATCATGCGCTTTTGCGTCGATTTTTGACTATACAATGCATGGGACTGGATGAACCCAAAGTCACCTATAAAACGATGAATACCGCATTGACCAGTCACCCATTAAGCCATCCTGAAGCACTCGCATCGAGTTTAAATATATTAATGACAACCGATTTACGCGATAAGGCTTTGTATAGTTGCCCAAGTTTGAGAGTGTTTGGTGGGCTAGACAGTCTGGTACCTAAGCGAGCGATCCCACATATTCAAGAAATATTCGATGGCGACCAATTTCACCTAATCGACAAAGCGTCACACGCGCCTTTTATAAGTCATCCATTTGAGTTTGAACAGGTCATTGAAAGATTTCTTCATAATTATTGTTTTGATAACCTTTCTACATCCAACTTCTAGGCGATTGCCTAACTTAACCATTAAAACATTGACCTACACTGATTGATAAAGCCTTTATCTCTTGTTTTACTGGCGATTTACTCGCGCAAATTATGTCTTTACTCAAATCAGATTAATGTTTATGCTGCACCACAGCATAATAATGTGGCGCTTTTTAAAATAGTCTATTATGCTTGTTATTACAGTTGCTTGAGAATGCCATACTATTCACCTATTCCCGAGTAATTTCTTTTTGCTGAATTTGTTAAGCAGTCAAATTGATTCTCAGCATCAATCATTTATCTATTTTTATGGATTTAGCCTTTTTTACTATTAGGCAAATGGAGTCACTATGCTTAACAATGATGTGGTCGCACTACCCTCGTACAAAACTCAAAACAAACACTCTATATCGGGTTTATCGTCAGGTGCATTTATGACGGTTCAAATGCACATTGCTCACTCAAAATCATTTGTAGGAGCCGGTGTTATTGCAGGAGGTCCTTATAGAAGTGCAGAAACATTTCTAGGAGCGGCGCCAACCGCACCTATGTCATGCGTGTTGAACTCACTATACATCGCCATGACACCACTTACTGCCTCTACCGCTCCAGACGTTTCTAGACTAGTTTCATTAACAAAAGAAACGCAGGCAATAGACGATTTACAAAATTTGAAAAAACAGCGTCTTTATATTTTTACTGGTACAGAAGATAAAGTTGTTAATCAACACGCTGTTCATGCAACAAGGAAATATTATGAAACGTTAGGAGTATCCGCTGATAATATTTTATTTGTAGACGATGTGCCAGCTGGGCATTCTATTATTACGACCAACCCAGAAGATTCTCCCCTATCTACGAATCAGCCTCCTTATATTAATAAAGGCGATTACTTTCAGTCCCATAAAATACTTGAGCATATATACGGAAATTTAGAAGCGCCTGCTCAAAAACCAGAAGGCAAGCTTATTCGATTTGACCAGACTGTATTTTTTAAGGATGAGGCTAATTACTCAAGTATGTCACCATTCGCTTACGCTTACATTCCTTCAAAAGTTGAATCAGGCGACGCCCAAGCGCTAGGTGTGCATTTGGTCATGCATGGGTGTAAGCAAGGTTATGAATACACAAACTTTGTAAACGGTAAAGCTGATACAAATAATCAACCACCTTTTGGGGACAGGTATATCTGTACTACTGGGTATATAGAAATGGCAGAATCAAACAATATTTTATTGTTGTTTCCGCAAGTAGGCGGGGATGATAACAACGATGTTCAAAATCCTGAAGGTTGTTGGGATTGGTGGGGCTACACATCCGACAGTGATGCCAATCCAGACTATTATTCTCAAGATGCAGTGCAAATTAAAGCAATTCACAAAATGCTGAAACATTTCAGCGCCAGTTAAGGATAAAATTTTGAACCAGTCACACTTATTTTTTGAAGCGTTTAATATCCATTATGGACTGTTTAAACGTAGCGTCGATATTTATCAAAACTCATTTAAAATGGCAGCAACAAAACCAAAAGTGGAACATTTGAAAGATATTCAAGAGTTAAATGATGCCTGCAATAAGCGCACGTCAGCGATGCAGAAAACTTGGGCGAATGATTGGGCAGAATGGTTTAAGTACGCAAATTCAATATCGGGCGCTCAAACGCTGCCTAAGTTCGCTGAGCGTACCAACAACATTAACATGCAAGCCCATGCTCAAATTGCGAAACAAACTAACGAACTAGCAGAGTTAGTAGAGAACGCATCAGTCAGTTACAGCTATTGGTTAGCGAAGCAAATAGAGCCTTAACCCCGATAACTAGAAATGCTTTTTGACATATTTTTGAAGCATATTTTCTGTTGTCAAATATCTAAGCGATATATGCTCATAATGTATTTTTGAATGTTGAGAACTCAGTAATTTAAACGCAAATTCGCATGTAAGGGCTAAAGGTTTGAAGTGACCAGTCGATATAACAGGCGTTATGGGTAAATTTGCTTAGTTCAATATGTCAAACTTCATTAGCGATAATAATTCAAGCTTAGGGTTCGCAATGCAAGCCGGACTGTCTGGCTACCAAAAGGCCAGTCAGCAGTTATCCGATGCCTCTTTGACATTGGCCAACCAATCTCATCATCATTCTCAATCTTCTCTTGTTGACATAAACAAAGCGAGTGTGAATATTGTTCAAGCTGAATTGCATGCAAAAGCGTCTGGTGAAGTGATCAAGCGAGCAGATGGTATGATTGGTACCATTATCGACATATTTGCGTGATAATAGATTGAATTATGAATATAGATGCCGCTAGCTCAATTTCTCACAGCACGTTTCGCGGGTTCAATCAGCAAACACCATCTCTTGAGCCAGTCAGCAGTCACAACAGCGCTGCAGCTCAACTAGTAAATCAAACGCCTTCTAGTGATAAAGTCACCATATCCAACAATAAGCCAAGTAACGAAGGTGTTACTGAGCAACTAACTGATGATGAGAAAAAAGAAGTTCAACAACTCAAAGATAGAGACCGTGAAGTTAGGGTTCATGAACAGGCACATGCTGCAGTGGGTGGGCAATACGCCGGCAGTCCAACCTACGAATATAAAACCGGACCGGATGGCAAAAAATATGCAGTAGGGGGTGAAGTCTCTATTGATGTGTCTGAAGAGGAAAAGCCAGAAGATACCATCCAGAAAATGCAGGTGGTACGTGCCGCGGCTTTAGCTCCTGCAGAACCTAGTACTCAGGATTTAAAAGTGGCTGCTGAGGCGTCTCAAAAAGAAAGCACAGCAAGAGCAGAGTTAAGCAAATCCGATTTACAGAGTGACTCAACTGAGCAACAAAAAGAGTCTGATATTACTTCCCCTAAAACGCCTGTGGTAAGTCAGGTTTTGCAATATGAACAAGCAACATCGCCACATAGAAATTCTCTTTCAATCGTTGTTTAATAGTCCAACATGGCCTCTGTCCATCCCTAACGCTATCAACTTACTATCTAACCAGTTGTGACATTGCTTTGAAGTGCTCATGGTTTTTACTTACTGCCCACTCAAACAATACCATCTCTGTACTGACAAATTCAGCGCCACATTTCTCTAGCCTAGCTTGAGCTAAAGACTTGTCGGATAACTTTCTGGAACTTATGCAATCATCCACCACTACTACTCTGTAACCCAGCGTCAAAGCATCTATGACCGTTTGTAATACGCAGACATGTGCTTCACAGCCAACCACAATTAAGGTGTCTTTACCGCTAGACCTGTACGAGTCTAGCGCTTCAACTATATTAGGCTCCCCAAAACACGAGAAGCTTTCTTTTTCTATCACATTAGCATTAATAAAAGACTTAAGCTGCGGCATCGTGTGCCCGAGGCCTTTGGGGTATTGTTCTGCAATGGTCACGGGAACGTTAAATAGAGAAGCGGCAGTGAGCAGTTTTTCGACCTGAATAAGCATGCAGTCTGAATTACTCAAGTGTGGGGCGAGCTTTTCTTGAATATCCACTACAATGATTTGAGAGGTTTCTTTTATTATTCTCACTGTAAACGCTCCTTTATTTTTTTGCTTTAGCAAAGGCTTCGGCAAAGGCATTACCCATTGCGCCACCCGCTAATGAATTGCTTGGCTTACCAGAATTTGCCTTATTTTTGGCTGGGGCATTTCTGTCGTGCCGTGGTTGTTTTAACGCTTTGCTGGTATGACCGCTCGGTTCATCGTCTAATCTCATGGTAAGCGAAATTCGTTTTCTAGCGTCGTCTACTTCCATAACTTTCACTTTAACCACATCGCCAGCTTTAACCACTTCTCTAGGATCTTTGATGAATTTATTCGTGATTGCGGATATGTGAACAAGGCCATCTTGATGCACACCTATGTCGACGAAAGCGCCAAAATTAGCGACATTACTGACCACGCCTTCCAATATCATCCCCACTTTCAAATCAGAGACTTTTTCAACGTCGTCATTAAACTCAGCGGTTTTAAATTCAGGTCGAGGGTCGCGGCCGGGTTTTTCAAGCTCTTTTAAGATATCAGTAACGGTTGGAAGACCAAATTTATCAGACACAAACTCTTTTGGATCAATGGATGAAAGCGCCGCTTTGTTGCCAAGAAGGCTGTCTACGGTAGCTTGGGTCTTTTGAATGATGCTTTGGACAATGTCATAGGTTTCGGGGTGTACCGCTGACTTGTCGATTGGATTATCGCCATCCATAATTCTTAGAAATCCCGCAGCTTGCTCAAAGGCTTTAGGACCCAGCCTGTCCACTTTCTTTAGCGCTTTTCTGTTTTTAAACGCGCCATTCTGATCTCTGAATGAGACTATGTTATTGGCAAGTGTTTTATTGAGTCCGGATACATGCGTGAGTAGTGCTGGTGAAGCCGTATTTAAGTCTACGCCAACCGCGTTTACACAGTCTTCAATTACATTATCAAGCGATTGTGTCAGTTGGCTTTGATTAACGTCGTGTTGGTACTGGCCGACGCCAATTGCTTTTGGCTCTATCTTGACAAGTTCTGCCAAAGGATCTTGCAAACGACGGGCAATAGAAACCGCTCCTCTAAGGGATACGTCTAAATCGGGCAATTCGTTGGAAGCCAGTTCGGAAGCTGAATAAACCGATGCTCCAGCCTCACTGACCACAATCTTTTTGAGCTTCAAGTCTTTATTGTTTTTGATCAGTTCGCCCACTAATTTGTCTGTTTCTCTGGAGCCTGTCCCATTGCCTATACTAATGAGTTCAACTTTATGTTGTTTGCATAGGTTGGTAAGCGTCCGGATTGATTTGTCCCATTGATTTTGTGGCGCATGAGGGAATATGGTCGTGGTCGCCAATACTTTGCCGGTGGAATCTAATATAGCAGTTTTTACGCCCGTTCTCAGACCCGGGTCTAGTCCCATCGTCACTTTCGGACCAGCAGGTGCCGCCATTAGAAGATCTTTTAGGTTGTTTGCAAATACATTGATGGCTTCAGACTCAGCTTTTTCGCGAAGCTGGGTAAAAAGTTCAGTTTCCATATAGTGTCGGATTTTGACTCGCCATGTCCATTGAACGACCATGTTTAAAAAATCACTTCTTTGCTGGTTGCCCTGCAAGTCTAAAGCAAGCGCGTCACGAATAAGTGTTTCGCAGTGACTGGTTCTAATTTTACTTTCGTTGGCTGGCTCATCGTCTATAGAAAGTTGCAACACTCCTTCATTACGTCCCCTAAATACGGCTAGAGCTCTGTGTGATGGCACGCCTTTTAGCTTTTCAGAGTAACTGAAATAATCGGTAAACTTCTCCCCTTTCTTTTCCATTCCTGTAACTATGTTGCTTACCAGATATGCATTATTTTGTAAGTAAGTACGAACTCTTTGAAGTACTTCCGCATTTTCAGCAAACTGTTCCATTAAAATAAACTTGGCGCCATCTAAAGCTTGTTGCACTTCATTGATTTGATGTTCTTCATTTAAGAATTTAGCCGCTGAAGTTGACGGATCGGAATTAGTGTCTCTGAGTATGGATTCCGCTAATGGCAAGAGACCGGCTTCAATAGCGATTTGGCCTTTTGTTCTTCTGCGAGGTTTAAAAGGTAAATATAAATCTTCAAGTTCAGTTTTATTTTCTACACTTTTTATCTTTTCAGATAATTCGTCATCTAACTTACCTTGTTCAGAGATCGATTTTAAAATCACTTTTTTTCGATCTTCTAAATCTCTTAAATACCCGAGTCTTTGTTCCAAGGTTCTCAGTTGAGTGTCATCTAGACCTTGTGTTACCTCTTTTCTATAACGCGCTATAAAAGGAACGGTTGCGCCCTCGTCAAGTAAAGACACAGCGGCTTGGATTTGTTCTGACTTAGCTCCTAATTCTGAAGCAATTTTAGCAATTATCATTTAATAACCTAAAGAGAATGTTTTATGACTTATGAAGATGTGTGAGCGCATATTAATATGGTAAGTCATTCGACAATGATATCGAACAACAAAAAACTTAATGATTTGACATTTTTGATATGTAACGCTCAAAGTACCGTAAAATTATATTTGTAATTATAACTAGAAGACGGATGGTTCGCCTATTATTTTTCATATCGGATGCTGATTATTTCCCATTCTTGCGTGCCAGTTGGTGTGGTCACTAAGGCCAAGTCGCCAGATTCTTTTTTGAGTAAGGCGCGAGCCATGGGAGAATCAATAGAAATGGCGTCTTTTCTGCCGAAAATTTCATCGTACCCCACTATTTGCAATGTCAGTTCTTTATCTAACTCGTTGACGATTTCGATCCAAGCTCCAAAGAATACCTTGCCCTCTTGTTGAGGTGAATATTGAACTACCTTTGAATGCTCGAGTGTTTTGCGAAGATATCTGACTCGCCTATCTATTTCTCTCAGACGCTTTTTATTATATTGATAATCTGCGTTTTCACTTCTGTCCCCAAGACTTGCGGCCCAAGTGACTTTTTTGGTGATTTCTGGGCGCTCTTCTCGCCATAAAAAATCTAGCTCATGGCGCAGAGTGGCGTAACCTTTAGGTGTCAGTAAGGGTGTTTTTTTCATTGTCGTCAGGAGGGGAATAAATGGTGAACCGGATAAACGTCAATAGACGTTTATCCGGTTAAAAAGACATTTTTTAGTTTTCAAAAGGCGCTATATCAAGAAGCTCTACTTCAAATATTAGCGTTGAGTTTGGTTTTATTTCACCGGTTGCGCGCGGGCCATAGGCTAGGTCGCTTGGAATATAAAACTTATATTTCCCACCTACTTTCATCAACTGAACGCCTTCTGTCCAACCACTGATCACTCGGTTTAATGGGAACTCGGCTGGTTGTCCACGATCAACAGAAGAATCAAATACGGTGCCATCTATTAATGTGCCATGATAGTGAACGCGAACCGTATCTTCAGCAGTAGGGCTATCGCCGTCGCCTTCAGAAATCACTTCGTATTGAAGCCCTGTACCTGTAGTCACAACACCCTCGCGCTCTGCATTCTCGGCAAGAAATGCTCGACCAATTTCTGCATTCTCTGTTGCTTGTTGAGTCTGCTGTTGCTGTTTTGCAACTTGGTATTTCTCGGACATCTCTTGGATAAACCCTTCTAGTTCAGCATCGCTAAACTGAGATTTTTCGTTAAAAGTATCGAGAAACCCCGTGACGAGTGCGTCAGGGTTAGTCTCTATGCCTAACTCTTGTTGCTCGTCGAATCGCTCTTTGGCGAATTTACCCATGCTTGCACCCATAGCGTAAGAGTGCTTTGCAGCCTCTGTTTCAAAAGTGGTCATTTGAGTTTGCATGCCATCTTTTGCTTCTTCTGATTTGTCAACGCCACAAGCTGTCAATACGATAGTAGCACCTACCATTACGGCTAATTTAGCCTTCTTCATTTATTATCTCCTACCACTTAAAAAGCTTTTAAGTTAATTTTATCTTACTTGGTTTATAATATATGACATGTTAATGCCGTTGAGACAAAAGTGAAAGGCTTGTTACAAATTAGAACGAAAATATTTTGCCCCTTACTGTTTATCTGTGCACACTTGATGGGGTGCAGTTTGCCCGAATCCGAGCCCATTTCTCGCATTGCGCTTGCCGAGGACGGGGTATATGCGGCTGATATACACGTCCCTACAGGGATGGCAGTATATTCAGAAGTAAGTGGCGAAATTATCGTATTTGACCTTAATGCAAACAAACAGCTTTACTCGTGGCGACATCAGGGAGAAGGCATAAATTTAGTTGATAACGTAAAATTTGCTAATAGCGGTGATTTTGTAGTGACCTCAGATAGCGAAGCTTTTGCCTTGTGGTCAATTCAAACTGGTGAACCTATCGGTTTCTGGAAAATTGATGCGTCAACCATAAGAGACATCGCAGTGGCTAATCAAGGCAGAGGGATATTGGTGGGTCGATCAGACGGAGTGGTCATGTATTTTGAGCCTGGCACTCAAAGAAGGATAGATTTCATTGCACACGAAGAAAAGATCAACTCTGTGGATCTTTCATCAAATGGCAGATTTGCGCTGAGCGGAAGTAACGACTATAAAGCTTATCTGTGGGACACTCAAAGTGGTCAAATTATACACGTCTTCGATCATCCGCATAGAGTAACCACAGTGTTAATCGACCAAAATGCCGAATATTTGTTTACCGCTGACGGGCAAGACAAGGCTCAAATATGGAATGCACAGACTGGTCAAGAGGTATCCCGCTTACACTTTATAGAGCGACAGTTAATATTTACCGCAGCAAAGTTTTCAAATGATAGTAGGTATTTACTTACTGGTTCGCCAGCAAAAAGATTGGCACTTTGGGATGTACTTACAGGTCAACTTGTCACTCAATGGCGAGTTAAGCCCAACAAGGGACCCGCGCCACAGTCAGCGGTAGTTTATGCGGTCGATTTTAGCGACTCGTTACCAGTATCCATTTCATCAAATGGCTATTATTCAATTTGGCCAATAGAAAATAAGGAATAGATTGTGAGTGAACAATTGTCACATCAAAAAATTGAGAGTTTGGAACATACCCTTGAATCTCTGCAGATCAAAATAGCCTATCAAGAAGATACCATTGAAAGTCTGAATCAAACGGTGATAGAGCAGCAAAAAAACATCGATCTAATGAAATTCAAACTGGAAAAAATCATTGAGAAAGTCAACTCCATCCCAGATTCATCCTCAGACAGTTCTGATAAAATAGAATTGCCTCCACACTATTAGCAGTAGTAATAGTCACATGTAACATTATTGTCTTATCAACCACGTGCTGAGAGTATTTTTCCACCATATTTAAGACGTGCAATACTTTAAGAAGCGCTCAATTAAATGCACCTAATGCAAAGTCAGTGCATGACGCAACGATTGTTGCAACAAACTAGAGAAAAACCAGCTAGGATAATATGAGCGGATTTAGCGCACTTATTAATTCCTAAACATTTTTGGGTAATTATCCGATGCAGTATGTTAAATAAATACACGCTAGCATTAAGATAAGTCACCAAGACCGGATGGAATATTCTTGAATCGGCGCCAGTGATCACTTGATACACAGTACAGATTTACGCTTTTCTATCTCAATAGGTGAGTTTAATATTAAAATGCAACAGATTAGAAAATTGGCGGCTTTAAGCCGCCAATTTTCTTTATACGTGGGGTGTTTTTCTAAAGGCAATTAAAAATAATTCAGAAGTTACTCAATTATTCTTCTAACATTACTGTTCTTGTGACTTGATTAAATGGGCCAGGAATCGGTTCTCCTTGAGCGTCAATCAATGATAACTCGACGGTCACTTCGCCCATCGGCAGGCCCGTTATCACGTATGGTGCCCACTCTGTTAGCATAAATTCATTTCCATTTATAACAGCTTTAACCTTATTACCAGACTCCGAAAGCTCGGTGTTAAATACAAAGAAGTCCAGTAAAATGTTATCTGTATCACTGCCCTTATAGGTGCCTTTAGGTCTGCTATAGATTAGCGTTGGATTTTCCATGTCATAACTTGATTCGCCCTGGGTGTCACCTACATTCAGTTGCGTCACGATAACAGAGTTCTCATTTTTTACTGACTCGTGGTACGAGCGACTTAAAAAGGCAACTAAATGATGAGTTCCATCAGGTATTTCTCTTAAAAAAGTTGTTTCATAGTGCGCTGAATAAGGTTGATTATTTAAGATAAAATGGATGTGTTGTCCTTTACCTGAGTTCGCGAGTGTTTCAGCATTCGAACTATCCGTTATAGCACCAATTTGATAATTCTTTACATCAAAAACGAATTCTACCTCACCAGACGTTAAGGTATTAGAAGTATCTGGCGAGCGCAATTCTAGCAATGCGTCTGAAAACGCAGGCGATGGTTGCAACTTTTCGATTTGAATATCTGCAGGCATAGGTGATTGACTATCACTGGGCTGAGTTGATTCCGCTGCATTACTGGTTGGCTTTTCAGACGAGTAGGGGGTTTCTTCTTCAGGCTTTTCAGAGCAGGCACTTAGCGTTAGAGTCAATGCCAAAGCGGTAGCCATAGTCAGTATTTTCATTCAATCCTCCAATTAATATTTGTTAGTAATTTCATTCAAGATCAGTATCGATTTGTTTTGGTTCATTGTTGATACGTAACAGTCGCCTTTGAGAGTCATGAAATTTTGAAAAAGTTGCAAGTGACCAATGTATTTGTGAGCATGTTAATCAGGCTTGAACACACCAATAACATTGCCGTTATTTTTATTGGCCTGTTTAACTTCCTGATTGGTTTGGCTTTCTTGGTAATCGCACGATACACAGGATAACTTTTCTATATTGTTTTCAAAATATAGCATGAGTGTGTCAAGCTTTTTACAAGATGGGCAGGTTGCGCCTGCGATGAAACGTTTCTTTGTCTTTTTTGTCATGCAAACCGTGGTTTTGTTGATAGTAGGTCTTTGTAAGTCATTATACTGAAAAACTCGAAGGTTTGTTCATAACCTATGGTATTGATAATGATCAAACTGCATTGTTTTGTTATCCTACCGCCAGCGAACCTTACTTAAATATCTATGATTAAACTACAAAATTTAAGCCTTCACAGAGGTGTCAAAGTCCTCGTTGAAGATGCTAACATTGAAATATACGCTGGACAGAAAGCGGCAATTATTGGGAAAAATGGTTGCGGCAAATCCAGCCTATTTTCAATGCTGTTAGGGGAGATAACCCCCGACGAAGGCGAGTTTACCGTCACTAAACAGTGGAAAGTGGTATCCATTGCACAGTACATCGATGATACCTCCAGAGCGGTAATTGATTATGTAATTGATGGGGACAAACATTTAAGAAAGCTGGAGAAACAACTGGCTCAAGCTGAGTTGAAAAACGAAGGTGAGTTAATCGCCCATTTGCACGATGAGCTTTCTCAGGCCGGGGCATACGATGTGGGATCCAGAGCCGCGGTAATTCTGTCCGGTCTTGGATTTAAAGACGGGGATTTTAAACGACCCGTAGCGGACTTTTCTGGTGGTTGGCAAATGAGGTTAAATCTAGCTCGTGCGCTGTTGTGTCCATCAGATCTTCTGTTACTCGATGAGCCAACTAACCATTTAGACTTGGACGCGGTGATGTGGTTAAAAGGTTATCTTCAGCAATACAAAGGCACCTTGTTATTAATATCGCACGATAAGTCATTTATTGACGATTGTGCTGAAGTGATCATTAGCTTTGAGCACGGCAGACTTCATCATTACACCGGGAATTATTCTAGCTTTCAAAAACAAAGAGCCGAAAAGCTCTTACTGGCTCAAAAGCAAATGGTAAAACAAGAGCAAAAGCGAGCTCATTTAAATGCCTTTATTACTCGATTCAAAGCCAAAGCCAGCAAAGCTAAACAGGCTCAAAGCCGGATAAAACAACTTGAAAAAATGGAAGCGTTAATGCCGATTCAACAGGACAGTGAGTTTTCCTTCGAATTTAGGCAACCTGACAAACTCCCCAATCCGCTTATCAATATGGAGGCTGTTAAGCTTGGATACGGCGATAAAATCATATTATCTAATATTCATTTAAACTTAGTTCCTGGCAGCAGGATTGGACTGCTGGGACGAAATGGTGCCGGTAAGTCCACCTTTATCAAATTATTGGCTAGAGAACTAGAACCTTTAAAAGGACGGTTTACCGTATCAAGTGGACTTAAAATTGGATACTTTGCTCAGCATCAAGTGCAAGCCTTAGACTTGGAGAATTCCGCTTTTGAGCATTTATTGCGGTTAGACAGAAGCTTAACCGATCAGCAAATACGAAATTATCTCGGTGGGTTTGGTTTCCATGGGGATGAAGCACTTAAAAAGGTCAAACCTATGTCTGGTGGAGAAAAGGCACGTTTGGTCTTGTCGCTCATTGTCTATACCAAACCCAATTTATTACTGCTCGATGAGCCAACTAACCACCTCGATATTCAAATGCGAGAGGCTCTAGCCTTTGCGTTACAAGAGTTCGAAGGTGCCATGGTAATTGTTTCGCACGACAAGTTTTTACTAGAAAGTGCGTGCGATGATTTTTATTTGGTCGATAATGGAGCGGTTCAAGCCTTTTCTGGCGACCTTTCTGACTATCAAGATTGGTTATTCGGCAATAAACAAAACGAGAGTTCAGACAATTTACCCGCACAAGCTTGTGCTAAGCCAAATGAGCAAAAAATTGATCGAAAAGCTGAGAAAAGGTTGCAGGCAGAGTTTAGACAATCAACCAAAGCATATCGAGATAAGATCCAAAAGTGTGAGTCACGCATGGACATATTGAACAATACTTTATCCCAAATTGAAGACAAAATGTCAGACACGTCTTTGTACGAGGCGTCTAATAAATCAAAACTTAATGAGCTTATCAATGAGCAAGCAAGTATCAAAGCAGAACTGGAAACTTTGGAGCTAGATTGGTTAGATGCCCACGACAATATCGAAACAGCTCAAGAAAAATTTGAAAAGGCCAATTCAATTTGAAGATTCCTCGGTTTAATAACACCCGTTTCAATTGCGCTTTATGACTCAGCAAGTGTTTGTTTCTGGCGTTCAATTTTGGCAATTCTCTTTGAAATTTTACGGTTATAAGCACAATAAAGAGGTGCTGCTAGAGTTGCAGGATTCGGCTGAACTGAATGTGAATCTAATTTTGTTCGCTTGTTTTTTAGCGAGCAAAAAGTTGCCGTTCGACATTAGGACAGCACATTATTTAACAGACTCAATTTCTCAGCAAGACAGCATAATTAAGCAATTAAGGCAAAAACGTAGGGCGTTTAAAGCTGAAATGACCACAATGGACATATATAAACAAAAGTCATACAAACGCTTGCTTGAACAAGAGCTTGAATTAGAGAAGCAACAACAGGCGCTATTAGTTGATTCATACAATAATCGATGCGCAGAGTTAGCTCTTGAGCTTGATAACAACGATGCTTTTTCTGGACTGTCCAGCGAGGGTTTTTTTCTTACTCCAGCTATCATCAATGATCCTGTTAAACAAAAAATGATCCATCAAAATTTCAACATCTTGCGCGACAATCTTGAAACTCTTTTGACCGAAAACTGCTCTAGCGATGACCTGTAGTATGAATGAGACAACGCTCTTTGGAAGCTCGCGCCCTTCAAGTTTCGTAACGTCAACATCATTGTCAAATCCCCACATTCAGACAATTTTTCCGAAGTTCTTCTTGAAGTATGAGCGCAACCAATACGTTAGAGAGAGGATAAAAACAAAGGATGACGACTTCATCGACCTAGACTGGAAGTTGCCTGAAGACATGAACGCGCTGGTGGTGTTATTTCATGGTTTAGAAGGCTCCTCGCGCTCCCACTATATTGAACACTTGGTGTCTACTTTATGTGCTCATAATATTGGTAGCGTTGTCATGCATTTTAGAGGATGCAGCGGTGAGCCTAACTTACAGCCTATTTCTTATCATTCGGGAGCCACTTACGACCCTGAGTTTATTATTCCTCTGGTTGTGGCACGTTATCCGTCTATACCCACATTTGCGGTCGGTTTTTCTCTTGGCGGAAATATGCTAATGAAGCTGATCAGCCGCTGTTCAGACATCCCTGTGAAAGCCTGTGTGTCAGTCTCTGCTCCTCTTGACTTATCAGCTTCTTCTGAAGCAATTAATGTCGGTTTCTCTCGATTTTATCAAAATCATTTGATGAGCAGTATGAAAGCCAATCTGTTGAAAAAAATGGATAAGGTGGATTTAAGCGACATACTTCAAATTAGTAAGACTCAAATTACTAAGCTCAAAACGTTTAGAGAATTTGACCAGCACATTACTTCAGTGCTTCACGGTTTTAATGGAGCAGACGATTATTATCGCAGATGCAGTGCAATACCAGACCTCAAAAAAATATCTAAACCAACATTGATTATTCATGCGTTGGACGATCCTTTTATGGATAAAAGAGTGATACCTACTGACAGTCAATTAAATGAAAATATTGCCTATGAATATAGTGCACGCGGGGGGCACGTTGGATTTTTAAAAGCACTTTCTGGACAGTCCAGATTGTGGTTGCCAGAAAGAATATGTGCATTTGTCTTAGAACAATTAGAAGCCTGAGTTAGACATGATTATTCCTTACCAAGAGCTCGATCCAGACACGCTTATCAACGTCATAGAAACGATTATTTTGCGGGAAGGTACCGACTATGGCGAAGTAGAGTTAAGTCTCACTGAAAAAGTAGAGTTGGTAAAGAAACAACTAGATGAAGGAAAGGCCCAGTTAGAGTATTCAGAAGAACATGAGACCGTGAATATTATTCCTTTATAAACTCTGAACCTTTGTAATATCCCTAAATTTTTCCCATTGCATTTTAATATCAAACAGCACTTTGTCCTGACCAAGCTCTGGACAGACCAAAAATTATATATCAATTACAGCTATTTATATTGGACGATACTTTCCCAGTCAACGCGTTGGTCGCCTAATACAACAAAGTCTGGATTAATAACACTTTTGCGCTCGTTGTAGGTGATCGGCTCAAAATTAGCGGCTTTGATCACTCCGCCCGCTTCGTTGACAATGCATTCCGATGCGCCTGTATCCCATTCTCCAGTCTTGCCTAGACGCATAAACAAGTCGGCTTTTCCTTCTGCTATAAAGCACGATTTTAACGAACAACTGCCTGTAGGCAGAGTTTGATAGTTTCTTTTTTGAGTCAATCTTTCGAATATAGGGCTTCTTGATTGCCTTCGACTGATCGCAATCATTATGACGTCTTCGCTTGGCACATCAAATCTACGCACACCGATTGCCTTAGTTTCTCTAAAACAACGCTTGTAAGCGCCTTGTCCTTTGCTCGCAAAATACAAGCTTTCTCCGCAGGGCCAGTAAATAACCCCAATTACGGGACGGTTATTTTCAATTAGGGCTATGTTGATTGAGAAGTCACCAGAGCGAGCGATAAACTCCTGAGTGCCATCTATCGGGTCAATTAACCAATATCTCGTCCAAGTTGCACGCTCTTCAAGTGGAGCCAGTTCGGTCTCTTCTGATATTATTGGTATTTTGGGCGTTTCTTTCTGCAACATATCCATGATGATTTCATTTGCCCGGTAATCGGCTGTCGTAACAGGACTATCATCTTCTTTTTCAAAGGCTTCAAAATCGCCTTTATCGTAAATTTGTAATACTTCAATTCCAGCTTTGGTTGCCGCCTCTTTAGCGATTTCTAGCAGCTCGCTAATAGATTTTGACATCATACTCCACTCCTCCAACGCTCAAGTAACAACAGGGCTGCTACACTTCTCGCCTCGCAAAAGTCATTTTGATTTAGTAACTTGTCTATCTCATTTAACGGCCATTTAACGACTTCTAGAGGCTCTGGTTCATCGCCTTCTAAACAAGATTCAGTTAAATTTTGCGCGATTAAAACATGCATATGAGCATCAAAGAAAGTTGGCGCCATAGCGAGCTGTTTTAAGGATGAAAATTCTTCAGCTTTATACCCAACTTCTTCTTGTAGTTCTCGGTTACCGGCTTGTATTGGAGTTTCACCTGGATCGATAAGGCCTTTCGGAAATCCCAATTGATAAGAATGAGTGCCAGCTGAATATTCTCTAATGAGCAACACATGATCATTATCAACCAGTGGAATGATCATGACAGCCCCTCTGCCACTGCCTGCCATTCGCTCAAACTCACGCGTGGCGCCATTGCTGAACTCAAGATCTACTTGCTCAACTTTAAAGAATTTGCTTTGTGCGACTATGCGACGCCGGTGGACTTCTGGTAATTTTTTTTCTTGGTTAATTTTACTCATGCTTACTTCACAAGATACAATAATGGTTCATCCGCAACTACTCTTGCTACTCTAGCATAAGGAATAACTATTGGCACTGTTACCTTGGAATAAGATTGAAACCGTTTTACTCGACATGGATGGCACATTATTGGATCTACATTTTGACAATGAGTTTTGGATTAACTATATCCCATTGAAACTTTCAGAGAAAACAGGCAAACCGTTGCAATCTTGCATGCAGTATATGGAAGAAGCCTGTGCGCAGGTGTATGGACAGCTTAATTGGTATTGCCTTGATTATTGGGCGGAAAAGCTTGACTTGGACATTGTACAAGCCAAGCGTGAAATTATGCACCTTATTGAAATAAGGCCAGACTGTATTCCTTTCTTAGACGCGCTTAAAGCAAGTAATCGGAATATTGCATTGGTGACTAATGCTCACCCACAAAGCTTATCCCTAAAAATAGAAAAAACGCAGCTGGATGACCATATTGATGTATTAATTTCCACACACCAATTCGGTGTTTCCAAAGAATCTCAATCGTTATGGAAACAACTACACCAACACTTGGATTTCGACCCTGCAACCACCTTATTTGTAGATGATAGCGAACGAATTTTAAATGCAGCTAAGGAATATGGAATAGCCTATACGCTTGGGATAACTAACCCTGATCTCAAAAAACCAGATATATTGATTAAGGGACATCCAACCACTAATAATTATCACGACCTATTGCATGATATTCAAAATCAAGCCTTTGGCAAAGAGCAAAAATAACATGACTACAAGCATAACATTAGTGATAGCCTCCAAAAACCCAGTTAAGATAAACGCAGCAGAGATTGCCTTTCGCCGTGCGTTCGATTTGGAGGTCGATGTGATTTCTTGCAACGCTGATTCACAGGTAAGTGACCAACCTATGACATATGAAGAAACTAGGCAGGGGGCTTTGAATCGAGTTGAAAATGCCAAACACATGCATGAAGGGGATTATTATATTGCGTTTGAAGGTGGAGTAGATATCTTTGAAGATGGGCCTAAAACGTTTGCGATAGTGTGTATATCAAGCTCACATAAAACTGTATTTGGACAGTCTGCAACGATGCCCTTGCCCGTAAGTATTTATGAGCAATTAATTAATGGTAAAGAACTGGGCAGTGCAATGGATGAGTTATTCCAGACCGTAAACATAAAACAGAAAGGAGGCGCTATTGGGCAATTGACAAAGGGACTAGAAACTAGGCAAAGTGTTTATCAAAGTGCGACTATTTTGGCGTTAAGTCCATTTCTATATGAATCTCTGTATTAGAGCTTACCTTTTAAATTGAGTAAGTACTGACCATTTCCATCTGGTTCTCCAAAAAACTGCGCGCCTTGTTTTAACTCTCTTGGAAAATTAGATGGAATAGCAAAGCTTCCTTTTGCTGAATACTCGCCAGAAGGATCAAACTTAATATTTGCATTCAGGCTAAGTCCATTATTGGGGCTTATTTGCATCATAAACGCAGGGGGTTCACAGCTCAATGAAGCATCAAATGTGCCGAGTTCTAACGGATTGGAATTAATGTTAATTTGAGCCTGTAGCCAGTTGCCTGTACCTTGTAATTCTACACATCCCTGATCGTATTCAAACGTATTTATATCAGCCCTTAGCCGACCTTGTGCTGTGACCACGACGGGCAGCTTAAGATTCGACAGCAGGGTTTTTGCTGGCACAAATATTTGCGTATTTGAGAGCGTTATGCGCTGGGTATTGAATAGCGAGGTTGATACGGTACTGTCTAGATATATTTGTTCTGTTGTTCTTATCGCACCCGCTTCGACGTCAACAGATAGTTTTCCCATGAGCAATGGCGCGGCCGAGACAGACCAGTTTACATTATTCAAACGTATTCCTTGAACAACTAGGTTACTAGAGGTGCCATTCAGTGCAGTGCCTTCTACATTATCAAACACAATTGCATTGTTAGATTTTTCTTGAATAAATTGAGATACATGCCCGGCTGGCAGATATAACACTAAAAATATCAAATAGGTAAGAATACCTAGAAGTACCCATTGCCATCTTTTCACTATATTATTTTCCCAATTGTAAACGTCTTACTTGAACAAAGCCTTGATTATCCACTTCGGAAACGTCAGATTGAACGATGCGTATCCCTCTTCGTTCCAAGATCGCTAACCATCGAATGAGTGCGTTAAATTCTACTTGATCGATAGTCACTATTAACTCTTCACCCTGTGGCTGCATACGCGCAACGGGAATACCCGCATTTCGCGTGGTCTGGTTAACAACTTGAGTCAGTGAACCAGAAAAACTGGTTTGATTCGCCGACTGTCTTAGAATGGTGGCTCTATTTGACTGCTCTTCGACCCATAGTAAGAGCGCTTTATCTGCTTCGAGCGCTTTTTGTTGAGTGGAAATGGATTCACTTAAAGGCTTGTACAAAGCAAAGAAGAATATTCCAATAATCGCGACAATACTGGCTGATATCACAAGCTTTTGTTCGCGCTCAGTAAGGCCTTTGAACCATGATTTTAGACTGTTCAACATTAACCTCGCACCGTAATAAGACCCACTACTTCGTCACCTCTATTGTTAATTGCACCTTGTTCAACTTCAAAGCCTAACCCTTGAGCGTTCCTTCTAAAAGTTTCAAGAGATTCAAAGCTTTGAGCTACTGATTGCAACCTGATTTCGGAACGGCGACTATCGTACTTGATGGTTTGTGGTTTGACACCAGAGCTTTCAAATGCCGTGCCTAGTCGGGACAACATTGCCAGCATGGACAAATTGCCCCCACCTTGTTCAAGCGCTGCAATTTCTCTTGAAAGCACTCTTCTCACATTGGCAACTCTATTTAGATTTGGAAACCCTTCTTGAATGCTTTGTTGCATTTGTTGACGAACTTCAGCACGTTGGGTTTTTATATCGTTTAGTTCATTGAATTTCAAAACTAAATTTACAGTAATTGCAATACACGCTAAAGAAGCGGCTATTTTCCATTTATCCCAGAAAGGATTTGTTTTACGCTTAACGGAAAATTCACCTTGAAACAAATTTAAATCTTGTTTCTTAGCACCTTCTAGGAGAAGCAACATGGGTAAGCGGTCGAAATTAAATGATACTTGGTCAACACTTTCGAGTTCGGGCAGTTCGCTAAAGCAGTTGATTGATGCCTTCGTCTGCTCAAGTTGGTGTTTTAAAATAGGCAGTATCCAGTTTTTCTCTCCTTGTAAAGCTTGTCCGTCAGGAAATAAAACCAGTAAAAAACTGTCTATTGCGACTAGGCTAATACTATCGGTTTGAGGAAGACACATAGCATCAGGTAACATTCTTGGGCAGAATATACCTGCCTGTTCGAGGTCATCTTGCCACTTTCTCATTAATGTTTTTTTTACTGCAGCTACTGTGATCTTGTCGTTTATTTTTTGAGTGTGTGCAAAAAATAAAGAGTTGATATCAGAACACAGCTCTTCTTCGACCATAAAAGGAATAGCCGCTAACGCTTTCCTAGTTGAGTTGGCTGGTAGCGCTACCTCTGTTAAGTACAAACAGCTTGTAGGGACAAGGCATGTAACTTGAGAGTTTTCGCTATACTCTGCTAAAGAGGCTAATTCTTCACTGTGGTTTAAACATCCTGATGCAATGATCTCATTTTCATCTTCGCTAAATAAAATCCAATGAATAGGAGCATCACTTTCGGTATTTAATCTTATCAATAAACGCTGCATCTAACGTGCGCCTCCAAACTCTCGGCTTATTATATTAACGCCGTCGTCTTCCAATTTAAAAATAGTCACCAGCCTAAACTGTGACTCTTGAAACACAACGGTTGTGTTAAGTTTAAAATATTTACTGGTTACGTCAAACCATTGTTGCTGTGCAGTTGTTAGTCCAAGCATACTCACTTCGGGTAGGGATAAAAATGTTTCCTTATCCTTAAACCCTTCTTCAGGTCTAGCGTTGATGATATCTAATCCTTTATTTTCATCATCGCCTAAAAGAGAAGACAGTACAACCGCTGTTTGTTCTGTTACGGTATTTACATTAATTGATAATTGATTCTCTGGTAATACGCAGATTACCCGTTGTAACTGAGTCAAGTCATATTGCTGTAATGCATCCTCAACGCCATTTATCAATCTAAATTCGCTGGGATGAGACAGGTTGTTATTTGCGGCTAGATAAGGAAAAGCTAGCGATTCGTAATGCGGATCTTCAGCACCGTAATTTTTTTGATTTGTATCAGTATCGATCCAGTCAATCAGCGAGTCTCGGATAGTATCAGTAATTAAACTGTCCGTGATATAAGTACTGATAAGCCTTTCAAACGCTCGCTGAACAGGCGTGTATGAATCTGAATTAGCTGATTGAGTGAAGTTGTTTTGGTCCTCATTTTGACCGGATTGGTCTTGATTTCCTTGACCGGTCTGTGGGTCGTTAGATTGTTCATTTGGTTGTTCGTTTTCATCTGGTGCTTGGAAAATCACCGAATTAAGATTAAAGCAGGATTGCATGTCAGAAAGTTCGGCTTTAATCATTCCGCCTTCAATGGGGTATTCAAAAGGCTGCGCCCACGGCTGACTAAGATTGATGTTGTCACCAGAAAGTGATTTTAATTGTGAGAGGGAGCTTTGAGCAAACTGTTCAGCGCCTAGGGCATACCAATAGGCTTGATTATTTGCTTTTAGATTAATCGTCCTAGCAACGTTAAGTTGTAATCTTGAACTCATCTGTGTGGCTAGAACTGTGACCAGCGCCACAATTAACATCACCACAATAAGAGCCACACCTTTTTGATGGTGAAAACTATAGGGCTGGCTTTTCATTATATTTTCACCCTGAACTCGCGTCTTATTTCACCAAAAGTATCAGACACTATGATCACGGCTATGGCATATGGCAGCTCAACGTCCTGAATGGTATCTGACCAATTCAGTTCTTGCTGCACTTCTCTTAATACTTCAATCTTTAAATCTGTTACGTTTTCTAGTAATACTCTTATCTTTGGTTCTGTGCCGACGACAGCATCCACAAAATTAGTATGCATTCTTTGTAATTGATTGTCTTTGAGGCGATAACTCACATTTTGAAGGGTACTTCGTTTTAGGCGTAATTGAGGATTCTGCCAGCCACCTCTGACAAAACCTACCGCATATGCATCGCTGTCTAACTCAAATTCACCGCCAAGAATGACTAAATTATTTTGTAAGCCTTGCTTTCTGGGCACTCTTTCTTGAATTTGAAGAAAATCCCGTTCCATGATTAAAAATGCTCTTTGCAACTGTTCAAATTGCTGTTCTCGTTTTAGAGAAATTTCGTTCGAGTTTGTAACGTAAGTAAGCATCGCATTTGCACCTAGTGCCAAAAATGAAAAGACTCCAATCGCAATGACAATCTCGATCAAAGTAAATCCTGTTTGGTGAATCAATTGTTGATCGGTTTTTTGGGCAACTTTTGAATAGGTGTTTTGTAGTTCTGGACAGTCCAGACTCTTTTCTGGACAGACCAAATCTGAATGTATTCGAACTTGATGCATCACTAACCGTTTACCTTAGTCATAAAAGTGACAACTGAGGTAATGGCGTTTTCCATTGCTTGATCGGAAGCCACGGTCACTGTTACTTGGTACAATGATTCATCGGCTGTTTTTTCTGCGTCTCTTTGCCAGTAAAACGTTCTACCGGCTATTTGTGCTTCTCCCCTTATCCTTTTATCAAGAGGCCACTTAATTTTTGACTCTAGTGAGGCTCGTGTTAATTGGTTGTCTGCCACAAATGTGGCAAAAGTTACTCGTTCTAATGTAGTGACAGAACGCGCATGCTCAGAAACCGCTTTTAAAACAGCACCACCAGCTAAAGCAAATATAGCGACTGCAACCATGACCTCTATTAGAGTAAATCCCAACTGTCTTTTCTTGATCATTCAGGCTCCACTTTTGACAATGGCACTGTATCTTCGCCTCTCAATAAGAACTCAAAACTATTTTCATTTGTCGTTTGAGCTTGGTATCTAACAGAGAGTTCAAATGGCGTTATTTCCCCACTTGAAAGAATGAATATTTGTGGCGGACGTTTCTCTTCTTCTTCGTCGTCCCCTATATCAACGCTTTCATTTCTTACGCTTAACTGTTCATCAAAAATTCGATTGTCGAATAGAGAGTCATCTTGTTGCCATGAGAAACCGTCTAATATCAAATCAAGCTCTACACCTTCTGAGAATTGAACGGATTGAAATTGTTTTACGTCTTCCATGGTTTGCCAATTCTGGTCCTCGTCTAATCTGACAAACTCGTAACTTTGCTTATCTAGATTAAGTCGAAGTCCCATTTCAAATTGATTTATTACAGCGTAGTCGCTTGCCATGTTAAAAAGAACTTGAAGTTTATTTACCTCTTCTTCTACGTCTGAATATTTATCGTCTTTAAACACAGTAAAGCTGACACTGGCTAAAATAAGGCCGATCAATGCCAGAACTAACATGACTTCTAAAATGGTAAAGCCTCCTTGGGAGGAGGCTTTTTTACAGCTTTTAGTCATTATTGATAGCATAACTTGTTTATTCTTTGTAACTGGCATTTATGGATCCTGGACAGTCCAGAACGGATATACTTCTTATTTCAAACTGTGAGTTTTCCAATATTCTATCGCCAATATCATTGCAAGTAGTCGTTCAGGTTCCATGTGCCAATATCATCTTCGGTGCCTTCTATCATGTCGGGACCGAAACTGTAGATATCGAACTTGCCGACTTCGCCTGGATTGAGCAACACGTAACTGTTACCCCAAGGATCGACTGGTAAGCGTTTGATAAACCCATCATCTGGATAAGTCCGGGGAATGGGGTCTAACGTTGGGGCAGAGACTAAGGCTTCGAGGCCTTGTTCAGTGGTAGGAAGCATATTGGTCTGCAATCTGTACATTTCTAATGCGCCTTCTAACTGCTGAATGTCAACCGCTGCTTTTTTGATTTGAGCAGTATCCCGCTGCCCAAAAATCTGCGGCGCTACAAAGGCTGCCATGGTTGCAATAATAAATATAACGACCATAACCTCTATTAGGGTAAAGCCTTTTTGTGGTTTGACCCTATCGTTCTGCACAGGGTTAAATTTACTGTTTACATTCATATAATACTCGCTAAATTCCGGCCAAATTGTTCAGTTCTAAAATTGGTAAAATAATTGCCATGACAATAAATAATACGATAACTGCCATCGTTACAATTAACACTGGCTCAAATATTTTCAGTGACATATTGATGGTGCTTTCGAATTCTCTTTCTTGGTTCTCGGCTGCGCGCTCCAACATTTGAGTTAATTCCCCAGAACGCTCGCCCGAGGCAATCATATGCATCATCATTGGTGGAAATACTTTAGTTTGACCCAAAGCCGCCCTTAAGCTACTGCCTTCTTTTACTCGCTCTGCGGCGTCATGAACCAAGTTTTTTAAGTGTCTGTTTTTCAAAACACTGCCACCAATTTTCATTGATTCCAAAACAGGTACACTACTTGATGTCAATATACTTAGTGTTCGAGCAAATCTTGCAGTATTAGTTCCGCGAGAAATGCGACCAATAAATGGCAAAGACAAAAGCCGCTTGTGCCATAGTAATTCTAATTTTGGGTTCTTCAACATTTGCGATATTGAAAAAATTATTATGATCAATAGGATAAGCGCAACTATGCCATAGTCCCTTACTGCATCACTGATGCTGATTAATATTTGAGTAATGACTGGAAGCGCTTGTTCCATGTTATCAAATTGACCCACAATTTCAGGAACTACACTTGTTAACAACATTACTACGACACCTAATGCCACTACGGTCATTAAAATAGGATAGACCAATGCTTGAGTAATTAAACTTTGAGTTTGGTTGCGCCTCTCTGCATAGTCTGCAAGACGATTTAATACCGCATCCAAATGCCCTGATTTCTCTCCAGCAGCGACCATTGCAGTAAATAAAGTATCGAATGCTTTTGGAAAATCACTCAATGCAACTGCGAGACTATGACCTTCGACCACTTTACTTCTGACTGCCATCATCATATTTTTAGTGCGCGTTTTCTCTGACTGTTCAGCCACAGCCAACAAGGCCTCTTCAATCGGTAATGAGGCTTCAATGAGCGTGGCTAGTTGGCGAGTCAAAAGTGACAATTCAGAGACTGAAATACTTGGACTAAAAAACTTTTTGACGCGGCTAGACGAGGATTTTTCGGCGACTTGCTCAACTTCCAAAGGTATTAAAGATTTATCCCTAAGTTGAGTTCGAACTTGGCGCGCAGTGTCTCCCTCAAGAACACCACTCGAGTTTTTTCCAGTCGAATCTATCGCTTTATACGCAAAGGCAGGCATTATTCTTCTCTGGTTACTCTTAATACTTCTTCTAGTGAAGTAATTCCTTTAAGTACTTTATCGCATCCATCTTGTCTGATGGAAGGTGTGAACTTTCGAATGTATTTTTCTATCGCCTGTTCACCGTGACTGCTGTGCATTATTTCACGGACTTTTTCGTCAATAATAAGCTGTTCATGAATGCCCGTTCGTCCTCTATACCCAGTGTAATTGCAACTCATGCAGCCTACGGGATCGTATATCGTGGCCGAATCGTTAATATTCAACACCTCTTGTTCGCTTTCGATGGCTTCGTGTGGTGCCTTACATTCGTTGCAAAGTGTTCTGACAAGACGTTGCGATAAAACAGATACCAAACTCGAAGACAGTAAAAATGGTTCAATTCCCATATCTTCAAGCCTTGTGATTGCTCCAGCAGCCGTATTTGTGTGCAGGGTCGATAAAACTAAGTGCCCGGTCAGACTGGCTTGAACTGCGATCTGAGCAGTTTCTAGGTCCCGTATCTCACCCACCATTACGACATCAGGGTCTTGACGTAATATAGCTCGTAATCCCCTAGCAAATGTCATATCCACTTTGGGGTTTACTTGTGTCTGTCCAATCCCTTCCAAGTCAAATTCAATAGGGTCTTCAACAGTTAAAATATTTCTATCTTTTGTGTTAATCTCGCTAAGCCCAGCGTATAAGGTTGTGCTCTTTCCTGAACCGGTCGGACCTGTGACCAATATTATCCCGTGGGGTTTTCTAATTAAGCTTGAGAAGTGTTCTCGATTTTTGACAGTCATGCCTAGATCTTCTAAATTCAAGCGCGCGTTGTTTTTATCCAATAAACGCAATACAACGCGTTCACCATGACTGGATGGCATAGTGGATACCCTCACGTCAACCGCGCGTCCCCCAATCTTTAAACTTATTCTACCGTCCTGAGGTACCCTTTTTTCAGCAATGTCCATTCTTGACATTACTTTAATGCGAGATACCAACATGGAAGACATTTTTCTATTTGGTCGTAAAATTTCTCTTAAGACACCATCAACTCTAAAGCGAACTATCAATTGATTTTCGAAGGTTTCGATATGAATATCAGATGCGCCTTCTTTGATTGCTTCACCAAGCATGGCGTTTATAAGCTTGATAATAGGAGCGTCGTCTTCGTTATCAAGCAAATCTTCAGTGTCTGGTAAATCTTCGGCCAACGCAAACAAATCGCTTTCATTACCTAAATCTTCCATTAACTGTTTCGCTTCGGATGAATCTCTCTGAAAAGAATCGGTCAGTAACTCTTCGAAATCGTCTTGTGTTCTGAGCTGCAGCGAAAACGTTTCACCGCAGTAACGCCTCACTTCCATAAATGCAGAAAGGGGCGTGTTGTTTGTATGGTGCAACGTGTATGGTTCAGTTTCGGTATCTAACAGCAGATGGTTGCGCTTAGCAAAACTGAACGGTAATTTAGTAGAGGAAATCAAATCTGCGTCAAGATGTTCGGTATCGGACATTAGATCTTCAGAAATAACATCTGCAGCTTCTTCAAGGCTAGTTACTTCAGTTGTTTGAGTTTCCAAATTACCGGCTGACATCAATTATTTTCCTGCTTCTCTTTTTCTAACAAATATTCGTCGAACGATGGTGGAAGTACGAGTTTGTCGTCCCAGTTAGGCACAATAGGGTGCTCTTTAAATGGCATTAATGATATGCCTTGGCTTTGTCTGTTGAGCTGTTGAGCTCTCATATAGTTATACTTACGATGACTGATTTCATTCATTGTCACCCCATCTCTTACAATCGTAGGTCTCAAAAATACCATCAAGTTCCTTTTTCGCTTACTTGTAGAAGTGGTTTTAAATAGATGTCCTATGATAGGAATGTCTCCAAGTAATGGAACTTTTGAAATACTCTCTTGGACATCCTCATCAATCAGTCCGCCAAGAACAATGGTGCCACCGTCGTCTACAATAACGGTTGTTTTGATTTCTCGTTTATTGATTGAAATATCAACTGAAGTGGCGCCACTTACGCTTGATACCTCTTGCTCCAAGGTCAATTGAACAGCATCCCCTTCGTTGATCTGAGGAGTCACTTTTAGCTTGATGCCGATTTCTTGACGCTCTACAGTGGTAAAAGGATTACTATTATTGGAGCCAACTGAAGTGCCTGTAATAATCGGTACTTCCTGACCAACAATAAAGAAAGCTTCTTCATTGTCCATTGTCGTTAAATGTGGAGTCGCCAAAATATTTGAGTTTGTGTCGGTGCTGACCGCTTGAACAACCGCCCCCCAGCCATTTTCTATAATGCCAGCTATAAGACCATTCGCACCGCCAAGTAACTGAGCTAGAGGGGTTAAATTACCCTGCTGCGTTGTAACAGTGTCGACGACTTCACCATTTGCCGTAACCGTTGAACCTTGAAGTTCAATGTCTTCTGCTTCGCGCAATGCAACGCCCAAGGATCCCACGCCTACTACCCCGTTGGTAAATTGAGTACCGCCTCCATCTTCTGATACAAGCTGGACACCTAGGGTAACTCCGTCCCCTTCAAATACCTCAACAATGATAGCCTCTACCTGCACTTGTGCTCTTCTTACGTCAAGCTGACGAATAACCGCTTCTAGTGACCGCATCATGTCTGGTTCGGCGGTGATCACGAGCGAATTGCTCGCCTCATGAGCATCAATACTTACTTCCCTATTGCTGCCGCCTCGTCTTTGTTGGGTATTCCCCTGAGATTCTGCCTGCATGCTGGCGCTGACGCCTTGGAGCACTTTTACCAATTCTTCAGCTTTTGAATAGTTCAAGAAAATTACACGGGTATTACCGCTTGTCTCAAGCTCCTGATCCATGCGCTTGATGAGGTTTATTAAACGTTGCCTCGCTTTGATATCGCCACTTACAATCACGCTATTGGTTCTGTCATCTGCCACGACTCGCGGAGTGGATTTACCGCCTGCGCTTTGTTTGGCCTGTGAGTTATTGATGCTTTCGATAATTCTGACCATTTCCGATGCTGAGGCGTACTTTAGTTTTACCACTTCTACTTCTTCGTCACCGGCTTGGTCAACTCGCTCGATAATTTCCACTAGGCGATTTACAACTGCTGCTCTACCAGTAATCATCATTACATTTGAAGGGTCGTGAGCGACTACGTTTCCGCCGCCAGTTTGATCGTTCAATTGACGCAAAATGGGTGCGAGTTCTCTGACCGGCACATTATATACGGGAATTACACGGGTAATCATTTCATCGCCATCTAAACTGTTCGATTCGACCACTGGTATGTTTGATGTCTTGGCGTCTTTGGAACGAACTACCTTTAAAATACCGTTTGGCATTTCTACAACCGCAAAATCATATACTTGAAGAACGTTTAAGAAGAACTGATAGTATTGGTCTTCCGTCATAAGGTCATAGCTACGCACACTTATTTTTCCGCGCACGTTAGGGTCAACAATGATGGTTTTCTTTAAGTTTTTCCCAACAATATTAATAAACTCTGTAATGTCAGTGTTTTTAAAGTTTGGTTGATATTGTGTACTAAACGCAACAAAGCTGCTGCCTAAAAGAGTTAAAGAGGCAACTAAAGCACAAAATAACTTTGTAACTTTGCTTTTTTGCTTGTTAAGCATCATATATAACTACCTTTTTCCATTTCCTAATTTCGGGGGATTTCTAATTCCAGAGAAATAAACTCACCGTCTCGCAACACTTCTAATTGAAGGAGATCAGCTTGTTGTAACTGCGTAATAGCTTCACCAGACTGTTGCAAATCCGTTAGATCAAGCCCGTTAAGCTGCATAACTACATCGCCATTTTTCAAACCAACAGCATTAAATAACTTAGGTTCTTTGCCAGGGCTTACTCTAAATCCTAACAGTTGACCATCGACTCGATGTGGTGCTAATGCGATGAAATCTGTAAATTTAGCTGGCTCATTTGCAAGTTGTTCCCTAGCTTGCTTAAGCGCTTGAGATTTTTCTCTAACTTCTCGGTCGGTGTTAGAGTTTACAGAAGTTTGTAAGTTCCTTGTGGGTGTTTGCTGTCGAACAATTCTTTGATTTTGTCGGTTCGCTTCATCGAAATCTAAGCCTTCTAACATAAGAGTTTCTCGAGTTGAGGCGTTTTTTATGATCACTCTATCTATCAATATTTCATCTAAGGTTACATTGGTACCTTCGATTTTATCACCCAAACCATAGGTGTTCTGTTTATTTCTGTATTCAATGATTGCGGCCCCTTGTGCCTCATCTGTGCTGGACACAACACCTGATAGGACTAAGTTTAGTTTGGTTTCAGGAACTTCTTCGAGGTCTTGTTGAACAGGCGCCGGAGGTTTTGCAGTGGCATCTCCAAAAAGATTTAACTTTGTTATGGCGCTTAGGTTGACTCTCGCATTACTGCTATTTGAATTATTTGGCACTTGATTAACAGCGGCGCCGTTAATCGGCGTATGCGCTGGCTGTGGCATCAATGACCATGTGAGCTTTGCCGCAGTCATAATTAAATAGACGCTCAATATGAGCGTGACCAACAATATAACCTTATTTTCATGGCGTCGATATAAGTCGATAATCGAAGAGAAAGAGACGTCGGTCATATTCAAGTTGTTAAAACCTTTAATAAAAGTAAAGCTTGGATGGTATATAGTATATAGTAGGTAGTTAAGCTACAACAGTTAGTCGTCAAACTACTCAAAAAATTCATAATTCATTTTTTGATAGTCGATTCAATCTTATTTGTGATTGCGAAGTGTTCTCGCTTTGCCCATTGCCACGTCATAGTATAGTTTATCTCAGACAATAAGTATTTTTTTGCGTATTTCAATACGCTATTATAAATTGATATATAATTTACGTTAATAGACCATTTTGCTCAGTATCAATTACATTGGTGGTCTTGAGAACGTCAGACATTTGGTCTGTCCAGATTCGTTAGACACTTGGTCTGTCCAGGTTCGTTAGATAGTTGGTCTGTCCAGGTTCGTTAGACACTTGGTCTGTCCAGCTTCGTTAGATAGTTGGTCTGTCCCGACTAATGATCAACGTATAACTTTAATATTATATTACTCGTGTATTTGCACATATCTATGACTAAAAAGAAAAACGAAAAAGCAAAGGTTGCTGAAAAACATGCCGGTGGTTCCGTCAGGCTTGATAAATGGATCTGGGCGGCTAGATTTGCTAAAACAAGAAGTCTTGCCCGAGAATTAGTGCAGTCTGGAAAAGTCCATTATAATCGGCAAAGAACAAAGCCAAGCCGCATTGTTGAAATTGGTGCTATTGTAAAGGTACCAACGGGCTTTGATGAAAAAACGGTTGTCGTAAAAAAAATTTTTGATAATCGTCAAGGTGCACCAATTGCTCAAAGTATGTATGAAGAAACCGAAGAGAGCTCACTTCAAAGGGAAAAAAACGCACAGGCTAGGAAACTAAGTGCATTTCACAGCCCAAGACCGGAAACTCGCCCCGATAAAAAACAGAGACGGCAGTTAATTAAATTTAAACAAAATTAGAAGTATAGAAATGACAGACACATTAGATAAATTTTTATTTGAAAATAGGAATATTCGCGGTCAGATAGTGACATTACAAGAAAGTTACCAATCTATTCTTTCAACCAAAGATTACCCTTCTATGCTCCAGTCTCTGTTAGGCGAGTTACTAGCGGCAACTAGTTTGTTGACTGCAAGCATTAAATTTGAAGGTGAAGTATCTTTGCAAATACAAAGTGAAGGCGCTATTAAGTATGCCGTGGTTAACTCTACGCATGATTATAAATTAAAAGGCGTCGCACAGTGGGATGAAACATTGGAGGTTTTACCTAATACATTTAAGGATTGTTTTATAAAAGGAGTGCTAGCCATTACGCTTACTCCAAAAAATGGAAAGCGTTATCAAGGCATGGTGAGTTTGGACCAAGATTCTTTGGCTGAATGCATTGAGAATTACTTCCTCCAATCTGAGCAACTTCTTACAACCGTAGTGTTGAATACAGATACCAAGTCTGAAGCTAAGGCTAACGGTTTTTTGGTCCAAGTTATACCCACTAGCAGTGAAGCAACAAATGTGGCCAATAATCCAGATTTCGAGCATGTCTCGCACTTGGCTAAGACAATAAGCGCAGTTGAAATACTTCATATTTCTCACCAAGAGATGTTGTATCGGTTATTCCATGAAGATAAGGTGAGACTGCTTGACGCTAAAACATTAACGTTTGAATGTGACTGCTCAAGACAACGATGTGCTAACGCTCTCAAAAGCCTTGATAAATCAGAGCTTCTAAATATGGTCAAAGAAGAAGGAACTATTAAAATGGATTGTCAGTTCTGTCATACAAAGTATGAATTTGATGCCATTGATGTAGAAAATATTCACAGTCAAAATCTAGATTCTGGTTCTGCATAAATCAAGAAAGGGGGAGTTTAGACAGTCTAGTCAGCATCTGCCAGTTGGATAGACGGTATAGTAAACCCCGCGATTAAGCCTCCGTCAGGGTGGTTAGTAAAACGTATCTCGCCACCGTGACTTTCAATAATGCGTTTAGCTATAGCCAAACCCAAGCCTGAGCCGGAACTGCCTCTTGCTTGGTCACCTTGTGTAAATGGGTTGAACATACTTTCCAATTTTTCCTCGTCTATCCCTTTTCCAAAATCCCTGACAGAGCATTGGATTTTTTTTTGTTTAGCGATAAAAATGGTAGAAATCACGATGTGATTACTGCCATACCGAAAGGCGTTCTCTATCAAGTTTTCGATGACCCGCTTTATACCTACTTTTCTTAATCTAATCATAGGTATGTCTTGTAGGTTTAATGTAATTTCATGATCAATCTGGATGCTTCTTACATCGAATAACTCGTTAATTAGTTCGTTCAAATTGGCGAATTCAAATGATTCTTGTTGGTCTTGTCTCGCATAATCAATGAATTGATCTATGATGTTATTTAAATCATCAATATCATGTTCTATACCCTCTTTAATCCAATCTTGTTCGCTAGGTAACATTTCACTCGCTAAACGGATCCTAGTGAGAGGCGTTCTTAAATCATGAGAGATTCCGGCTGTCATTATGACTCTATCATTTTCTAATTGTTTAATGCCTTTAGACATTTTGTTAAAAGCTTCAGTGACAGCAATGATTTCACTGCTACCATTAAGTGGCAGAGGTTTTGGAAATAAGCCTTTGCCAACTTCTTTGGCCGCTTGTTGTAGCGCTTGAAGCGGACGGTTTAAGCGTCTCACAAAGAGCCAACCCCCGGTAACACTTAGCACACCAATTACAATAAAATACATAGTCAACGGTGATAGGGATTTTTCATTGGCTCCTTCTAGAGGAATCGAAATCCAAAGTTCTGGACGAGAGGATGGCCTGATCCAAACCACGTATTCGGAAGTTGTGTTTATTCTTATTTCAGTGGTCTGTCCAAGTTTAGCGGAGACCTGGTCCGACATAAAGTCATAATAGGTAGCATTAGTGAGACCTGCATGCATTGCGGAGGCCTCGTCATGAAATCTGATGCCTGTGTTATCCTGCAACCGCCATTTTTGCTCTGGTGTCATTTCTTCAATGTTGTACAGTAATAGACTATTGACCTGATTAGCAATGAGTTGATTGATTTGTTGGTAGCTTGGACTTATGAAGTAATGGGTAATTGACAGGTAGGAAACTAACTGATTAATAAAAAGTAATATCCCAATTAATAACGCGGTTTGCCCAAACGTACTGCTGGGCATTAATTTTAGTAATCGAAATTTAAATATTGGTTTCACCGTCCGGTACAAAAACATAGCCTAGGCCCCAAACTGTTTGGATATATCTTGGATTAGCGGGATCTTTTTCCAACATTCTTCTCAGTCTTGAAACCTGCACGTCTATGCTGCGTTCTAAAGCACTATAATCTCTGCCTCTGGCTAGATTCATAAGCTTGTCTCTGGACAAAGGTTCTCGGGGATGAGAAACAAGAGACTTCAAGACAGCGAACTCGCCACTTGTTAGCATCATTGGCCTGCCTTCTTGAGACATTTCTCGAGTGGCTAAGTTTAATTTGAAAGGGCCAAATTCAATTGTTTGTTCGGCCTGGGAGGGGGCTCCTGGGGCTTCATTAGTTTTTCTTCTGAGAACTGCCTTGGTTCTGGCTAATAATTCTCTTGGATTAAATGGTTTAGGAAGGTAATCATCAGCTCCCATTTCAAGACCAATAATTCGGTCAACTTCATCGCCTTTTGCTGTCAACATGATAATAGGAATTTGATTTTCTTGTTGCCGCAATCGCCTGCATATGGACAGACCATCTTCATCGGGGAGCATTAAGTCTAGAACCATCAAATGAAAATTTTCTCTTTCTAGCATGCGGTCCATTGCTTCGGAGTTAGCTGCACTCCTAACCTGAAATCCCTGCTCAATCAAGTATCGCTCTAACAAAGAGCGAAGCCTCATATCATCATCAACTACTAATATTTTTGTCGTTTCTTGACGCATGTTTTATTTACCCACTAAATTTAACTTTGACTATAGCGAAGTAATCATTGTTAGCCAACAACAGATATGTTTCAGATTATTTCATGCTATGTTTTAATTGTCGGCAACCCAATCTACTTGATAATCAGCCCTTCGTTTGTTGTCCATCAGTTCTGAAATGAGCGGCGTTAGTATCAATTCCATCGCCAAACCCATTTTCCCTCCAGGCACTACTAAGGTGTTCACTCTTGACATGAATGAGCCTTCTATCATTTGCAATAGATAAGGAAAGTCAACTTTTTTCATATCCCTTCTGAATCGAACAACAACAAAGCTCTCATCTTGGGATGGTATTTCTCTCGCACTAAAAGGGTTGGAGGTATCTACCGTGGGCACTCTTTGAAAGTTGATATGTGTTCTAGAGAATTGAGGTGTGATAAAGTGAAAATAGTCATCAAGGCTTCTAACAATACTGCTCATTACGGCATCCCGCGAATGCCCTCTATCAGTAGTATCTCTTACAATCTTCTGGATCCACTCTAAGTTAACAATGGGGACCATTCCTACGAGCAGGTCTACGTATGAAGCAACATCACAATCTTCTGTTCTAACGCCACCATGAAGTCCTTCATAGAAGAGTAGGTCGGTTTTTTCGGGAAGATCTTGCCAAGGAGTAAAGGTACCAGGCATTTGGTTAAAAGGTACAGCTTCATCGAACGTATGCAAATATTGACGATATTGTCCTTGTCCACTCTTGCTGTATGACTTGAAGAGCTTTTCTAATAGCTCAAAGTCATTGGCATTTGGCCCAAAATAACTTATGTGCTTCCCTTGTTCTTGAGCCTTTCGAATTTCTACCTCCATTTCAGGACGCGTATATCGGTGGAAACTATCTCCCCCTACAGACGCTGCGTTTATTTTCAAGTTTCTAAAAATATGCGTTATAGCGTTTGTCGTTGTTGTAGTGCCTGCACCGGAAGAACCGGTAATGGCTATAATTGGATGTTTGGAAGACATGGACTCTTATGATTGTTTGTTATGCACCTGTTATAAGCAACCCAGATAAGCACGTCAAGAGGTTTTTGCTTCACCAATGCTTGAATTTTCAGAAGTTCCTTTTTCTCTGGACAGACCAAATCAAATTCGAATCGGAAAGTTTGTTAACCAATATTTGCGTTCTGGACAGTCCAGAACGCAAATATTTTGACTGTGCAAGGTATCAAACTGTCCCGCAATACAGCTTAAAAAAAACTGTGATTAGCATATTATTGAGTACTATGACTATACCAAGAAAATATTTAATTAATTACTCAAATACGCTCTATTATCATTGCGTGTCAAGATGCGTAAGACAAGGCTACCTTTTAGACCGCCGATGCACTGACGTGGACAAAACTCATTATAGACAACAATGGATCGAAGATAGACTGATGCATCTTGCTGAAGCCTTTGCTATTGATGTTTATGCCTTTTCGATAATGGACAATCATACACATTTAGTTTTAGGAGCAAACATTAAGCTAAGCCAAGATATGTCTGACCTTGAAGTATTATCTAGGTGGAAGAAAATAGGCAGAATCCCTCCTTATTGTGAGGCTTATTTATTGTACAGATGCATACCACAATCACCTATTTCAAAATTACTTGATGAGAAAATAGCGGAATACAGGAAAAGATTATCTTGTATCAGCTGGTTTATGAAATATTTTAACGAGTACATCGCAAGGAGAGCGAATAGAGAAGAAGAGAAAACAGGCCATTTTTGGGAGTCTAGATTCTTCAGTCAAGCATTATTAGATTCTGACGCATTGCTTAATTGTATGGCTTATGTCGATCTAAACCCAGTTAGGTCGGGCAAATACACTAAACTTATAGACTCAAAATATACTAGCATAAAGAAAAGACTAGAAGATTTTCAAACTAATGGCGAACAACGGGCTTCAATGGCATTAACTTCAGTAAGTTTGCCCGAGCAATATACAAAGTTGCCGTTTAACATGACACTGACGACTTACTTTACCTACTTAGGTGCAGCAGCTAACAGATATCAGCGAGAGAATCGGGTTCTCCCAGCTGAGGCTAGTTTTTTGATAACAAGCTATGAGAAAAGCCCGATATTCAATTTTGAAGAGATTTACGGTAATTTCGCAGGCAAGCAGTCGCTCATTGGGAAAGTAAAGAAAAAAATTCAAAAAAACATCGTTTTACACTGACGTTTGAAAAACTACATCTTTGTTCTTTCACGTTTAATTGCACGATATCCAATATCATTGCGATAAAAAGAGTCTTCCCATGTTATGGCCGTAATCGCAGAGTAAACTTTTTCGGAAGCTTCAGTAATTGACTTGCCTAATCCCGTCACGCAAAGCACTCTGCCACCGTTGGTTTTTATCGCTCTTTCATCTAGGTAAGTACCAGCATGGAAAACTTTTATATCACTTGGTAAAGTATCCAACCCGCTAATAACCTTGTCTTTTTCATAACTTCCTGGATAACCACCAGAGGCTATAACGACACCTATTGACATTTCTTTTTTGAAATTTATAACTTCAGAAGCCAACTCACCATTACAGGCTTTGAGACAAAGTTGACTCAGATCAGATTCCAACCTGAGCATTATTGGCTGCGTTTCCGGATCGCCAAATCGACAATTAAATTCGATGACCTTTGGGTTTCCTAGACTGTCTATCATAAGTCCTGCATATAAGAAACCAACATATGGTGTCCCCTCTTCTTGCATGCCGCGCACAGTTGGGTAAATCACCTCGTCCATAATCCGTTGATTCACTTGCGCTGTAACTACAGGAGCGGGCGAGTAGGCACCCATCCCACCAGTATTTGGTCCTTCATCGTTGTCAAATGCTCGCTTGTGATCTTGGCTGGTAGCAAAAGGTAAAACATTGTCACCATCTACCATAACAATGAAGCTTGCTTCTTCGCCTTCTAAAAATTCTTCGATTACAACGCGGCTGCCAGCTTTCCCAAATTTATTGCCTGACAACATGTCTTTCACCGCATATATTGCTTCATCTTCGGTAGATGCTACGATCACTCCTTTTCCAGCCGCGAGGCCGTCAGCCTTTACGACTATCGGAGCACCTTTAGATCTTATATATTCAATAGCTAGTTCTATGTCTTCAAAAGTCTGATAGTCAGCGGTCGGGATCTGATACTTGGCAAGAAAATCTTTACTGAAAGATTTAGAACCCTCAAGTTGAGCAGCTGCAGCCGTTGGTCCAAATATAGTTAATCCTTGACTCTGGAACTTGTCCACGACACCTAAGACCAACGGTTGTTCTGGGCCAACAATAGTAAGGTCAATGGAATTTTTACTAGCGAATTTGGCCAGATCTTTTATATTATCTGCAGCGATATCTATGTTTTTTACTTTGTTTTCGAGTGCGGTTCCTGCATTTCCTGGGGCTACAAATATTTGCCTGACATTTGATGATTCAGCTAGTTTAAACGCTAGTGCGTGCTCCCTGCCCCCGCTACCGATAACTAAGATTTTCATTTTGACTTTGCCTTTAAAAAATTGATATTGTGGACAGTCCAGTTAATGACAAAAATACTGAATAAGATTACAGACTCATGTCGATGTTAGTTTTTGGAAAAACTGAAAGATTAGACTGTCTATTTAGATAATTAATGTTTGAAGTGTCGCATATTGGTAAATACCATTGCAATCCCGTGTTCATTTGCTGCATCAATCACCTCTTGATCTCTCATTGAACCACCTGGTTGGATGACAGCTGAGATGCCAGCTTCTGCAGCAGCATCAATTCCATCTCTAAATGGGAAAAATGCATCTGAAGCCATAACGCATCCCTCAACGACAAGATTCTCGTCTTTTGCTTTTATTCCTGCGATTTTAGCGGAGTACACTCGACTCATCTGTCCAGCACCAACACCTACAGTTGCTCCGTCTTTGCAATACACTATCGCGTTAGATTTTACATACTTCGCAACTTTCCATGTGAACAATAAATCTTTCAATTGACTTGCAGTTGGTTGAACGGTAGTTACAACCTCTAAATCTTCAACATCAACCATTCCAAAGTCTCTGTCTTGCACAAGCATGCCGCCGTTAACACGTTTAAAGTCCATTTCTTCAGTCAATTGGCCATACCAATCTCCACATTCAAGCAATCTGACATTAGGTTTTGATGATATGGTTGCCTTTGCTTCTTCGCTGATAGTAGGGGCTATGATCACCTCCACAAATTGTTGTTCTATGATTGCTTTCGCAGTAGCTTTATCTAACTCTTTATTGAATGCAATAATCCCTCCAAATGCTGAGGTAGGATCGGTTTTAAATGCTTTCTGATAAGCTTCTTCTAGACTGTCCGCGATTGCTGCGCCGCATGGATTTGCATGCTTCACAATGACACATGCACATTCACTAAACTCTTTGACGCATTCTAGCGCAGCGTCAGTATCTGCAATATTGTTGTAAGAAAGTTCCTTACCTTGTATCTGATTCGCCGTTGCGACAGAAGCTTCTTGAATATTGCGCTCTACATAAAATGCAGCATTCTGATGGCTATTTTCACCATATCTTAAATCTTGCTTTTTAAGCATTTGAATATTGAGCGTATTTGCAAACGCGCTATGCGTTTTTCCATTCTCCGCTTCAGCTGTATTTTGCTTTTCAGCCACTAGACCAAGATAATTAGCGACCATACCATCGTAGCTAGCTGTATGCTCAAATGCTTTTAAGGACAAATTAAATCTGTTTTGATAACTTACAACCATCTTTTTTGCTGTCAGTTCGCGAATCACGTCTGAATAATCGGATGGATCGACCAATATAGTGACGTCTTTAAAGTTTTTGGCAGATGCTCGCACCATCGCTGGACCCCCAATATCGATGTTCTCAATCGCATCCTCCAGCGAACAATCAGGGTTTGCTACAGTTTGTGCGAAGGGATATAGATTAACCACCACTAGGTCTATTGGTGCAATCTCATGTTTTTGCATAACGTTTGCATCTATTTCTCTTCTTCCTAATATGCCACCGTGGATTTTTGGGTGCAATGTCTTTACTCGACCATCCATTATTTCAGGATGACCAGTGTGTTCGCTCACATCTTTCACATTGATATCGTTTTGTCTTAAAAGTGAAGCGGTTCCGCCAGTAGAAAGAATTTCAACTTCTTGAGACTCTAGGAACTTAGCAAGTTCCACAATTCCAGTTTTGTCAGAAACGCTTAACAAGGCTCTCTTTATCGGGGTAGTGTTGGTTTGCATGATATTTCTCAATGTAGCTTAGTCGACAGATGATGTGCTAGTTTGCTATATGACTGTCCAGTGTATGCCATTGCAACGTGCGAAGCTGGACAGTCTAGAAGGGGAAACTAAGTTAGGCTTTACTCTAACCCAAACCGTATTGCTTTAGTTTTTTACGCAAAGTCCCTCTATTTATTCCCATCAAATTAGCTGCTCTAGTTTGGTTGCCACGAGTATATGTCATCACTTCTTCTAGCAAAGGCGCTTCTATTTCTGCCAGCACCAACTCGTATAAATTATCAATATCTTGATTGTTTAGCTCTTTCAAGTATTTGTTTACAGCCTGTTTAACAGAAGATCTCAGAGGCTTTTGAGCTTGAGTCTGAGATGGTGTTGTCACGGTCGTTGTAAAAGGTGAGGTTAAATTTTGGTCGAACATATAAGTTACGGCTCTCTTTTTGTTTATTTCATAAAGCTAAGCTGCATCACTATCGTTTGGTAACGGTTGTGAGGGCAGCAATGAAAAAAAATCTTCTAAGGCTTTTATTTGCAGATCACTAGTTTCAAGCGAATTAAAATACCGTCGAAAAATCTTTTTAGTGTCATATGAAGATATATACCAGCCCACGTGCTTGCGGGCGATCCTTACACCCATCGGTTCACCATATAAATCATAGATGTCCTGCACGTGTTTAATGCTTATTTCTGCCATTTCGTTTGCAGAAGGTTTATCTATAAGCTTGCTATATTTTAAGTAATGGTCTATCTGCCTGAAAATCCATGGGTTTCCTTGTGCAGCTCTGCCTATCATAATGGCATCAGCACCAGTATAGTTAAGGACTTTTTGTGCACTTTCTGCGTCATTAATATCACCATTAGCAACAATGGGAATATTAACAGCTGACTTAATACTTTTGATAGTGTCGTATTCAACCATTCCTTTAAACATGCATGCTTTAGTACGGCCGTGTACTGCAAGTGATTGTATGCCACTATCTTCAGCAATATGAGCAATTTCGACACCATTTCGATTTTGCTCATTCCAACCAGTACGTATCTTCAAAGTTACGGGTACATCCACTGCATTCACCACGGAGCGAAGTATATTAGCCACTAATTTAGGATCTTGAAGAAGCGCTGAACCAGCTAATTTCTTGTTTACCTTCTTAGCAGGGCAACCCATATTAATATCAATAATTTGGGCGCCTAAATCTACATTGTACTTCGCGGCTTCTGCCATAAGTGTCGGTTCACTGCCAGCTATCTGAACTACTCGGACTCCTGTTTCACCAGAATGATCCATTCGATTCATCGACTTGGCGGTTTTCCACACTCGAGGATTGGAGGATAACATCTCTGAAACCACCAAACCGGCCCCCATTTTAGAGCATAATGTTCTAAATGGTCTGTCGGTAACACCAGCCATTGGCGCCAATATCAAATTATTGCTTAATTTGTACGGACCTATTTGCAAGTGTTCGCCTCTTTATCGTTACTTATCGAGACAGCCTATTTTTTAGGCTGTCTCAAATTGGGGGCGTATATTACTTATTTTAGGCGACTTTGGAAAGTATAATTTTTATTCGTATGAATAAAAGCGCCTGAAAAATTGCTCAGTTTACTGAGTTCTAATGCCACTTATGCGAACCCATTCTTGATCATGCGCAACAGGTTCGAACCTAAAACTTGTTTCATAAGATGAGAGTATTTGTTCAGCCTGCTCTTTCAAAATACCAGACATAACCAATTGCCCGCCAATTTTGCAATAAGAGGTAATGATAGAGCGCAACTCAATGAGTGGAGACGCCAATATATTTGCAACGACAATGTCCGCCTGTGTTGATGGTTGATGTTCTGGCAAATACAAGTCCAACAAGTGATCAACATCGTTACGTTTCGCGTTTTCTTGGCTAGCTTGAATGGCTTGAGGGTCGATATCGATACCAACCACTTTTGCAGCACCTAGTTTTAACGCAGCGATTGATAAAATACCTGATCCACATCCAAAATCGACAACTAGTTTATTATTCAAGTCCAAAGCATCTAACCATTCCAAACAAAGCCTAGTAGTAGAATGCGTTCCAGTTCCAAACGCCAACCCAGGATCTAACAGAATGTTAACTGCATCAGGCTCTGGCGGGGCAGTCCAACTCGGACATATCCATAACTTATTGCCAAATTTCATTGGATGAAAGTCATCCATCCAAGCTCTTTCCCACTCTTTATCTTCCAAAGTCTCCATCTCTGGACTGTCCAGAAATGGGAATTGGACCTTCAGTTGATTGATAATTTTGGAGGTATTAGTTGATTCGTTGAACATTGCGACTACCAAAGTGTCAGGCCATAACCTAAGCTCACCAGGCTTAGGTTCATACATAGGCGTGTCTTTGGCATCGACAAAGGTGACTGACTGTGCTTCGTGCTCTAAAAAGAAGTCTTCGATTTCCTCTACTTGTTCACTCTTAGCTGCAACTTTTATTTGACGCCAAATCATAATACTTCCCAATTTTAAAAAATGAATCATTATCAAATGTTGATAATTGGTAACATTTTATCAGGGTTTTCTTTTTCATTGGCAAAACATTTTTCTTAAAAGTTATTTCAGTCTTTTGAAGCTTTTAAGCGCTCTATTTCTTCCCACATTTTTTCAGCTTCGGCAGTGAGCATAGAATACGTTTTTATGTCTCCTTTTCGTTGCGCCAACATTGCTTTTTCTAACTTCATATCATATTGTTTACGAAGTTTCTTAGTGGGGTCCGACTTAAAAATACCAAACATGGGCAGGTCCTATAATTTTAACAGTTGTTCTATATACGCTTTAACGTCAGTTTTGATTACATTGATATTCTCTGATTGATTAATCTGCTCCGCCTTTTCAATAATTTCTGATAATTCGTAAAATTTCTGCTTTTTCTCAGCAGGTAATTTCTTAAACAGTTCTTCGGCTTTATCATTAGTCAGTGCATAGTTCAGCTCATGGGCTCTTTTTTTTACATATGTCATCCATTCTTGTTTGTAGCTACCGTGCAACCTTTCGGGGTAAAAGTACAAATCTTGTATGTCTTCATGAAGATTGACAATGTCATTTGGTTTGTCTAAAACAAACCTAAAAATAAATAAAGTCGCGAAGTTTAAATTTTCCTGTTCCACAATAAACCTTTTTTCATTTCTAAAAATCTTTACTTTTTGCTTGCGAAGATTATGGGGCAAAATGTCAGTTGCCCTAGCAAAAATAATGCAGAGTCATCTATATATATTTGTTACTGGTTGATGGATACTAGTTGATCAGTTTGCTGTTCAATTATTTATAAAGATCTAAGCGGAACGGTAAATAAATAACTGTCTAGATTGCTCCTAAATTTGAACCTTTTGTGTTGGATATGAACAGTGAAGCCTTGTTCTACTTAAATGTGATGAGGAGTGGTTGGCTAAGCACCTCATACTGCAAGTATGCCTATAATTGGGTTTGGGGATACGTTGAAGTATGGTTGAAATATACAGCAAATAAGAACCCTAAACTCGTTTTGATTTAGGGTTCTTAAGGGCAGGGCGGCTGTGCGAAAAAAGCCTGTATCACTGAACAACAGCGCTAGGGGTGATGCTCAACGATGGAAGCTGACTTTGTTAGTTATCCTGACTAATTGCTATTTATCTTCTTTCTCGAGCTTCTTCTCAAGGTAATGGATGTTTGTTCCACCGTTAAAAAAATTCTCGTCTCTTAATATACGTTGTTGCAAAGGGACATTGGTTTTAATTCCGTCTACTACCAACTCATTTAAAGAGTGACGCATTCTAGCGATGGCTTCATCTCTACTTTCACCATAGGTAATGAGTTTTCCTATCATTGAATCGTAATACGGTGGCACTGTATACCCAGTGTATATATGCGATTCCCATCTTACTCCTAGGCCGCCTGGCGCGTGAAACATTTGAATTTTACCTGGACTTGGAATAAAGGAATTTGGGTCTTCAGCATTTATTCTACATTCAATGGCGTGTCCTCGAACTTTGATTTGAGACTGCTCAATGGAGAGAGGCTGACCAGCTGCTATTCGCAACTGTTCCTTTATCAAATCTACACCGGTGACCATTTCTGTAACAGGATGCTCTACTTGTATACGAGTATTCATCTCTATGAAATAGAACTCTCCATTCTCATATAGAAATTCGAACGTTCCTGCTCCTCGATAATTTATTTCTAGACAAGCGCGACGGCATCGCTCGCCAATTTTTTCCCTCATAGATTCAGATATACCAGGCGCAGGTGCTTCTTCCACTACTTTTTGGTGACGACGTTGCATTGAGCAATCTCGCTCACCCAAATGGACGGCATTACCCTGCCCATCTGCTAAGACTTGGATTTCAACATGACGTGGATTCTCCAAATACTTTTCCATATAAACGATATCATTATTAAAAGCAGCACCGGCCTCGGCCTTTGTGGTTCTAATTGCTGAATCTAGCTCAGATTCGCTTCTGACTACACGCATCCCTCGGCCACCGCCACCACCTGCCGCTTTGACTATCATTGGGTAGCCTATGCGTTTTGCGATAGCCTTATTTTTTTCAATGTCGTCGCCGAGCGGTCCATCAGACCCGGGAACACATGGCACTCCTGCTTTTTTCATAGCAGCAATGGCAGAGACTTTATCGCCCATCATACTAATCGTTTCAGCCTTGGGGCCTATAAATACAAAACCACTTTTCTCAACGGCTTCTGCAAACTCAGCACTTTCTGACAGAAAACCGTATCCAGGATGTATTGCAATTGAATTTGTTACTTCAGCGGCTGCAATAATCCTAGGAATATTAAGGTAACTCTCGCCGGCTGGCGCATTTCCAATACAAATGGATTCATCTGCTAATAAAACATGCTTTAGGTTTCGGTCGGCGGTAGAGTGAGCGGCTACCGTTTTAATACCCAGTTCTTTGCAGGCACGCAAAACCCTAAGCGCAATCTCGCCACGGTTTGCTATTAACACTTTGTCTAACATTGCTATGCCCTTTTATTCGATAACAAAGAGTGGTTGATCAAATTCCACAGCTTCTTGGTTTTCAACCAGTATTTCTCGCACCACACCTTCTTTATCTGACTCAATTTGGTTCATCATTTTCATTGCTTCAACAATGCATAAGGTGTCGCCAACTTTCACTTTTGAACCAACTTCTACAAATGCTTTGGACTCTGGCGAGGATGAGCGATAAAAAGTACCTACCATAGGCGACTTCAAAATATGACCAGAGGGTTGAACCGTTTCTTGAGTTGCAGGCAAAGCTTCCGCTTGCGGGGCCGGTTGAGGTTGAGGAGGAATTGGTTGTTGATAGGCTGGGGCAGGGTAATTAACAACAGCTTGCTGACTGCCTCCTCTGTGAATTCTTACAGATTCTTCGCCCTCAGTGATTTCCAATTCTGCTATCCCTGACTCTTCAACTAATTCGATTAGTTTTTTGATTTTTCTGATATCCATCGTCTTGCCTTTAAAATTATTTAGTTTTGTGTAAGTGTGTATTTAGCGCATGCAATGCATATTCATATCCGCTAGCTCCAAGGCCAACAATGGTGCCAATTGCTATATCTGAGAAATATGAATGATGTCTAAAAGGTTCGCGTTGATGCACGTTTGATAGATGTACTTCGATAAAGGGTATTTGCACAGTCAATAGGGCATCTCTTAATGCAATGCTTGTGTGCGTGAATGCAGCAGGATTAAAAATAATACCTGACACGCTTTCCATACTTTCATGGATTTTAGAAATTAATTCAGATTCGTTGTTAGATTGAAAGCAAACTAGGGATAGTTCAACATCATTAGCCAAAGCTCTTAACTTGTCTTCAATATTACCCAACGTCTGGTAACCATAAACTTCTGGTTCGCGCTTTCCCAACATATTTAAGTTGGGGCCATTTAATAGCAGTATTTGCATATAAAATTTCGATTTAGACCCGTTTTTTACGCCTTCTTCTTTAAAACTGCAAAAAACGTACAAATTAAATAAATTATTTGAACGATATTCAATAATTACCCACTAGCGAGTTAAGTTAACACAGAAGTATGCAAATTTCAGTATATTACTGGTCTAATCAGGGCAAGTTAGGCCCCATTCGTAAAATTATGATTGAAAAAAGTGTTTCTCCGACTCAAGTGACATCGTCTGTCCAGAAATAAGTAACTTGGTCTGTCCAGAGACGAGCAACTTGGTCTGTCCAGAAATAGGACAGAAGTTGAACGACCTTACATTTTAAGTGGTGTATATTGTTTACAAAAATCATAGACTATAATATTTATTTTTCGTTTGGGGTTCAAAATTAAGCAGCCTTGCCGATAAATTGATAATCGATCAAATATTGGATTTGAGCCGGTCTTTTGTTCAAAATGAAATTGTTTTACACTCGAAAGTGGATTGCTGGTGTTCATTGAACTAACATTTTACTTACAATAAAAAAATGTTGGTGATACTCTGTGTTATCAGTTTTAATTTAAGTCAGATAGCCTTTAAGCTCACGAGGTAACATGTTGTCATAGCCTTGCGCCAATTGTAGTTAGACAAGAAGTATCTTATATGTTGAATGACCAGATGAGTATTATATCGTCAGATGACCAAACTAAATACAAGAGAAGTCTATTAGACTTGAAAGAAGCATGGGCGAAATTTAGTAAGCTAAAGCAAAACGACGACTTAATAAACTTCCAAAAGAAATGCAACGCTCTCTCTGATGAGATGGGTCACTTCAACTTGCTCGCGTTACATAAAATATTGTCGCAGATAATACACATATCCGACGAGCTTCTAAATGGGGTAAAAGATCAAAAGCAGACCATTAATGAAATAGATTGGTTAATTAATCAACTAATCCGAGGTAGTAAAGAATCTTCAGATCCTTTTCTGCAACAAAATGCTTCGTTAGAAAGTTTTTCGGTCGATTTAACAGGCCACATCGACTTTGATTTCTTGGCGAAACAAAAAAAGCGACCTTTCATTGCAGTAATCGATCACAATAGGTCTGAGGGACTAGCAATTGTTGACACATTGAAGGACTTTTCTTTCCAAGCCCACCATTACCCAAGCATCGAAGACTATAGAGCGTCTGCGGTTGCTCATGTTGATCTAGTGTTACTTGACATAGTGTTACCGAACATTTCTCAAAATGAAGTATTTGAGTTTGCTAACGAGTTGCAAAAAATTGACATTGATGTCATCTGTTGCTCTTCCAAATTTGACTTTGATGTCCGTTTACTCGCTGTTCGTGCAAAAGTGTCAGACTACGTTGTAAAACCCGTTAATACATATGTACTAATTGAAAAGATAGGACGTGTATTAGGGTTGCAAAATCATCGAAAGTATCAGGTCGTGATAGTAGATGACCAAGAAACAATGGGCGCATTTTATAAATCAGTGCTAGAGCGCGTCGGTTGTGAGGTGAACTATTTTTCAGATCCTGCTGAATTGTTTAAAAGTCTAGAAGACATGCGTCCAGACATGTTTTTACTTGATTTAATGATGCCCAACGTTGATGGCCTAGAAGTGGCGCAAATGATTAGACAAGAGCACAAATTTGACTTTGCTCCAATATTGTTTATCACGGGTGATGATACATTGGACAACAGGTTACAAGCGATTGATGTAGGCGCTGACGATGTTATCCTCAAATCTGAGTCAGTTCACACAATCACAAGGCAAGTGTTAACTCGCTTGGACAGAGCGTCAAAAGTTAAAGCATTTGTAGCCAAAGATCCTCTGACAGGTGTTCTCAATCATGGACAAATAGTTGAAGAGTCCAACAATTTCATTAGATCCATTCATCGTCGAGATTCGATCGCATCTCTTGCGGTAATTGATGTTGACCATTTTAAAAGCGTCAACGATAACTACGGTCATTTAGTAGGTGACCGTGTTTTATCAGCCTTAGGCCAAATTTTAAGAAACTCTGTTCGCGAGTCGGATAAGGTGGGTCGATACGGCGGCGAGGAGTTTATATTAATTTTTGAAGATTGTTCTGTTGTGGACGCGAAGACTAAAGTTGAGCAAATAAAAGAACAGTTTGAAAATATTAGCTTCACGAATGAGGATATTGAATTTAACGTTACTTTTAGCGCGGGTTTAGTAGATTTAAAAGAGTATTATTCTCTTCAAGCAGCAATCAACGTTGCAGATAAAGCGCTTTATCAGGCTAAAAATACGGGTCGGAATAAAGTGATTGCTTTTTATGGTAAGGAGCATTCAGTCAAGAAATCTTAGATACTTACTCTTCCTAAGCTAAGTATTACTAATTGATCTTTACAAGCGAGTTCCAGCCCCAGTTTTTTCAACCGCCTTTGTTAAAGCCTGACTCATTTTGTCCAAAGGAATAATATGCTTTGTTGCGCCTAGTTCAAAAGCGGCTCTTGGCATGCCAAAAACCACACAACTTGCTTCATCTTGTGCCATCGTAATTGCTCCTGCTTTATGTAAGGATAATAAACCCTTGGCACCATCTTTACCCATTCCGGTTAACAAGGTTGCAACTGCATTTTTTCCAACTACCTTCGCTAAGGACTCGAACATAACATCTACCGCTGGCTTATGCCCGCTAACTAAAGGTCCGTCAAATAACCTTGCCCTGTAATCTGCTCCGCTTCTTATTATCTCTAAGTGCTTGTCTCCTGGTGCAATGTACACATTACCTGGAAGTAATCGCTCACCCCCTTGTACTTCTTGCACTTTCATCTTACATATACTATCAAGTCTATCAGCAAAAGATTTGGTAAAGGCCACAGGCATATGCTGGGTGATGACCGTCGCTGGAAAAGCGGGAGACAACTGAGATAATACTTGTCTTATGGCTTCAGTACCTCCTGTTGAGGCTCCTATTCCAACTATAGTTTCTGTGCCTGAGTAATTGATAGGAATAGCGTTTGTTAGAGAGGTTCCTGGTGCCCTTTTTTTGGGTTTAGCTGCCGCGGCTATCTTTATTTTCTCAACGATCTCTTGTTGATACTGGCCCATTGAATTAGTGACATCGACTTTAGGTTTTGCAATGAAGTCTATAGCGCCAAGTTCCATTGACTTTATTGTCGCATCTGCTCCTTTCTGGGTAAGCGTTGAAATCATCAGCACAGGTGTGGGTCGAGCTTTCATGAGCCTGTCCAAAAATGTGAGACCATCCACTTTAGGCATTTCGATGTCCAGCGTAATGACGTCTGGTTTTAATTTCATGACCATGTCTTTTGCAACATAGGCATCAGGAGCCGCACCCACAAGCTCCAAACCGGGTGTCTGATGTATAATCTCGCCCAAGAGGCTACGGATAAGAGCCGAGTCGTCCACTACCAATACTTTAATACTCATTCTTATTTCCTTAATCGAACAGGTCGACTTCACCTACGGCTGGTGTGGTGACGACTTTTTCACGATATTCCACTTCTCTATCAATGATAGTGGAATTATGCATGGTCTTAAGCTTGCGTACTTTTACTTCACCAGTAAGTGGAAAAAAATATACCTTTCTAGGAAATTCGCCTAATAAATCTTTTGCTTTAATATGGATGTTTTCAGCTTCTAGGTAATTTAAAACAAACTTTGAGTTTTGTTCACCAACGCTATTTGAACGCAATTGACGAAGAACATTCCCACCACCGAAAACTTTAGCCTCAAAACGATGTTTTACTGCTCCTAGTTTCATCAAGTGATTTATCAAGACCTCCATTGCATACACCCCGTATCTGGCTGAGTCGGAATTGAATGCCTGATTATCTTGATTTGCGGGCAATAAAAAGTGGTTCATGCCTGCGACTCTTGTAATAGGGTCTCTCAAGCAAACCGATACGCACGATCCTAACGTAGTCACAATCATGGTATTGTCAGCAGTAGCAAAGTATTCACCAGGCAGTATTTTGACTGCCTCAACGTTGAAGTTATTGTCTTTGTATCTATTGGACGCTAGGTGCTCAGAAAAATACGCGCTCATTAGCCAAGTACCTTGGGCTCATAGACCGTTTTACCAAGTGCTTTGAGAACCGTGTTTACGTGCCCAAAATTTTCCGAATGCCCCGCAAAGTAACGACTTCCTGGACGCATTTTTCTAACGATTTTGCTCAATATTTGAAGTTGTGTTTCTTTGTCAAAATAAATCATTACATTGCGACAAAATACCACATCTAGTTGATTAGGAATGTCCCAATCGCTGTCCATTAAATTAATTTGTTTAAATTCGATTAGCTTTCTTAGTTCTGGAACAACTTTTACCAGCCCTGAGTTTGCCCCAGTACCTCTGTGGAAAAAACGTTTCTTTTGAGCTTGGGTAAAGCTTTCCAACTGCTCAACTTTATATACGCCTTGACTGGCTTTCATTAAGACATTGCTGTCTATGTCAGAAGCAATTATTTTTACAGGCGGGGTGAAGCTATCAAAGGTATTTACCACGGTCATGGCAATTGAATAGGGCTCTTCTCCTGTAGAGGAAGCTGCACACCAAATGTTTATGCCTTTGCTTGGGTGATGCTGCAAATATTTCTGCAGTTCTAGAAAATGATGTTTTTCGCGGAAAAAAGACGTTAAATTGGTAGTCAGGCAATTTACAAACTCTTGATGTTCACTCTCAGTTTTATCTACGTATTGCAAGTATTCACTGAAACTTGCCATCTTCAAATGCCGTATCCGTCTAGATAACCGACTGTAGACCATTGAGTCTTTACTGTCCGCAAGATTGATCCCAGCAATATTTTTCAGACGCTTTCGCACGGCTTCAAAATCGGCCGTGACGAAAGCGAATTCTTTCTGCGCATTAAGGGTATTAGTTGCTAATGAACTTGCCATTTGTTAAAAGCTTTCCCATTCATCCTCATCTACCGTTGTTGGCAAAGGTTCGGGTTTTTTAGCTGTAGGCTTTGCTTTGGCGACAGTTTTAGTCTGCGAAAAGTCGTCTACAAGGGACTTAGGCTCGCTGGCCGCTGTACGGGTAATTACATCAGACTCACTAAGCTTAAATGTTCCTACTCTATTGTTCAGATCGCTGGCTTGATTTCTCATACTTTCGGCAGCAGCGGCTGCTTCTTCAACCAATGCCGCATTTTGTTGGGTCATCTCGTCCATCTGCGATACGGCTTTGCTCACCTCGTCAATGCCACTTGATTGCTCTGCAGATGCTGCAGCAATTTCGTTCATAATGTCATTAACACGCTTGATAGAGACCACAATCTCTTGCATAGTATCGCCGGATTGATTGACCAATTCGTTCCCACTTTCTACTTTAGAAACAGAGTCTGAAATTAGATCTTTTATGTCTTTAGCAGCATTGGCAGAGCGCTGAGCAAGTGTGCGAACTTCTGATGCAACTACCGCAAAACCTCGTCCTTGTTCACCAGCTCTTGCCGCTTCAACCGCCGCGTTTAGAGCCAATATATTTGTTTGAAATGCAATGCCATCTATGACGCCAATAATGTCCGAGATCTTTTGTGATGATTCGTTGATAGATGCCATGGTACTTACTACCTGCTTAATCAAGCTACCACCATTATCGGCAACATCTGCGGCTTGCGCTGCAAGCCCGTTTGCTTGATTCGCATTCTCCGCATTAAGTCGAACAGTACTGGTAAGCTGCTCCATGCTAGACGCAGTTTCTTGAAGGCTTGACGCCTGTTGTTCAGTTCTGGTGGATAGATCAGAATTGCCCGATGCAATTTCAGACGACGCATTATTTATGGTGTCACTCGCTTCACGAATTTCGCCAATCATATCTGATAGCTTTTCCGTGGTGGTGTTGCAATAGTTTTTAAGATCTAGGAAAGTCCCTTTGTAATCACTATTTACTCGTTTGGTTAAATCGCCTTCGCTTAATGAGAGCAATACGTTACTGACTTCGTTCAATCCGCTTTCGGTCGTTTTTATCAACTGGTTCAGTCCTTGAGCCAAGGTAAGCATAAACTCTGTCTTACCTTCCTCACTCACGCGTTTAGTAAAGTCACCATTTAGGCTTGCTTCTACTATTTGTGCGATCTCTTTTTCCGCTTCAATTTCTTTGGTTCGGTCCAGCCATTCTACTACTGTGCCTATGCGCTCGCCCTTATTATCCATAATTGGGTTTGCAATCAATCTGAAATGTTTTGTTCCGACTGATATATTGGAAACGAACTTGTCAGTTAATTTTTCAAGTAGGGCTTTTTGGTGAGACGGATCTTTATGGAATATATCCATATTTTTGCCAATGATATCAGATGCATCAAAGTGTGGTAGTACCTTTTTAAGTTCTTTCTCAGCATCTTGTAACATGCTCACTACCGAGCGATTGGTGTATAAAATTTCGCGCTCAGAATTGGCAATCATCACATTTGTAGAGGCCGAGTCTAGGGCTTGTAAAATCCGAGTTACTCGTTTCTCTTCCTCAAAGATTTCGGTCATATCAATCCATTCAACCGAATTACCCAAGTCGTTTCCTTGTTCATCGCGAATTGGATTGATGTTTAATTTGAACGAATATCCACCGAGTTCAAGTTTTGCTACATGCACTTCTCTAAGTTGATCCAACACTTTATGTTGATGAGCTGGGTTGTGATGGAAACTATCAATTCTTGTGCCTATAAGTGTTTCGACGTTAAACTGAGGTAAGTCTTTACGAATCGATGATTCGCATTTTTTCAGCATGTTGTACACAGCATCGTTCATATAAACGATTTCTCGGTCTGCGTTAGACATCATAAAGCAGGTTGTGCTGCTATCTAGCGCTTGTTTGACTCTAGATGCTTCAATCGCTGTTTCAGCAGATTTCGCAAGTTTTGTATTGAGTACGGAAAGTTCTTTTTCTAATATGCCCATTTCGTCTTTGCGAGATTCATTGAAATCAAGCTCGAAGTTACCTTTTGAGATTTCTGAAAAGAATCTGATGAGTTTGCTGCTAGAGCGTTTGAGTGACGATACTACCAGCACGCTAACAGTGGCACTCACTAAAAGAAGGGCTATGACTAATGTCAAAGCGGATGTTCGCCTAGAAGCGATGTTGTTTGATCGTTCATCGATGACATTTTTCAATAAAATGATACTGCTGTCATGAAGGTTATATAGCTCGTCAATCACGTTTGTATATTCATCAAAAAACTGGGATGACGCATAGCTTGTTTGGTTGCGTTCAATGATTTCGGAATTTGTCAGATCAAGTAATCGAGAAATATTTTGCGTCAAGCCATCAGCATTATTTGAAAGGCGATTGAATCTAGCATCGGCTTCCGAGGCCGAGTTCATATTGTATTTTAAATCTTGTAAAGGAGAATCAACATTATTCATAAACCCTTTAATGGCGGCTCTTTGCGCGTTACTTACCTCTTTAGAAGCCAAAACACCAGCCCCTGCACCACGAATCTTGCCTAACGCATCGGCCAATCGTGGCAAGCTTTGGTAGTTTGCAATGATAGCATGATGACTAGCCGCTTCTGGATCGTAACTAAGCAAAAAATACTTAGATAATTCAGAAATGGTTAAATCACTGTCTCTAATAATTAAAGAGTGTTTATCAAAAGATTCTGACGGAGAGATTTGGCGAGACGCTACGCGGTTTTTAATCGAGTTCCACTTTCTGACAATATCGCTAAAATTACTAACGATCTTTTGATCACTTACTTCGCTCGTAATGATTTGCTCAACTTTGCGAATTTGATCGTCTACTTCTCTAGCTTTATTGTTGAGCGCGTTTGCTTTATTGGCGTCGCCGTTTAATAAAGCGGCTGACATGCCTCTGTGTTCAGCAAGAACTTTTTTTAACATTACCACCATAGAAGTGGGTTCTATACCTGTCAGTTCTATAGTGGCTGAAGATTGATTTTCAAAAGACAATTGCATGTAATAATAGGTAGGAATTGATATCGCTACCAATGCCATCACGCCGATTAATGACATTTTTAAAGACAGCTTAACGTTGTCGAACATGGTTAAGATTTTCATACTACTCTTGCTCCGCAGTTTTAACGGCATTGGCGTCTAACAAACCAAGTTCGTCACTGGTAATTAACTTTTGAATATTTACTAATATAATCATTTGGTCATTTATTGACGTTAAGCCATGCAAATAAGCGCTGTCAAAAGCCACGCCAAATTCGGGAGGAGCTTTAATATCAGTCTCGTTGACTTTGATGACATCGCTCACTTCATCCACTACGATCCCGACGATGCGGTCTTTTACCATCAGCATAATGACGATAGTAAATTCATCATAGGTGGCTTCGCCTACATTAAATTTAATGCGTAAATCAACAATGGGGACAATATCACCACGAAGATTTAATACGCCCTTGATATAAGGCGGCGCGTTGGCAATTTTAGTGACCGATTCATAACCCCTTATTTCTTTGACAGTCATGATATCAAGAGCATAATTTTCATCTCCTAATACAAATGTCAGAAACTCGTGTTGGGCTTCATTGGTATTAACCGTATTTTGAGGATCTTTTTTCGCTGAACCTGACGGATTCATAGCTTTGGGTTGAGTGTTAGCTTGCAATTGAGACCTCCTGAGGCATAAGGTTTTGGATATCTGACGCGATAGACTCGATGTCTAAAATCATGGCTACGCTGCCATCTCCCATAATGGTCGCGCCTGCAACTCCTGCTACGCGTTTATAGTGTTGCTCGAGGCTTTTGATAACCACTTGTTGTTGACCTTCTAATGAATCTACTAATATGCCGAAACGTTTTCGACTGGTCTCGACCAGCACCACAATCGCTTCAGTTGGATTGGTGATGGCATTGTCTATGCCCATCATTTGATACAGTGATACCAAAGGCCAATATTCGTCCCTAACCCATAAAAGGTGGTCGTTGCCTATGGTCTTAAGTTGTTCTTTGTTTGGTTGCATTGACTCGATAATATTGGTGAGTGGCACCACAAAAGTTTGGTCTGCTACGGATACGCACATACCGTCTACGATTGCTAAGGTCAGTGGCAAGCGTATTTGAAACACACTGCCTTCACCTTGGTTGCTTTCAATTTCAACCGCACCGCCTATCGATTCAATGTTTCGTCTCACGACGTCCATGCCAACGCCTCTGCCAGATACATCTGTCACTGCCTCTGCAGTCGAAAATCCGGCTTCGAATATAAGCGGCCACACTTTTTCATCTGGCATATCTTCAGTGACATCAAGGCCATTTTTCATGGCTTTATCGAGTATTCTCTCTCTGTTTAAGCCTGCACCATCATCTGTTATGGTGATAATGATGCTACCGCCTCGTTGCTCTGCGCCCAATATCACTTTTCCAGTTCTTGGCTTTCCAAGTGCTTCTCTGGTGTCAGGCATTTCAATGCCGTGGTCGACACTATTGCGAATAAGGTGGGTAAGAGGATCAACGAGCTTTTCTATTAAGCCTTTATCTATTTCAGTTGCTCCGCCTTCAATGACTAACTCGATCTCTTTGTCGAGCTTACCGGCAAGGTCGCGCACAACTCTTGGAAACCGGTTAAATGCAAATGACATCGGAAGCATTCGCATTGACATAACCGCTTCTTGAATTTCTCTTATATTACGAGACAGCTCATTAATTGCACCGTCTAATTTTTCTTCGGTTTCACCGTGCACGTCTTTGCCAACAATTTTTATCATTGATTGAGTAATTACCAGTTCGCCCACTAAATTGACTAGCGAATCAATTTTTAATGTATCCACTCTTATTGAACTTGACTCTTTTGTTTCAGTCTTCGAAGAGTTGGTTGACTTTTTCGCTGCAACTTTTGTTTTTTCTTTTGTTACTGAACTGAGTTTTGAACTCTGTGGTGCAGGGGCGGGTGTAGCGCTTTCTTTATCTTGAGCAATTTCTTTTTTCGAAATAGTTGGCTCTTTAGCTGCCGTCTCAGCGGTCTGCTTGGGAGCATCTTCTATATTTTGTGGCGCTTCTTGGTTAGGTTCATCATCAAAAAATCCGAAACCATCATCGTCGATTTCGTTATTGGCCTGAGTTGCTTTTGTTTCAACATCTATTGATGCATGATTGTCGTCTTGGTTATCAAAAAAACCAAAAGAGTTCTCTTCTAATGCTTGTTCTGATTCGTCGAAAAAACCGAAGTCATCGTCTTCTGACTCGGTAACAGTAGTTTCAAATAAGCCAAACCCTTCATCTTCCGCCTCGGATTTGCTTTCAGTGTCAGGATTATCATCTTTAAGTAATGCTTCTAAAGCAATGGTACCCTTCTCAATGGCACCCCAATCTATTTCTTCTTCATTTTGGTAGCACTGGAGGATTTGATTTAATGTATCAACGGTAACCAGTAATTGGTCGACTATTTTCTTTGTCAGCGACAGTTCTTCCTGTCGAGCTAAGTCGAGAATATTTTCCATCACATGCGTAAGCCCGGTCAGTGCATCAAAACCGAATACACCGCTACCACCTTTGATCGAATGTGCCGCTCTGAAAATACTGTTTAGTTCTTCAACGTCAGGTTCATCTAGAGACAATTCCATCAAAAGATGTTCCATCTCCTCTAAATGCTCTTGGCTCTCTTCGAAAAAGACGCCGTAGAATTGACTCATATCCACTGACATATTGACTGTCCTCTATCGCTCAAATGATTGATATTCTTAATTAACTTAATTGAGCACTTTTGCGGCAACCGTTAATAGTTTTTGTGGATCAAAAGGCTTAACCATCCAGCCCGTTGCGCCTGCAGCCCGACCTTTTGCTTTCATTGCATCGCTTGCTTCGGTGGTAAGTACAACAATAGGAGTGGCTCGGTAACTGCCCAAACCTCGAAGTGATTTAATAAGGGTTAATCCGTCCATTCGAGGCATGTTTTGGTCAGTGATCACAAAGTCGTACTGCATACGTTTACACAAATCAAGCGCAGCTTGACCATCTTCTGCAGTAGTTACTTGGTATTGAGCTGATTTAAGTGTCACTTGCACCATTTGACGGATAGATGGTGAATCATCTACAACCAAAATATGTTTGTTCATCTATAGAGTATCCCGATTTAAAATTACCGATGTGCAGTTACCAGGAGGCACCACATTTATTTGTTTACAAAGTTTACTGATCAAGGCTAGCCCTCTTCCAGAGAGCTTTGTGTCGTCTATTTTGCTTAATTCTTTATGCTCGTATCCATCACCGCTGTCTTGTATCGAAAACTTCATCTCTGCGCTTGCTGGGTTGAAACTAAAACTCATAGTCAATTTATCGTCATCTTTCATATTTGCTAAACGTTTTTCTTTCAGTTCCAAATAATCGGCAAACCCCGAGTAGTCGTTTTTTAAATTTGAATCGAGGCCCAAAATACCGTGGTCAAGAGCGTTACTTATCAGCTCTGCAAAAACGGTGAATGCTTTTTGCCTGAGGCCTCCTACGATATCTGTGCATCGCATTAGGCTATCAAACATGCCAATTATGTCGCTTTCAGCAAGCAAACTGCCTTGAAGCTCGATTGATGCAAGTATGTTGCCACTTTTATTACTTCGGTCAGGCTTGTCGTCGTACGTAAATTTATCAATCAATGCGTCAACCTGAAGGTCACAAATAGATAGGTCGTCTTGAAGTTCATTCATTTCGTTGAACACGCTGAAGTGGTTGACTACTCTACTGACTAAAGGCTCGCTTCCAGTATGGTCTTCTATTATCTTCATGACCCGGCTCATGCCAAATTCTTCTTTAAAAATATTTTGTTGTTCGATTAGCCCATCACTGAAGAAAAACAAATTTTTAATAGGATGTGTTTCTAAGGTAATAATGCTTGGATCGAAGTCCTCCGGATCAATGATCCCCAGTGCCATAGAAGTACTGGACAAACGCTTAAGCGTTTTATCATGTCTAACACTGATGACATCTGGCATTCCGCCGTTGAACAGCAATAAATTTTTCTGATGGAGATTAAGTTCTGCGCCAATTAATGCGACAAACTTGTCGTCAGGAAGCTCTTTGCACAGTTTCGTGTTTGCCTCGTGTATAATATGAGGTAGCGAGAGTCCTTTTCTTATCATTGCTCTGATGGTGGTTAAAAGTGGTAATATGCTTATCGCGGCAGACAGGCCATGACCTGTTGCATCCGCTAAAATAACGAAAAGGTTGCCAGTAGGAGACTTTTCACAAATAAAAACGTCTCCATTAAAGGAACTAGAAGATTGTAGATAAGTGTCGACACAATCTATATCTTTGTGCATGTTGGCTGCCACGTGTTCATAGACATAGCGCGCTAGTTCCTCTTCTCTTGTTTGTTTGTCGAGCAAAGCTTCAAGACTTTTGGCCTGCGTCGCAAGCTTGCTTTCCTTTTCATAGTACGAATAAACACGGGTTATTTTTTGCCACAGTAAATCGAGAGATAAAGGTTTCATCAAAAAGTCATCTGCCCCTAGCTCTAGAGCATCATGCATTGTATTTTGATTGTCGTCCCCTGTTATCATCATTACCGGTACGGGTATCGATGAAGTTTCTCTAACTACCTCGATAAAGTTGATACCATCCCCATCTGGAAGGTGGTTGTCTAACAGAACAAAATGGAACACCGAAGACGAGAGCTGTTCTTTTGCCGCGGATAAAGTCTCTGCAACGATCGTTGAGCAGTTCTTATCCTCAAGGAACGTCTCCAAGATTTCAGCAAACAAACTATCGTCTTCAATTATCAAAATGCGCATTAATAGCCTTTTAATTTATTTCGAACAAGCGATCAAAATTGGCTATTTGCAAAATTTCCCTTGCATTGTCTTTAGCCCCTTTTATACGCACGCTGATATTTTGACTTTTTGCTTTTTTCTGAAAAAGTACCATCATGCCTAACGCGGAACTGTCTAAATAACTCACCTTACTAAAATCTAATGCGATATCAGTAACTGCTCCGGCGTCCAAAATTGCTTGATACTGTTCTGTAAATTGTTTGTGATACCCAAAGTCGAATCGCTCAGGAATTTGTAAAGACCTTTCGCTCATGAAACACTCCTACTAAATTTGATAGTAAATTAAATAGTTATTAAAATAGATCAATATCGCCAGCTTCCATGCTTGTTGCTGAAACTGGGTTATGACTGTCTTTTTTGCGCTGTTGAATCTGGTGGATGTGCTCATTAATTTCGCGCACAGTCTCGTCCAAATTTGATAAAGATAGATGCGTTACTTGGTCGCGAATAAATTCAATTTCAGAAAGAGTAAATAATAGATTTTGACCGTTAATGTCACCGAACTGAAGGGCTCTTATCGCATTAGATAATGCAACTTCTAAGTCCATTGCAACTTGCTCAAGACCAGAAGTAACCGCAGCATCTGATTCAGCTTTCGTAATTATGCTGCGTAGCGCGTCATTAATTTCCTTTTTGGCATCAATTACGTAACTTACATCGTAACTCGCCAATTTACCTACTTCTTCGGTTAAGCCTTCAATTTTCACTGACATATCTTTCAATTGAGACTGGATGGAATCACTGAATTGACTTGACCTATTTGAAAGCGAGCGAACTTCATCCGCTACAACAGCAAAACCTCTGCCATGCTCCCCAGCTCTGGCCGCTTCGATTGCCGCATTTAATGCCAACAGGTTCGTTTGGTCAGAAATACTGTCAATGTCTTTCACTGCTTTCAGGACTTCTGGGACTGACTCATAAATTTGTGTAACTTGATCCAACAATGCCATGGAAGAAGTCGACATATCTACCGTAGATTTTATGAATTTATCTAATGTTTCTGATGTGTTATCTGCAAAATTTCTCATTTTTTCACTGTATAGAACCTCACCTGAGGCATCAGCTTGAATAAGTCGTTGAATAGTCTCAGACTGAACCTTTACTAAATCTTGTAGCTGCTGAAAACTTTGACTCAGTGTATTGACCGCGTCATCTTGGGTTGTCTTTATTCCGTTTATGTTTGCTCGACACTCATCGAATGCTGGCAACATCTCATTCGTAACACGCTCAAATTGCTGCGAATCAACGACCACTGTCGAGGACGACTGATGTTCTTCGTGCTCTTGAGTATCTTTTGAGCTCGCTAATTGCGAACTAAGGTCGTAAAGGCAATAAAAACACCCAATCGCTATCACAACCAAACTTAAAATTGGAGTGACAAAGACCAACGCAATAACCGAAATTAATACGCTTGCGATGTAAATCGAGAGAGTTTTTGGTGGCACTAACGTCATATAGTAATACTCTAAGATAGCTTAAACTATACCCATGGGCTTTAATTTCAACGACAATGATTTGACGTCTGCGCTTGTTAATTGGCGCAGAAAAAGTGTCTGACGAAATAATGCCCCATTAGGTATAAAAAAAAATATGGTTCCTAGTGGGGTTATCGTTTGCAGAGCGCAAAAGTTTAGCTTTTTGGCAAGGTATTTCGAGAATGTTCTGCAAATGCTTCTGCATTCATAAAACCAGTGACACGAGAACGTTCTAATTCTTTACCCTGTTGATTGAAAAACAGGATAGTGGGGAGTCCAACAATATTAAACGCTTCTTGGAATTCAAGGTTGCTAGGAGTGTTATCGGTAAGGTCTATTTGCATCCATATTGTTTCTGAAAGCGCATCAACGACTTCGGGATCCGGAAAGGTATATTTTTCAAATTCTTTACAGGCGACACACCAGTCAGCATATAAGTCTAACATAACCGATTTATTTTCTTGGTTAGCTTGGGAAAGTTTGGATTTAAAGTCATTTAAATCTCTAACGACTAAAAATTCAGGGTGTCCTTGATAAGACGCGACCTCATTTATTTTAGACGTATCTGAACTTGCGATGATATTAGGAATGATATCTAACTTTTGTAGCGTTTGGACAGTGAAGAGTACAGACACCACAATTCCAGAGATACTGATTAAGGCTCTGACGCCTTTCCCAAAACCGGTACTTGTGTCTTGGTTCATTGTGAACCAATAAGAGAACAAAGCTAATCCCAATACAGCCCACAGCAAGTCTGTCCATTGAGCAATGACAAATCGCTCGACAAATAGTATGGCTACGGTCAGCATCATAAAGCCAAATGTCACTTTTATCACGTTCATCCACGCGCCTGCTTTAGGCAGTAATTTGCCGCCAGTAACACCAAATAATATTAATGGGATCCCCATGCCGATACTTAACGCATAAAGAGCAAAGAACCCAAATATAAGACTATCACTCTGGGCGACTACGATTAAAACAGCGGTTAATGGCGCCGTTGTGCAAGGAGATGCCACTAAACCAGATACAACGCCCATAATAAAAACGCCGACAAAATTGCCTTGTTTTTGTCCATCACTTAAGCTGTTGAGCTTCTCTTGCCATTTAAGTGGCATCTGAATTTCGTACAACCCAAACATGGCCAATGCTAAAAGAATGAATAAAACAATAAAAATGCCCAATAATACTGGGTGCTGTAAAGCGGCTTGGAACTGAACCCCAGCTGAGGCGACGATCAGTCCAATAAGCGAATAGGTAATGGCCATTCCCTGAACGTAAACAAAGGAAAGAGAAAAAGCGTGAGATGTTTTAATTTGTTTCTTGCCTTTGCCTATCACTATTGATGATAGTATCGGGTACATCGGATACACACATGGCGTGAACGCCAGGCCTAGACCCAGTAAAGCCAAAATTCCCAAACTAATGAAAATACTCTGGTCTGAAAGAAGTTGCTCTGCCAGCGTAAATTGCTGCGATACGGGTGCTGAATTGTCGTTTAGCGTCGATTGGCTCGTCGCCGTTCGCTCACTTTTCGACAGGTTAGAGGTAAAGCTAGAGGGTTCGAAGCACAAACTTTCGTTTACGCAGCCTTGAAAATATAGCTCTACCGTGTCGGGAATAGTGTCATCAGGTTCGGTCTGCAAGATAGGAAATTTAATCTGAACATTAGCACTTAAGGCAGAATGGACAGTACCGTTTTTTTCGATGTCTCGAACGTCACCTGAATGCGTTATATTTGGTTCACCCAATTCATATAAAAACGCATCGATGGATATACTCTCACTGAGTAAAAAATAATCGTTATCGATATTTATATTAAACGTGATGTCAGACAACGTTTTTGTTACCGATATGCTTGACGATTCTTCGAAACTTGCCAAGCCACTGTCGTAGGCGTCCAAAAACACCACTTTGGTTGTGGGCGGATAACACAATCCAGCTTCCGCACACCCTTGATATCTGATCTTGACTGAGCCATCCTGCTGAGCTTGTATGATCGGATAGACCATTTGCATGTCTTCAAAGAAAACGTCAGATAATCCAAAAAACTCGTCCTCTATTTGCTCATGTGGTGGGTAACTGGGTTGCGCGACAACCGCATTTTTAGTGGCGGTTTTGAATTGTTTTTTATAGAGATAATAGCCAGGCTCAATGTCCCATTTAATAATTAGCTTTCCATCTTGTTGCTCGAAGTCGAACCCAAAGGCTTCATCGACCTTTAGAAAAGTGGGAGAGCTATCGAAGAGTGACTCGGGCGTAACTTGAGCATTGGAATATGAACTGCTCGCAATGTAAAAGCTATTGCCAATAAGAAAAAAAGCAGCCACAGCAAGTACTTTTAGCCAAACTATACCAAATATCTGCTTTATAGAGCCTACGTTTACAATTTTACTGTTACTTACCACCTGAACCTCTTGACTAATAAATTCCTGGACAGACCAAATTTTCTTTATATTTTACAAAATGTTACATTTTGACTGTTATAACTATTCTACTTTCTATCGATTACCATCGAAGCTTAATTCAATCTAAAAGACCGGCAAAGCCCCACAATAATTCACATTTAAGCCCATGCTCACCTAACAGCAATGGTTGCTGATTAAATAAACGTCTTGAATTCAAACCTTATCACGACTTTTGTCGAATTAAATTAGATTGAATTATTAATAAGTGTCCCAACTCATACTAAGAACGAGTATGAATGAGTACACTTTTTGTCCATTTAAAGTTCTAACGTAGACAGCGAAAGTCTAACAAGCCATCGAGGACCCCATGTTACCACTATTTCTTTTATTTGTGATTTTGCCTATTGCCGAAATCATGCTGATAATCAACGTGTCAGATTCAATTGGTGGCTGGAATACTTTCTTTATTGTGATTGTCACTGCGTTCTTTGGTGCCTATTTTGTGCGCCAACAAGGTTTCGCTCTTATTCAACACATGCAAGAAAAATTAAATACCGGTCAAGCTCCCAGTACTGAACTAGCCGAAGGTATTCTACTATTAGTCGCCGGCGTGCTATTGATCACCCCAGGATTTATCACTGATGTGCTAGGCTTTTTGTTCACCTTACCCTTTAGCCGAACTCCCATTGCTACTTTCTTTATGAAAGCTTTTGTGAACAAAAAGATGGGTAGCGTCCACTTTAATCATTCAAATTTCAATCAACGCCCACCATTTGAACAAGCCCATGATCCCGAAAACAGTGGCAATCGAGGAGAGCATGGTGACGTCATAGACGGCGAATACACCGATAAATCTGACGATAAAACTGACGACAACTCAAAAAACAGACTGAATTAAAAAATTTTTTTGCATTCACCCTTGAGATTATTTTTGTCACCCCCAATTACTTTTCAGCAAATAAGTTACAAAGATTTAACTTGTTTGGCTATCACGTCAGGCAAGTATCAGTTTTGGGCTCAAAACAACTTGGGCTCAAGTTATAAAACTAAACAAACAATGTTTATTTGAATTTCAGGAGATTTGAAAATGGCAATTCGTCCTTTACATGACCGCGTCATCATCAAGCGCGAAGAAGTAGAAAGTAAGTCAGCCGGTGGTATCGTGTTGACGGGTTCTGCTGCAGAGAAATCAACTCGCGGCACGGTATTAGCTGTAGGCAAAGGTCGTGTTCTTGATAATGGTGATGTCCAGGCTTTAGACGTTAAAGTTGGGGACAGCGTTATCTTTAGTGAAGGTTATGGCGTAAAAACTGAGAAGTTAGATGGCGAAGAAGTATTAATTCTTAGTGAAAGCGACATACTTGCGATTGTTGAGTAATACGCATTTAGTTAGTTTATCCAACAGGTTATAAAATTTAGAGGAAAAGAAAATGGCATCTAAAGAAGTCTATTTCGGCGACGACGCTCGCACTAAAATGCTAAAAGGCGTAAATGTTTTAGCCAATGCAGTTAAAGTAACACTAGGCCCTAAAGGTCGTAACGTAGTGTTAGACAAATCTTTTGGCGCACCTACTATCACGAAAGACGGTGTATCTGTGGCTAAAGAAATCGAGCTTGAGGACAAGTTTGAAAATATGGGCGCTCAAATGGTGAAAGAAGTAGCGTCTAAAGCAAATGATGAGGCGGGAGACGGCACTACTACAGCAACCGTCTTGGCTCAAGCTATCGTAACAGAAGGCCTCAAGTCAGTAGCGGCTGGCATGAATCCAATGGATCTTAAACGCGGAATTGATAAAGCTGTTATTGCTGCGGTTGAAGAATTAAAAGGTCTGTCTACAGATTGTGCTGACAGTAAATCTATCGCTCAAGTAGGCACTATCTCAGCTAACTCTGACACCGTTGTAGGCGAAATCATTGCTCAGGCGATGGAAAAAGTCGGTAAAGAAGGTGTAATAACTGTTGAAGAAGGTCAAGCTCTGCAAAACGAACTTGACGTTGTGGAAGGCATGCAGTTTGATCGTGGTTACCTTTCTCCTTATTTCATTAATAGCCAAGAAAATGGCACGGTAGAGTTAGAAAGCCCTTATATTCTATTAGTCGATAAGAAAATCTCTAACATCCGCGAATTATTGCCAACGTTAGAAGCAGTGGCCAAGTCTTCTAAGCCGTTGTTAATTATTGCAGAGGATGTTGAAGGCGAAGCGCTTGCAACACTTGTAGTGAACAACATGCGTGGTATTGTCAAAGTAGCCGCTGTTAAAGCACCAGGTTTTGGTGACCGTCGTAAAGCAATGCTACAAGACATCGCGACTCTTACTGGCGGTACAGTAATCTCTGAAGAAATTGGTCTTGAACTTGAAAAAGTTACCCTTGAAGATCTTGGTACTGCAAAAAGAGTAGTAATTTCTAAAGACAACACGACCGTAGTTGATGGTGCTGGCGAGCAAGAAGCAATAGAAGGTCGCTGCAACCAAATCCGTGCACAGATTGAAGAGTCTTCATCAGATTATGATAAAGAAAAACTTCAAGAGCGTTTAGCTAAATTAGCTGGCGGTGTTGCGGTAATTAAAGTTGGTGCTGCTACCGAAGTTGAAATGAAAGAGAAAAAAGCTCGAGTAGAAGACGCATTGCATGCAACTCGTGCCGCAGTTGAAGAAGGCGTAGTGCCTGGTGGCGGTGTGGCACTGGTTCGCGTAGCGGCTAAACTAGTCGACCTAGCAGGCGATAACGAAGAGCAAACTCACGGCATTAAGCTAGCGCTTCGTGCTATGGAAGCGCCACTTCGCCAAATCGCAGCAAACGCCGGTGCTGAAGCGTCTGTAGTAACCAATGCTGTTAAAAACGGCGAAGGGAACTATGGATACAATGCTGGCAATGATACCTACGGCGATATGCTTGACATGGGGATCTTAGATCCAACTAAGGTAACTCGTTCAGCGCTGCAATTTGCTGCATCAATTGCTAGCTTAATGATTACAACTGAAGCAATGGTTGCCGATGCTCCTGCTGATGAAGCTCCTGCTCCTGCAATGCCTGATATGGGCGGCATGGGTGGCATGGGCGGCATGATGTAATCTGCCTAGCTGTGCATAACGTTTTGCGCTAGTAAGTAGCGTTGTAATGTAAAAGCTGTTAAGCCCTCAGATCTTTAGATCTGAGGGCTTTTTTTATATAAGTCTAATTTGGTTATTAGTAATAACCAAAAGCTCGTAATCCATATTGCAATTTGTCTCGTTTCACAAATCGCTATTGAAGCTATATACACTATAATAAATATAATTAAATAGAGGGCTTACGTTCTGTTCTAAGCTCTCTTGACAAAAACCGCTTAATTTTAAGGAACAACTATGAGCAATATAAAAACAGAAGTTATGTCTGCAAATGAAAAATACGTAGAAAATTTCGGTGATAAGGGTGACTTGGCTTTACCACCAGCGAGAGGCTTTGCAATTCTCACTTGCATGGACGCACGACTTGATCCAGCAAAATATGCAGGTTTAGCAGAGGGAGACGCTCATGTCATAAGAAACGCAGGCGGAAGAGCAAGTGATGATGCTATTCGGTCTTTGGTTATTTCCCATAAACTTTTAGGCACAAAAGAATGGTTCGTTATTCATCATACAGATTGTGGTATGGAACTCTTTAACAGTGAAATAATGGGTGATTTGCTCTCTACCAGCTTGAAGACAGCGTCGATCGATGAAAATGGTTGGAAAAATACAGAAAACTCGGGCGGGAGCAGTGATGGTAAGTATATCAACTGGCTTACGTTTACCGATAACGCGAAAAGTGTTTTAGAAGACGTTCAAAAAATAAAAAATAGTAATTTAGTTCCTAAAGATATACCAGTATATGGATACATCTACGACTGTAAGACAGGTAAACTAGTCGAAGTACCCGAAGCGACAGAAGCAGGAAGTGTATAAATAGTGGGTTGATGGAACGTTAGAAATATAGACAACGACTAGGTTGCTGTATGAGTCGGTTTAATTGGTAAGTGTCAACAAAGAATGCTAATTCTAAAACAAGGAACTGGAGGGCTAAGCTCGAGTTCCTTGTTTATTTGTGAGTCGGATACATCCATCGGGTTAAAAGAAACCTGTATTATCATGGTGGTAATTTGAAAATCGCCTCAAATAGCGTGAAGTTCAGTACTCGATCCATTCTAATTCGTACTTAAGGATATTGTTTAATCGCACATGGCTCGTTTATCTTGGTATTTCTGATATCTGTTGAAAGCCTGATCCATATGGGGCCTATGTTCAGGCGGTTGGTCAAAATCTCCCCCACCTATGGAGGCAAAATATACCGCTAATATGCTTGGCTCATCACGATTTGTTACGCTCATCAGCTGGTCCCACAAACAGTTAGACGAGCTACTATCGATACCATAAACTTTTGAGTGCAAATCAAATAACGATTTAAAATCTTGGCGACGCTGACTTAATATAGGTCGAGATTCCACGCGTTTTTGTTCAGCTTTGTATTGGGCTCTAAGCTTAGCAATTTCAGCATCTGAGGTTGCTTGATTAGTTGCTCGCTCTTGTCTGTCTATGTCGCGTCGCTGTTGATCCCTCTTATCCATCGATTTGAGCTTATCCATAACGTTGCCCTTGCCAGATACAATGGCGTTAAAGTCCTTCATATCTTGCGCACTCATTGCGCCTTTGGGAATAAAGGCTCCTAAATCAAATTCCTCTTCCTCTTCTTCAACACTCGTACTTACATTCATAGCGCATTGCATGCCCAATTTTCGGTATTTGTTCATTACTGATGAGTACTTTTGCATGTCACTCGAAGTAGGTTGAATGTCTGTTTTCATGTAATCTAATAATTCTTCGGCAAGCTTGGTTTCCTGTGAAGTAAGGCTGTCTAGCCATTTCTCGCTGACGCATTCGCACACAGCCATGCTATCCCCCGTTTTTACGCAAGTGTCTATAACGTCTTTTTTGTTGACAGCAAATACTGAATGAAAAGGCAGACCGAGCAATGCTAGGATAACTGTGATTTTCGTAAATTTAAAAGTGTCCATTTGGTTTCCTTGACAGAGTGAGCACGGTGCATGACCAAACTAGGTTAAACATAAGATTATTCTATTGCCAAAAATTTAACCATTATCTGTGGTTTTTTCAACCTGCAAATGAATATTGTTGAGCAACTTTAGCACGGAAGCTATTGGCAATGCTGTGAGTTTTTCTGATTGATACTAGCGCAACGAGGGTCCATTAATTCCATTTGCTCATCGACATCGCGGTATTAAGTAAGAGGTTGGCACCTTGTTCAATGTCCTGCCAGTGAGTCCATTCGTCTGGTGCGTGGCTTATTCCAGCTACGCTTGGAACAAAGATCATGCCTGTATTGGTGACCTTCGCAAGGTGCTGAGCGTCATGCCCTGCGCCGCTTGGAAGATGTAAGTAATTGGCCTTCATTGATTTCGCCTCTGACTCTATTTGATCAATTACCTTTTGCGACATAGGTTGTGGCTCTAACCAACTCATTTGTTCAAACTCGAACATAAGGTGATGTTTTCTAGCGATGGATGATAAAATTTTTCTACAACCTTTCGCCAGTTCTATCATCACATCGTTATTAGTATCTCGCCCCACTAAGGTGAACTCTACTTCGCCCGGCACCGTGTGTGCGTGACCCGGTTTTAAGTCCACTTTTCCAACAGTTAACCGGCTCTTTTCCGTGCCATCTTCATTGATCAAACGAGGGATTTCATGCGCAAAGTCCGCCAGCCCCATGAACGCATCACTTCGCATATCCATGGGAGCTGTACCGGCATGGTTGGATTTTCCAATTAATTTTATTATCCATTTAAATACCCCTGAAATGGATTCAACTATGCCGATAGACGTTTTGTTCTTATCCAAGACTGGTCCTTGTTCAATATGTAGTTCAATGAATCCGTGTAGAAATTCTGGAGAAACACGAGCATCCAGCGCATCTAATGCATTTAATCCTTGCTCTTCCATGGCATCTTTTAATAAGACTCCATTGACGTCGTGAGCACTTAATAACCATTCAGGCGTGAGATCTCCAATTAATGCTTGAGCTCCCATCATTCCACCAAAGCGACCTTCTTCCTCTGCGAATGCATATACTTGTAGAGGAATGGGCAGTTCAATTCCTGCCTCTCGAAGGGTTCGCATTATTTCAAGTCCGGCCATAACCCCTAAAGTTCCATCAAACATTCCCCCGGCTATTACGGAGTCAATGTGGGAACCAATGGCGATAACTTTTTCTGGGACATCTTTGTTCGCTCTACCCACAACATTGCTTGCTCCGTCGCAGTATGCGTAAAAGCCTTCTTCTTCAAACTTGCTGATTAACCATTGTTTCGCTTGCATATCCGCATTACTGAATGCAATTCGCGATACCCCTTTGTTCGCTGGGTCATATCCTATTTTAAATAAATCTAATAGGTCTCTCTTTAAACGTTCAATGTTGATCGTTAATTCTTTGCTAGCTGACATACATGACCTCAGTTTAAAATTTGATTAGTGTTCAATTATTTGTTACGTTTTTAAAAAAAGCAATAACGGTATACACGTTTGACTGCCAAGAGCTTGTTAATCTCATTGTTCATATGGTTCTTTTGTTTCGAGGCGATTGCCGTCGAAGTTTCGAAGGAAGGTTTTTTTATAGTCAATAATAGTTATGATACTAAGAGTAAAGCTCATTCAATTCAAATTAAAGATCTGGACCGTCCTGATCACTTTTTTACTTTCCCATACACTCAACAAAAAGCTTGGACTTTTTCTGGTTTGCCTAACGGAGATTACTCAATCGAAGTAGTTTCTAATACCGATGCAGCTGCAATTGACCGTATAACGGTAAAGCATTGGTCGTTAACTACTGCGATACCGTTATTTTTGATTGGTTTATTTATGTTTCTCGCCTTGGTGGTAATTCTTTACCGCTATCAAATTCTCGAACATAAAAACCAGCAATGCTAGGCTCATGAACGCTATCCAAATAGATGCCAATACGGCTTTCATAATATTGACTTGTTTCGGGGTCACTTGGATTATGTGGGGTTGGTATTTAGGACGTAAGAATAGCAATATTGACGACTACGCTCTGGCCGGAAGGAATGTGGGCTTTGCCCTAGCAACTGCGACCGCAATGGCGACCTGGATTACTAGTAATACAACACTTGTGGCTCCTCAATTAACCTATCAATTTGGAATTTGGGGGATGCTTGGGTATAGCATGGCATCGTTAGGATTAATCTTATTTGCTCCTTTAGCCAAACGCATTAAGCTACTTATGCCTCGCGGATTTACGAGCGGTGACTTCATCGATGCCCGGTATGGCAAACCGGCTTGGGCAGTATTCTTGGTGATTTCACTTTGTTATGCACTTGGCTGGATGGTGAGTCTTGGGATGGCCGGTGGGTTGCTATTGTCGTCATTAAGTGAACTAAGTTACCATACTGGGGTGACCGTTATTCTTTTGGTTTGTGTGGGATATACATTGCTTGGAGGCATGAGAGCAGTTATTGCCACCGACTTTGTTCAAACCATTATTATTCTTGTTGGCGTTGTCACTGTTGCCGTAGTGTGCATTAAAACAGTTGGATTTACCGACCTACATCAAACTGTTAAGCAAACTCAACCTGAGCTTCTAAACCTATTATTTCCAGCCGCCATCATGTTTTTTTTCAACAACATCTTTTTCGGGATAGGGGAAATTTTTCACTCAAATGTGTGGTGGTCTAGGGCGTTCGCCTTTGCACAGGGCATTGGTAAAAAGTCTTACATAGCAGCAGGTCTACTTTGGCTTCCTATTCCTATCGTTACTGGCTTTATTGCCCTTGCTGCAATAAGTCTTGGCATTATCCCGCAAAGTGCTGACATGGTTGGACCCATGGTGGCTGCCAAATTACTAGGCAGCATTGGTGCGGTATTTATCTTTATTATTGTATTTTCTGCATTAGCGTCAAGTATGGACTCGTTACTTGCTGCGACGTCAGATTTACTGACTCAAGACGTCTACCGAAAAATCTTTGCAAAAGAAGCGTCTGGTAAAAAATTAATGCGAGCGAATCAGGTCATTGTTGTCATTCTTGGTATCGCAACATGGATAATAAGCTATCCAAAACTGGCAACATTGGGGTCGCTCTTAAATTTCACAGGCGCATTCGTTGCGTCTACTATTTGGCCAATAGTATACGGTTTGTATGACACTAGATTAACAGGTAAATGGGCTGCAACAGCAATGTTTATCGGTACTAGTGTTGGTTTAATCAGCTATTTTGCTGTCGGGTTTTATGTCGCTGCCATTAGCTCCTGTTTCGTAAGCTGGATGATTTGTCTACTTGGGTTGCGCATGAGTAAAACAAAATTCGATTTTGAGTTATTGAAAGGGCATTAAAAATGTATGTAACGGAAAGTGCACTAACAATCATGGTAATGCTGGCCATCACACTAGCAGCGATTGCGCCACTTTTGTTGCTTGGGTATTTATTTATAGACATGAAGCGTGAAAAGTTATGGTGAAATCGGAATTAGAACATGTTGTAAAATTTCAGCGTGCAAAGCCAGATGTTTACGGTAATGCACATCCTAAAAATTTGTTAAGGGCGATCATTGAGGACGGAGATGCGTTGGTCAACCTGAACGACCAGCATATTTATTCCGCTGATCAATTTGACCCACAAACTCTCAAACAACTTTTCAGACTGTCTGCAAAGTACGAGGCAAATCCTGGGCGTTTTCACACATCGCTACAGGGACAAATTATGATATCTGCTTTTTACGAGCCAAGCACGCGAACTCGGCTTTCATTTGAGAGCGCATGGCATCGTTTAGGTGGGGATATTATGTCGATTACAGATTTATCGACCACCGGGATTGCAAAGGGCGAAAGTTTAGCCGATGTTGCCGAAATGTTTAATAACTACGGCGATTGCGTCGTGTTGCGCGACTCTAATGAAGACTCCGTGCGAGAAATGATGAGGAATTTGCGTATTCCAATTATAAATGCTGGAAATGGCACAGAAGAGCATCCCACTCAGGCCCTATCTGACCTATATACCATTTTTAAATGGCGACCAGAGTTAATTGAGGAAGAGGTCACTCATCCAATTGACATGTGCATAGTGGGGATCCCAAATAAAATGCGGACAGTGCGCAGTTTATTGAAGATTTGTGCGCTTTTTTCAGCCGCTTTTAACAGCATCACAATTGTATCTAATCAAGACAAAGATGAAGTCATTGACCAAGAAGACCTAGACGAGCTAGTGAATTGCGGGCTTGACATTCAATTTAGCAAAACTATGCATAATATTTTACCTGCAATGGACGTTGTATATATCAACGCTATCGCTTGGGAAGGCAACACTTACAGCAATTATGGGTTGGAATATCAGCTGTCTAGTGATGCTCCGCTTAAGAGCGAGGCCATCGTATTGCATCCGCTTGCTAGAGGTGAAGAGCTGTGTAAAAGTTTAGATAATACACAACATAATTGGTACTTCGCACAGGCTCGAGGTGCAGTTTTTCTTCGTCAGGCGTTATTGACCTGTGTTGTTCGCAGGACAGAACGTGTTCTTGATATTATTTAGATTATAAAGGTCAGTTTGTATGTGTGGCATAGCAGGAATATACGCGAACAGTAAGGAAGCACTTGTTTGTTCTCAAACCTTAGTTAATATGGCAGCGATCCAACATCATCGAGGCCCTGATAATTATGGGTACTGTAATCCAACTGGAATGGGAGTGGGCATGTCACACTCTCGTTTGTCCATTATCGATTTGAATGAAGATAGAGGACGCCAACCCTTCTGGTTGCATGGTGGTCAGGTGATATATTCCCACAATGGCGAGTTCTACGATTTTCAAAAGATCCGAGCCGACTTAACCGCCCAAGGGTTATCATTTTCGAGCAAGAGCGACTCGGAAGTAGTTCCTCATCTTTTTATGCATGTGGGAATGGAAAAGGCGCTTGAGTATTTGCGTGGTGAGTTTGCGTTTTCACTTTACGACGACCAAGAAGATGCGCTTTATTTGGTCAGAGATCGCTTTGGCATAAAGCCTTTGTACTGGACTCAAACAAGCGACTCTATTGTATTTGGCTCTGAAGTCAAAGTGGTACTAGCACACCCTGACGTAAAAGCCGAAATTGATACACATGGACTGTTTCATCAATTAATCCAAGTAATGGTTCCTGGCACCACTGCCTTTAAAGGCATTAACCAAGTGGAGCCTGGCCATGTGCTTAAATTTACCAGAACCAATGGCTCTTTTAAGGTAGAAACGTATAAGTATTGGGATATGGATTTTCCAGAAAAGGACATGCGTCCGCAACATTCGGAAAAGTTCTATATTGATGGTGTTAGAGAAAAGCTGTTAGAAGCCGTGCAGTTAAGGCTAAACGCAGATGTTCCAGTAGGCTGTTATTTGTCTGGGGGGATAGATTCTTGTTCAATACTAGGGTTGGCCTCTGCCGCGTCGCAAGAGCCTATTCGGGCATTTACCATTGGGTTTGACAGTGAAAGTTACGATGAAACTCCAATTGCAACCGAGATGGCAGAATCGGTCGGAGCACAGCAAGATATTCTAAAACTCAATGCAGACCTTCTTTATGACAATTTTTCGCGCACCATTTGGCATACCGAGCGCACAATCTACAATACGCTGGCGGTTGCTAAGTTAATGATGAGTCAGCAAGTTAGGCACGTAAAATACAAAGTAGTACTTACCGGAGAAGGCTCGGATGAACTGTTTGCAGGCTATCCAGCGTTTAGACAGGACATGTTTTTACATGGATTAGATGGGCTTGATGAAACTCAAGCACAAGATTGGAAAGATTCATTGGCGGCTTCCAATGAATTGTTCAAAGGCGCGATGCTGCCGAAAGACGAATACGTTTCAACTGATATTAACAACAAGGTAGGTTTTACACCGAGTTGTCTTCAGCCCTGGCTAGGATGCAGTGACATTGCCAAAACCTTAATCCATCCCAGTCGTCGCGATGAAATTAACGACTATGAGCCTGGCACAGCGATTGCTCAAAAACTGGATGAAGACTATCTATCAGACAGACATCCGTTGGACAAAGCTCAGTATGTGTGGATAAAGACCATGCTTGAGGGCCAAATATTGACGTGGGGCGGCGACAGAGTAGACATGGCAAATTCGATGGAAGCTCGACCAGCATTTTTGGACCATAAACTGGCCGAGTTTGCTTGTTTGGTGCCGCCGGAAATGCGCATACGCGGCAGTCGTGAAAAGCACGTATTAAGAGAAGCCATGAAAGGGGTTTTACCTGAAACCCTCTACAACCGAGAAAAGTTTGCCTTCATGGCACCTCCGGCTCATACCGACGAGGCAAAGTGGAACAAGCTTAAGACTCTTTTAGATAAATATGCGTCTGATCAAAAGCTAGAGCAGGCAAAGCTGATAGATGCAAAGGCACTTACAAAGCTGATAGAAAAGCAAGAAGATAAAACAGGTATTGATGCAGATAAAGTACAGGTGGACGCAATACTAAATCACGTGCTAGGCGTCATGCTGTTACATCATCATTTTGTGGCGACCGATTTGACAGAGTTGGCGTATGAAAAAGCGCAGTCTTTGGGTTGGACTATCTAAAGGTCTAAATTGAGTTTGTGAGAAAGTCTAAATTTGACTTGAACACAATCTGCATCATTTATTTTATCGTTTTTGAGTTTTACTGTGTGTGTGGCCTTTATGGTGAGAAGTCCGTGGAAGCTATCTACAGGCGAAACGTCATTCCATAATGACTAGGAGAAACTATTTTTTAAAAGCATATAAAAGACCGTGCCTTCCGCGGAAGGGGGGCTTCTAAATTTTGAACGGTGCTTAAATGACCACCAAGGCTCTTTGATTATGTCTTCCAACATTACGTCAACAGATTCCTGTTCAAGCTCGTAACCAAGAATATCACAGCTTGTTTTTTTGCAAGTTACTTTATCCAACCTGAACGCATAATTTAGTTCATGAGTGATGAAAAAGTCAGAAATACGTTGTTCCATTACAGAAGCCCACTCGAAGTCCTGCGCTTGTGAGGCATGATTGAATACGTCTCTGGATAGCGGGCTACCAGCTACTAACTCTGCTATTGGCGAATTTACTACTTCTTGTAACTTTTCCAGCGGAACAGATTCAAAGCCAATTTGATTTTGTTCTAACTTAGCTTTGGCCATGGTGAAAGATGCGTCCAGTAACTGATAGTCCAATTTAAGTTTCTCTATTTGCTTTTCCAACTGGTCGTTTTCTCGTGCTAACTCATCGTTTGTTTGTAAAGCCTTATAAAGCGATTCTTTTATCGATAGTGATTCACCACTTACTTGTGGGCTTTTTGCGTTTTGCATAGGAGGTTTGTCATCAAGTTTTGGTGGTAAAATGGCATTATCGTTAAGTAAACCTAATTCGTCGTTCAATGCTGTCGCATCATTTTCTTGGATTTGTTTTGTATTTTCTACGCTGGAGTATCTGCCTATCAGAAAAGATAAGGCACATAAGGCGATGATTGTTGTGGCTTGCTTGAGTTTATTCATGTCTTTGCTTTTTGATAAAACTCCAATAGGAGGCTAATTATTCAAGATTATAATATCTAAACGAATTTTTATCACGTTTGGTTCGAAAAATGCATATCGAAAAAATATGATAAGACTATAAACTAAACACACGAATTTTAGTTTATGTTAATAGAATTCGCCCATGAAATGTCAACTATAAGGCAGATTGAATGAACAATGCGTCAAAATTACAAGATAAATTTCAACTTGCGGGCTACCGTATTTCTAGACAATCATCTCCATTTATTATTGTTGAACTGTCCGGAAATCACGGCGGTCACTTGGACAATGCGTTAAAACTAGTGGACGAAGCCGCTGCGACAGGTGCAGATGCCATAAAGATCCAGACTTATACAGCCGACACCATAACTCTTGATTGCGACTCAGACGAATTTACTCTTAAGGGAGGCCTGTGGGGAGGCCGTAAGCTTTACGAATTATATCAAGAGGCTTATACACCTTGGGAATGGCATGAAGCTTTATTTCAAAGGGCTAAAGATCATGGCATACCATTATTTTCGTCTCCTTTCGATACAACCGCGATTGATTTATTAGAAGACTTAGACTGTCCAGCATACAAAATCGCCTCGTTTGAGATTAATGACATTGGGCTTATTAAGGCAGCTACAGCCACTGGCAAGCCAATCATTATTTCAACTGGAATGGCGACACTGGATGAAATACAAGAAGCAGTTCAAGCGGTAGAAGATGCAGGAGGTACTCAATTAGGTATTCTTCATTGCATTAGTGGCTACCCTACGCCAATTGATGATTGTAATTTACATACCATAAGTGATTTGCAAACACGATTTAATGTTCCTATAGGTTTGAGCGACCACACAATAGATAATACAGCAGCCATTACAGCTACTGCACTCGGCGCTGCCATTATTGAAAAACACTTTACTTTAGACAGATCAGAGGGTGCAGTAGACGCCGCATTTTCCCTAGAGCCACAAGAGTTTGCCAATATGGTGAAATCTTGTAAAAAAGCGCATAGGGCGTTGGGGAAAGCTGGATATGATCTCAAGCAAAGCGAATCAAAAAGTCGAGCACTTCGGCGCTCACTGTATGTCACCAAAGACATCAAGCATGGCGATACATTTACGCATGAAAATGTGCGATCTGTGCGGCCAAGCAGCGGTATGCATACACGCTACTTGCCTAGAGTTATTGGTAAACAGGCAAGTCAAGACTTAGCCTTTGGGACTCCTTTGAAGTCGACACATATTATAAATTTTTAGGAAATCACAAACAGACGATGAGAGGAATACAGGTTGTTACTTCTATAAATATTGAATTTCACTATTGTTTAAGAGACGCTTATCTATGCGACGCGTTATTGAAATGTGTGTCAATATCCTTATTGATGCTGACGATGTTCATTATCTAAAGGTACGGTGTCTACCCCAAGTATTGAATCAGATTCATATATTTTTCCGACCCCAAGTTGGCTGCTTTGAAGTAATAAACCTTTTGCTTCTTCTATCAACTTTTCAAACTCGCCACCCCCAGCAGGTGCGGCCACCGTCACTGCAATAGTGCACCTTACTTTGCCCGCGCTTAGCTGATGTTTTACCGCAAAATTAGGGCTATTGAAGCGTTCCATTATCTGCTCGGCTTTAAGCTTTGCTCCATTTTTACTGCAGTCTGAAAGTAATAACGCGAAAGTATTGTCGTCTAACGAAGCAAGAAGATCTCCAGGTCTACCGCCGACGTCGCTGAGACCTCCAGAAATGCTTGCGGTTAAATTTAGATACTCGTCTTGTCCATATTCATTGATGACGTCTTGCATATCTTCAAGTTGTATCAGCAAGAGGGAAACGTGATGCCAATATCGAGCGCACCTTGCCCATTCTTGTTTTAATACAGTTTGAAATTTGCTGGCATTTGGCAAATGAGTGAGCGGGTCGATAAATATCAAAGACTCTAGCCGTTTGGTTTTTTTATAGATGCCAACGTGTCTTTTTATTCTAGCAATCAACTCTTCGGCATCAGGTGGTTTAACAATAAAGTCCGCAGCGCCGGCTCTGAAAGCTTGGTGCTTAAACGCAGGTTCGATCAATGATGAGATGAATATAATTGGAATGTCTGTTGTGAATGGGTTCTCTTTGAGTCGCTCGCAAAATGCCAATCCATCTTCATTTGGCATCATTACGTCAAGCAAAATTGCATCTGGCAGAGGAGCCCGGTTAATCTGGTCCCATGCGTGTTTCGTAGATTGAGCGAAGGTCAAAGTGAATTGTTCGGCAAGGCCATTGGCATAAAGCTTAAGCTCCAAATCATTGTCATCTACCAGCATGAGATGACAAGGCGTTGTGTTATCGTGATTTAAGGGCTTGCTCATTGTATTCACCAACTTTATGAGTGAGATAAAATATCTTGTCGACGCTATAATGCCTTGCTGACTGCTAGCAAAGCCTTGCATAAGCTTATTAGCACGGGCGGCGATTTAATCTTTCTGACACTCTAATATCGTTTAATAAACATACACCAACCTAAGGCACAAGTACAATGGTTCAAAAGTACAGATTTTAAAATGAGTTTGCTAAGCAATACATTAAATCACAGAGTATTTTGAGCGTTAATTTCACCACCTAGATATATACTTATCTTTATATTTGCTAACATCTACTACAACGAAAACGCGTGGTCGCGAGTGACATTAAAAAAGAGTTTGTCATCTCTCATAAACTGATAGGATTTTGATTTGTCAGAACATAATTCACAACAAAACGAGTGGTCTATTGCCGATGCCGAGCGCACATATGGTGTGTCGAGTTGGGGCGGGGGCTATTTTAAAATTGGTAATAATGGGAACATTCATGTTATCCCAGATAGGGGCCATAAAGATATGAGCATCGATTTCGATGCACTTATTCAAGAAATCAGAGACGAAAAAGTCCAATTTCCTGTGGTGATAAGGTTTCATGATGTATTGCGTTCTCAGGTTGTTAGTTTAAATGAAGCCTTTAATGAAGCCATAAAAGAGGCGGAGTATGCCGGTAAATACAACGGCGTTTACCCCATTAAAGTGAATCAAATGCGCGAAGTGGTCGAAGAAATTGTGGACGCAGGTGAACCCTATGACTTTGGTTTAGAAGCTGGCTCTAAACCAGAATTGCTGGCCGTTCTAGCTTATAATACGAATATAAATGCTCTGACCATTTTAAATGGTTACAAAGATGATGAATTTTTAAAGCTGGCATTATTAGGTCGTAAACTCGGTCGAAAAGTAGTGGTAGTGATTGAAAAATTCAGTGAGTTGGTCGCGCTTGTTCGAATAAGCAAACAATTAAACATCGAACCTATTGTAGGCATTCGAAGTAAAATGCAATCTAAAGGAATGGGTCGTTGGCAGGGCTCAAGTGGTGAAAAAGCAAAATTTGGACTTACGGTGTCAGAAGTTATTAAGTCTGCAAGGTATCTAGAATCCGAGGGCTTGGGTCATACCTTGAAGCTTTTACATTTTCATATAGGCAGTCAGCTGCCAGAAATACGTGCGATCAAAGACGCTGTGAATGAAGCTGGACGAATTTACGCTGAACTTCACAAAATGGGTTTCGAGTTAGAATACGTCGATGTAGGAGGGGGATTGGGTATAGACTACGATGGCACACACTCTACTAGTGATTCATCGCGTAATTACAGTCTTTCAGAATACGTTGCTGACGTAGTATACGGTCTTAAAGATGTGTGTGATTTAGAAAATGTCCCTCATCCAAACATAGTGTCTGAAAGTGGTCGAGCCATTACCGCACATCACAGTTGTGTGATAACTGAAGTAGTCGGTGAAATAAAGCCTGAAGGGGCCGAAATTGAAACGACCGAGACCGACAATGAACATTTTCTTTTAAAGTATATGAGAGAGCTGTTCGATAGTTTGCCCTCTGGCAAAAGCACTCAAGATATGAACTTCCAAGAAGCGTACAACGACGCCGTGCAGTGGAAAGAGCAAGCTGCCCAAGCATTTAAGTTAGGCGTTATTGGGTTGGAGGAATTTGGCAAAATAGAAACCTTGTATTGGAAAATTACTCGTCAAGTGCAAGCTTACTATAAATTTCAAGAATACGTTCCAGAGGACATGCAAGAGTTAGATTTTTCTGTTTCTTCCCAATATTTATGTAATTTTTCTATCTTCCAGTCCGCTGTAGACAGTTGGGCCATCGACCAATTACTGCCTGTGGCACCCGTTATAGGCTTAAATCGAGAGCCAGTAAAACACTGCTCGTTGGTGGATATAACGTGCGACAGTGATGGTAAGATTGATCAATTTGTAGTGGATCATACTGTATCTGGTTTATTGCCCATGCCTGAATTGCAAGAAGGCGAAAAATGTTATCTGGGCATCTTTTTGACCGGCGCTTATCAGGATGTGATGGGCGATATGCATAATCTTTTTGGAAGATTAAACGAGGTGCATGTGTTCAGTCATGATGACGACCCGCAAGATTTTTACATAGAAGAAGTTATAAAGGGCTCAACTGTAGAGCAAGTACTAACTATTATGCAATATCACCCAAGCGCGATGGCAATTGATGTCAAACGAGCGATTGATAAGCAAGTTTCTAGCGGGGAAATTAAGCCGAGAGAAGGCGTTCGCTGGACCGATTTTTATGAAGATTGCTTGAGCGGTTATACCTATCTAAAAACCGACTAACCCATTAATTAAAAAAACTTCTTGCCGAATATTATTATTCGTTAATGTTCGGCAAGACATTGCACTAATTCGTTGATCACTTCTTCTTCCGGCTTTGAAGAGAACTTTAGGTTTAACGCTACATGATTCACTCCAATTTTTCGAGTGACCTTGAGAAATTCTAACAACACGTTTCTTCTGCATTTTATGCCTAAATGAATGGGACTTATTTTTTCATCTGGGTCTTGTGCTAGATCTCGATACAAGGTAACTTGCTTTGCGGCTTAGCAATGGTTTCGGCTACCCCATACATGCTGCCGTAAGCGTTATGAAACGATGGGTACCTCCGATTCAGTGAATATTTTAAAAACGCCAGAAAAGCTAAAAAGGGGAATTTTCGTCCAAGGGCATATTTTGTTTAGCAAATACTCTATTTCGACCTTGGCGCTTTGCTTCGTATAGAGCTTCGTCGGCCAAATTGATGAGCTCTTTTGGTTTGGTTTTACTAAATGGCATTAAGTTAGTCACTCCAACGCTTATGGTTACGCTTTTGAGTGAAGTTAGTTTACTGGTTTGATGCGTGATCCGCTTTTTTTGAACGGATAATTGAAGTTTATTCGCAAAGGCAACGGCGCCTTCAAAACTAATATTGGGCAAGATAATAGCAAATTCTTCTCCACCATACCGAGCGATTAAATCGCCTTTGCGGTTTAACAAAGAACTCGCTATATCGCTTATGCTAATTAAGCAGTTGTCACCGGCTACGTGGCCGTAATAATCGTTGTACTCTTTAAAACAATCTATATCGAACATGACTAAACACAAAGGTTGATGGTTTCTTTGTGCTCTACCAATTTCCACCTCTAGCATTTCGTCAAAATAGCGCCTATTAAATAGACCCGTTAGCCCATCACGTCGTGATATGTCTTGTAACTGTTTTTCAACAAGCTTACGTTTTTCTACTTCTTGCTGTAGCTTAAAATTTAGAACAATTGATTTGACGATGGTTTGATTAACGTTTTTCAAAAGTGAATAAACGATGGTGACGTAAAGCAATAAACCGGTAGCGGTAATGACGCCAGTTTCTTGGCCATTAACGGCGATAGAAAAAGTAGGAATGATGATAACGGGTACCATGAAGCACAATACGCAGTATATGCTCGCCCCATAACCAATAATGGTGGCTGCGGTTAGGCCCAAGATAAAACAAGCCGTCATTAAAATGTAAAAAGGTTGGTCAGCTGGGATGAAATATACAAAGCCAAAGGCGTAGGAGAAACCAGTTAATGCTGAAATTCCAGCCCAAATATGTAGCCAAGTTCGTTGTGATAAGTGGTCGTTAATTTTGTTTTTAATTTTGAAAACTGTCACTCTAGCTGCTGACAGCGAAAAAATAATAGAGGCCCAAGCGTAGAGCTCAAAAGGCTTTGAAACGTCGTATAACCAGATTACCATTAAACAAATTGCGACAATATTGCCGATAGCAATTCGATAAGTTTGACTGTACAGCACTTTAAGCAACTCTTGTGCAGTATGATTGTTCACAGTTGCTTTTGTTTCATCTTGCATAGATCAGTATTTTTCCTCGCTTATACGTCAAGCGGAATAAGACGCCAAGGCATTAATATTATATCGGCAGCGCTTGTTAAATTTTAACTGAAATTTGGTAACGTTAACCTTTCGTCTGAGCGCTCATAGAATTTTTTTTGGATTGAACGGCTTGCTCCCAAAATTTTGCGCTAATAGTGTTAATTATGTTGCTTTCTGCGTTCATTAAAATGGCGATACCCATTTCTAGGTCGGGCGAAAAAGCGACGTCAGCTCTGTAGCCTTGAACCCAACCGCCGTGGTAGTTCAGCTTATAACCTCCAAAGTTGTAAACTCTCCATCCTAATCCATAGTGGGCCGTCCTGAGGTGCTTTCGCCACTCGCGTCTTCTCAGTTCGTTTTTTGTTTGCACTCTTGGCTGAGTCATTTGGGCCACCATGGTGTTACTGACTACCTCCGGATGATTTATTAGCATTGCATTAAGCCATATTTCCATATCTTTAATACTTGCATTTATGCCGGCAGCTGGAGCAAATCGATAGTAATCGTCCTTCACTTTTACCTGACGCCATTTGTTTCTAGAGATAGCTGCATGTGGTTTCGCCCAGTTGCCTGAGCTTTCAAGTGCGTTCCTGCCGACTGAGGCTTTCATTTTAAGCGGTGAAAATAAGTGTTTTTGAAGTTGTTGCGCGTAAGTGGTGTTATTTTGATTGTAATATTCTTCAATGACACCGAAAAGCGCATTTTGGTAAGTATAACAATATCCTGGTCGGCAAATACTGTCTAGTTTGCTCAACTCTTTTAGTACTCTTGGTCGGTTATAGTTTGCTTCAATCAAGTTATCGTATGCATTTGGCATGAAACCGGCAGATTGTCCAATAACATGACGCAACAAGATTGGCTTTTCAGTATAGTTGTCGATGGTGTAATTCGGCGTCAATTGAGCAAGCGGTGTTTGCCAATCCAATTCTTGCAGGCTATTTTGCCTTGCCACTAGCGTTGCGGTAAAAGTCTTTGATACAGACGCTAATCGAAACTTAGTGTTGGCATTTATTTCACTACCACCGCGCTCGGTTACGCCATAAAATCTAAACTCAGGGGGCAGCCCTTTGCGCACAATAACCATAGCGAAGCCTGGAATATTGGCTTTTTTGGCTTGAGTATTTATTTGTTGTGAATAGCTTTCTATCCAATCATTTTCGAACCCTACCGATGCATAGGCAGAGAAGGTGCACACAGTTAGAATGAATACACTAATATTCAAATTAGTCATCATTCGGCAGTTTTTTTTGTGTGCGCGACCTTTACTAAATTTAGAAAAAAAATGAGAAAAAATACAATACATATAACGCTAATGTGCCCTTTATTTACAAACTTTTACCTTCCATAGATAGATAGTTTTTACCATAAGTTCAAAACCAATGTAGTTTTCATGCTGATAAAACCAACATTAATTGTAACACACCTTGAGCATAGTTACTTATTATAACCATTCACTCCATGGAAAACCCCACCTATGTCCTTAACTATGGCTGAACAACAGATTGTGCAAATGTATCGTTACAGGTAATTGTATCTTAATACTTGGTGAACAAATGTTGTTTAAATTTATATACCTATTTGAAAAGTTATTTAGAATATTAAGAATGGGCGCGGCACTATATTTCGTTATTTTTACTTAATATTTGAATTTAAAAGATAAACAGTACAAGCTTTACTAGCAGGTATTGATGGCACATATTTTTTAGCGAACTAATTGGTTAATACAGCAAGTTGCATAGGCTGCTTACCAGACCTGCATTAACATTGAGTAATAACATGCCCATGCACGAAATCTCTATAACTGACTTGAATATATATAATGAAACTTGGTGTGAACAATGAATAACGAAAAAGGCTATGGACTACAAAATTCGATATCGGTCAGAAGTCAGCATGCAGAACTTGCTGACAATATAAAGATTTTGCTTAATTATAAGCCTCCTTACGACCATCAATCAGTGTTTTCATTTCTGTCTAAGCGATGTATTGAGGGCAATGAAGTAATCACAGACGATACATTTAATAAAATATTGATAATTGACAAACAAACAATAGAAATAAGATTGCAACATAAGCCGAAACAAAATGCCTATCTATTGAGCTTTAATAGCGCGCTTTCTAAATACGCTGACGCTATAGTGAAAGTGATCAAGCGCATGTTCGACCTCGATGCTGACCCTATTAGTATTCGCAAATCTTTAAAGAGAGCTGGACTTAAAAAAAATGAGATCGTTGAAGGGCTTAGGATCCCTGGTGTTGCTAACGAATATGAAGCGGTTTGCCGGGCTATTTTGGGGCAGCAAGTGTCGGTTGCTGCGGCCATTAATAAGCTGAACACTTTCCATCAACATTTCGCAGAACTTAGAAACAACAGCATCAAAACTCATTTTCCGTTGCCGCAAGAAGTAGTGAATTCTAGCCTGACTTTTTTAAAAATGCCTCAAGCCAGAAGACAAACCTTGATAGATGTTGCCAAGTTTTTTAGTCGCTTCATTGGTGAGACTGAGAAAAACCTGCTGTCTTCGCAACAGCAGGTTGAAAAATTACTCGATATAAAAGGCGTGGGCCCATGGACTTTAAATTATGTATTAATGAGGGGTCAGAGTAGATCTGACATCTGGTTAGGCACCGATTTGATGATTAAAAAGCAGATACTCAAATTACAACTAGCCAACAGAGAGTTTAATAGTGATTTGGCAAGTCCGTACCGCAGTTATTTAACCTTTAATCTCTGGGAAACAAGCATATGAATGTCTATGTTGCCTTTCTTGAGACCGAATTAGGCATTCTGGAAATTAAGGCGGACGATTTCGCTATTATTAGTATTTTGTTTTGCGATGAGGTCAGCAATCATTCTACAAATAAAATAACAGAGGACGCTAAAACACAGTTATCTGAATATTTTGCAGGAAATAGAAAATCTTTTACACTTCCGCTTAATCCAATTGGAACGGTATTTCAAAAACAGGTATGGCAGCAACTGTGTTTAATCGAATATGGTAAGACGGCCAGTTACCTTGATATCGCGCACATGATAGACAATCCATCCGCGTCAAGAGCCGTTGGGATGGCAAATAGTAAAAATCCAATTAGTATCGTGATCCCATGCCATCGCATTGTTGGGTCAAATGGTAAGTTGACCGGATACGCCGGTGGCCTCGACAGAAAGGCTCGCTTATTATCATTGGAATCTGAGGCAACACAATTTAGCTTGTCTGAATAAATTTAAATAAGAGATATATATTTTGAGATTGATAGATTTTGCGGAGCTCTTATTTTTAGGAGCAATCTGGGGTTCGTCTTTCATCCTTATAAAATCAGCAGTGCCCGAGTTCGGTGTGTTTGCATTGGTTGAGGTAAGAGCTTTAGGCGCGACGCTGTTATTATTGCCGTTTGTTTGGCTAAAAAAGCAACAGGCAGATTTATTTGTCTATTGGAAACGTCTGTTAATTGTGGGGTTGCTCAACACTGCTGTGCCATTTTGCTTATTTAACTATGGTTTAATGCACATGGAAGCCGGTCTAGCTGCCATATTAAATGGAACAGCCCCCATGTTTGGGATCATTGTGGCGTATTTATATTTGAAAGAAAGCATCGGCATAACGGGGTTAGTTGGCGTCCTTATGGGGTTTGCAGGGATTGTATTAATCAGTTATGAACAAACTACATCAGTCAATACGACCATAATTCCTGTGTTAGCAATACTGCTAGCGTGTTTGTGCTATGGCATTTCAGCCGCATATTTACGTGCAAAATTGGCACAAGTGAAACCTTTTGCCATAGCCTGTGGAAGTCAATTTTTCACGGCTATAATCTTGATGCCTTTAGTGCTTTTGAATCTACCTCAAGCTATCCCCCAACCCCAAGCCATTTTTAGTGCTTTAGTTTTGGCATTTCTATGCACCGGTTTGGCCTATGTTTTATATTTTGATCTCATCTCAAAAGTGGGCGCTTCTAAAGCAATAACTGTGGGCTACCTTGTCCCCTTGTTTGGAGTCATTTGGGGTTATATCGTATTAAACGAAACGCTTTCCCATCAAGAATTGATGGGGGGGCTTTTTATTCTGCTTGGTGTAATGTTGGCAACGAATATACATACAAAATTTAAGCGCAAATCAAAAGCTGCAAAGGTTTAACAATTTATGGCTCTAAGTTAAATAAGTTGTTGTTTCATATCATATAAGGTCTACACTTTATAATTACTTAAAAAAGAAAGGACAAACAAAAGATGGCTGATGTAATTACATGTAAAGCTGCTATTGCCTGGCAAGCAGGTAAACCATTGAGTATCGAAGACGTTGAAGTCGCCCCACCGAAAGCTGGTGAAGTGCGAATTAAAATAATGGCCACTGGCGTTTGCCACACTGACGCGTTTACATTATCTGGAGAAGATCCAGAAGGCGTTTTCCCCTCAATTTTAGGTCATGAAGGTGGTGGCATAGTGGAATCTGTCGGTGAAGGGGTCACGACCGTCGAAGTAGGAGACCATGTCATTCCTTTGTACACAGCTGAGTGCGGTAAATGCAAGTTCTGTATGTCAGGGAAAACCAATTTATGCAGTGCCGTTCGCGAGACTCAGGGTAAAGGTCTAATGCCAGATGGCACAACTCGCTTTACTTGTAATGGCAAGGAAATTTTTCACTATATGGGGTGCTCTACTTTCTCTGAATATACCGTGCTTCCTGAGATTTCTTTAGCTAAGGTGAACCCCAAAGCTCCGCTTGAAGAAGTTTGCCTTTTAGGATGTGGAGTCACCACGGGGATGGGCGCTGTAACTAAAACAGCCAAAGTCCAAAAAGGCGATACTGTTGCCATATTTGGATTAGGGGGAATTGGGCTTTCAGCCATAATTGGTGCGACTCAAGCTAACGCTGGACGAATAATTGGAATTGATTTAAACGACAGTAAATTTGAATTAGCGAAAAAATTAGGCGCGACTGACTGCATTAACCCCAACGATTTTGATAAGCCTATTCAGGACGTGGTAGTCGATATGACCGATGGAGGCGTAGATTTCTCGTTCGAATGTATCGGCAATGTTAACGTGATGCGTTCCGCACTTGAATGCTGTCATAAAGGTTGGGGCGAGTCAGTTATCATTGGTGTCGCGGGTGCTGGTCAGGAAATTTCCACGAGACCTTTTCAATTAGTCACTGGACGGGTATGGCGCGGTACCGCGTTCGGGGGAGTCAAAGGACGCTCTGAATTACCGGGTATTGTCGAAGACTATTTAGCAGGTAAATTTGCCTTAAATGACTTTATCACGCACACCATGCCCTTAACAGACATAAACCATGCTTTTGAATTAATGCACGAAGGTAAAAGTATACGAAGCGTAATTCACTACAATGCCTAACCTGATTGCTCGACTGTCAGATATTTTCGCATAGTTGACTTAACTTTAAAGGATGTGGGAGTTTCCATGAAAGTAAAAAATATTAGCTGCAACAAGAGTTTTGGTGGCTGGCATAAACAGTATACTCATTGTTCTGAAGTAAATAAATGCACTATGCGTTTTGCTATTTATTTGCCTCCTCAGTGTAACGATGGGACAGAAGTACCGGTCGTTTATTGGTTATCTGGGCTAACTTGCACAGATGAAAACTTTATGCAAAAAGCCGGTGCGCAGCGAATTGCTGCCGAATTAGGGATTGCAATTGTCGCGCCTGACACGTCACCAAGAGGAGACGATGTCGCAAACGATGAAAATTACGACTTGGGTCAAGGAGCAGGGTTTTATGTCAATGCTACACAGGCTCCTTGGTCGATGCACTATAATATGTATGACTATATAGTAAAAGAATTGCCTAAATTGATTGAGGATAATTTTCCAGTTACCGATAGTCGCGCAATTGCAGGGCATTCTATGGGAGGACATGGAGCGCTGATGATCGCTCTTAAAAATCCAGATAAGTTTACTTCTTCTTCAGCATTTAGTCCTATTACTAATCCAATAAATTGCCCTTGGGGCCAAAAGGCGTTTTCTGCATACCTAGGAGATGATCAAACTGCATGGCAAGAATATGACTCAGTATCTTTACTTAAGAGAGCGACCAAACACGTTCCCATTTTAGTTGATCAAGGATTAGACGATAACTTTCTTACTGAACAACTAAAACCAGGTTCGCTTCTGGAGGTTTCGGTTGATAGTGGTTACCCACTTACTATAAACCAGCGAGAGGGCTACGATCACAGTTATTTCTTTATTGCGTCGTTTATCGAAGAACATTTACAATTTCATGCAACTCACTTCTAGCGTATATTATAGCTCTATTTTGCTTTAATAGATTCATTAGGGGCTCCAGGTTATGCCCCTCTTTTAATTTCGAGAGATTTGCGTCTAGTAGCATACTCTTAATTAAAGAACATCAGCTAAATCGGATTGGGTCCTAAACTGATTTATGGTGAAGTTAAATTGTGAAATATATTCATGGTTATTTCGCTGCATACCGTTTACTGGCGTAAAATTCGTATTATCAACTAACAGTCAATAAAGATAGTTAGCATTCAACTGTATGAAACCTTTACGTCAAAGATCGTACTTCTTTATGGAATGGCTTGTACTCTGTCGGGTTTTTAAATGCTAAAGCGAATAGGGTTAGACTTTAAAATAAGCTGACAATACTAAAGGCTTTTTGTACACTTTATGTTTTTAAATTAGAAAAGGAATGAGATGTCTCTATCAGTTGTCATTCTAGCGGCCGGAAAAGGCACTAGGATGAAGTCTAGCCTGCCCAAGGTCCTGCACAAAATTGCCCATAAACCCATGGTTGAGCATATTATCAATACCGTTCAAGAATTAGGATGCGAGAGCATTAACCTAGTATACGGTCACGGAGCAGATCAGTTGCAACAAGCTCTTGGAAATTACCCGGTTAACTGGTGCTTGCAAGCCGAGCAATTGGGGACTGGCCACGCAGTAATGCAGGCGGTTGACAATATTCAAGATCAAGAAGATGTCTTGGTCTTAGTCGGAGATGCGCCTTTAATTTCGGTGGAAACTCTGAAAAAATTGATAGAAGCAAAACAAGATGCCGACTTAGCGCTTCTTACAGTAGATCTTAACGACCCAACTGGAATGGGTCGTATCGTCAGAGATGAGTCTGCAAACATAACCGCCATAGTGGAACATAAAGATGCCTGTGAAGAACAGCTCGCCATCAATGAAATCAACACTGGGATGATGGTAATGGGCGGCGCAGATTTAAAAAAATGGCTCTGTAATTTATCTAGCGATAACGCTCAAAACGAATATTATTTAACCGACGTAATAGCCATGGCTGCCAGTGAAGGAAAGCGTATAAGTAGCGCTCAACCAAGCTGGCATCGAGAAGTAGAGGGTGTCAACAATCGAATGCAACTTGCCTCTCTGGAGCGAGCGTATCAGCTAAGACAAGCCGAAGCATTGATGATGCAAGGCGCTACCTTAGCGGATCCCCACAGGATTGATATTCGTGGAAGTTTGACTGTTGGTAATGATGTTTACATTGACATAAACGCGGTTATTGAGGGGAAGGTTATTTTAGGTGATAACGTAACAATTGGCCCCAACTGCGTATTGAAGAACTGTGAAATAGGAAGCCACTGCTCAATTGAAGCGTTCTCACTGATTGAAGATTCAATCGTGGCTCAACAATGTAATATTGGTCCTTACGCAAGACTTCGGCCTGGCACTCAGCTTGCCAAAGGTGCCAAAGTCGGTAATTTTGTTGAAATCAAAAAAGCCCATATTGGTGAAGGAGCAAAAGTCAATCATTTGAGCTACATTGGCGATGCCGAAGTAGGAGCTCAGGCTAATATCGGTGCGGGCACCATTACTTGCAATTATGATGGCGTGAACAAATCAAAAACTCAGATCGGTGCGGGCGCCTTTATTGGGTCGAACTCATCATTGGTGGCGCCTGTTTCAGTTGCTGACGGCTCTACCGTTGGCGCAGGCAGCACCATTACTAAAAATGTAGAAGAAAATCACTTAGCCATTGCTAGAGGCAAACAACGAAATATTGCTAATTGGCAAAAGCCGACTAAAAAATAAGGAATAACTCAATGTGCGGAATCGTAGGTGCCGTTGCCGAGCGTAACGTGGTTCAAATTTTACTAGAGGGATTAAAGCGGCTTGAGTATCGAGGCTACGATTCTGCAGGTGTGGCCTTGGTTAACACACATAATAATAATTCCTTATCCATTGTGCGAAGGACCGGGAAAGTAAAAGAGCTTGCTGATGCGATTAGCGGCGATAATGCATTAGGTACAACGGGCATCGCCCACACCCGCTGGGCAACGCATGGTGGAGTCACCGAAGCAAATGCACACCCACACGCTAGCGAGCAGCGCTTTGCAGTAGTCCACAACGGCATTATAGAAAACCACAAGTCCTTAAGGGACAGTTTAACCGCAAACGGCTACAATTTCTCATCTGATACCGATACCGAAACAATTGCGCATAGCATTGCGCTTCAAATGCAGTCGACGGACGATTTACTCACCGCGGTACAAAATGCAGTGAAAACGTTCGAAGGCGCATACGGCACTGTGGTGATGGATAAGACCACGCCAGATAAACTAGTAGTCGCGCGCTCTGGCAGTCCATTGGTTATTGGCTTAGGTTTGGGTGAAAATTTTCTAGCGTCCGACCAACTTGCGCTTTTGCCTGTGACCCGACGATTTATCTTTTTAGAAGAAGGCGATGTTGCCCAAATTACACGTTTTTCAGTGGATATTATTGATGTAAATGGACAAAAAGTTGAGCGAGAAATTATCGAAAGCAATGTCGAGCATGATGCAGGCGACAAGGGCGGATTTCGTCACTATATGCTTAAAGAAATATACGAGCAACCGAATGTACTTCGTAATGCACTCAAGGGTAGAGTGAGTGCCGAAGGAATTGCCGACGGTATTTTCGGAGCCGGCGCTGATGATATTTTTGCTAAGACTGATTTTGTTAAGATCATTGCATGCGGCACCAGCTATCATGCCGGAGTGACCGCAAAGTATTGGCTAGAGCAATATGCAAATGTTCAATGCGATGTTGAGATTGCGTCAGAGTTTCGATATCGGCGTTCATATGTGCCTAAAAACAGCCTATTAATTACGATTTCGCAGTCAGGTGAAACAGCCGATACGCTTGCTGCGCTCAAACTAGCCAAAGAGTCAGGTTATCAAGCAAGCTTAACCATTTGTAACGTCGATGGTTCATCTTTAGTCAGAGAATCTGACTTAAGCTTTTTAACTCGTGCAGGCGCAGAAATAGGCGTTGCGTCGACTAAAGCTTTCACCACTCAACTGGCGGCATTGATGATGTTGACCTTGAGTTTAGGTAAGCACAAAGGGATGGAGTTATCGGTAAGCCGCAGTATATTAGACGCTTTGGTAAGTTTACCGGCTAAGCTGGAAGAGACGCTTGAGCTGGCTGAAAGTATCGAAGATTTAGCAGAAGAGTTTTCCGATAAACAACACAGCCTATTTTTAGGTCGAGGTGACCAATATCCTATCGCAATGGAAGGAGCGCTCAAGCTTAAAGAAATTTCGTATATTCACGCCGAAGCCTATGCTTCAGGTGAGTTAAAGCATGGTCCATTAGCGTTAATTGATGCTGATATGCCGGTGATAGTGGTGGCTCCAAACAATGAGTTACTCGAAAAACTCAAATCTAATGTTGAAGAGGTGCGCGCACGAGGCGGTATAATGTATGTATTTGCAGATAAAGACGCGCATTTTGAGAGCGACGACACCATGCGGGTCGTTCAAGTCCCACATTGTATGTTGTCAATCGCCCCCATTGTCTACACAATTCCACTGCAGTTGCTGTCATACTACGTTGCTTTAATTAAAGGTACTGATGTTGACCAGCCTAGGAATTTGGCGAAGAGTGTGACCGTAGAATAGTGTAATGATGTCATGGACGCCCTGTGTGCGATCTAATTAATGTTTGGAACTGAGGTATTAATGTTTGGAACTGAAGTATTAAAGTTTGGAACTAAGGTATTAATGTTCAGTACTGACTAATTATTCATAACCCCGCCTTTGAGCGGGGTTTGTTTTTCTATTGTTAAGGTTTTCCAAAATAACAAAATAGTGGAATACCTTGCTCTTGAGCAAGCATACTGACTTCAGTAATGAAATTTTTGCTTATCCTTCCAGAATCTAAGGAGATAACTGACAAATCAAGGTCCCAAGCAAGTTTGACGAATCGTTGTGGTGTAACTCTCATGATTTTATATCACTCTTAATTCACTTTTGTTTAATCGACAGATTAGATCAAAACGGTTAGTCAAAGCTATGCGCTAATGCAAATAAGTTCGTTCTTGAAATCAATATTTGATTAATGTCTCATATGAGACTATTATTTAATAAATATACATTTTGGGAGTAAAATAGTGACGTCTTTAGCAGAAGCCCGACACACTCCGAGCATTAACCATGGAGCAGCTTTTAAACTAGGCAATAATATTCTTAGTAAATGGGGATGCTCCGCTCTTCAACAACAAGCTATCTTAGGGATCCCGCGAAGCTCTTACCATCGATATCAAAGCGACCCTACTAAAGCATCGCTGAACAGCGACCAGCTTGAGCGCCTAAGTTATATTGCCAACATTCATCAGGCACTGCGGATAGTCTTTTCAAACCCTGATAATGTGTATGGCTTTATGAATATGAAAAATAATAATCCATATTTTAATGGCAGAACGCCTCTATCTATCATTGCTACGGGCAACTTTGGTGCTTTGTACGAAGTGTTTAAGCGTATCGACAGTATGCGAAGTGGGCAATGGTAGAAAACTGCGAGCGTATATCGCTCTTAAACCAAACATCTTATCGAATGATTAATTCAAAGTTTCCGCCCATCACATTGTTTGACGATGTGATGGACGAAGAGGACTTTGATACTGCCTATGCCTTGCAATCATTAACCAACCCCAGAAT
>CBFIBG010000010.1:0-4145 GCA_965660815.1 Glaciecola sp.
TTTTATGCTTGAACATCAAAAACTGTCGATTCAGCTTCCCGCTACTTTCTTAAGATTGAAAACCTTCGGGACTGCGCAAGCTAAAATTATTCAGGCTCGTAGAGAAAACAAATTAAAGTCGGTAGATGATTATATTAGTCGCAGTTACCACGACAGTGCAGTAGATTTGAAGGCCATTAATGACGCTAACATTCAGGCGTTGATGGCCATTTTCGCCATCATTAATCAAACTCAGTTAAAACAAAGCTGTGTGTTGCTATTTGATATATGCAAACAGTCAATAAAATATAGAGTTTATGTGAAAGAATTAAGAGCGATATTATCAGAATTTTTCAACCAAACAGTTGACTCTGCAACGGAGATAAATCCCCAATATATTAACAGTCGTAAAAGCCGAGATAGCAACTCTATTAAAGCGTTCCAGCAAGCATGTGAACAGTGGAGTCTCAATTTAGATTGGTTTAATGAATTGATGTCGGATATCGCTCAAGCATACAAGGCGATTAACCGAAACGGCTTCACCGAAAAAACTATGTTATCTGCTCGCGATTATCAAAAAGCCACGAATAGTATTGTCAAACTAAACACTCTGTTGATGCACATGCTCAAACATATTACGCAGCAGAAATTGAATCAACCAGAAAAATTTCAGTCTGATCGTTGCATATTCATTAATGAGTTTAATCAGATGTATCTTCAGGACGAAAAATAACATGAATGTAAAAGAAAACGCCTTTGTTGAGTATTCACAATTACGAGCTTTAACTCGAGAAGAAAATCGCAAGGTCTTGAAAGCCGACCGTTTGAGTTCGGCACTGCTCGTCAATGAGCAAATGCTTAATATGCAAGATATTGTGAATGTTATATTAAAGCCTAAAAGCTCAACTGCACAAACCAATTTATCTATCATAAATCAGTCTTTTACATTAAGAAAACTCTTTAACGAAGCTTTGCAAGAGCTGGCAAATTATACATGTGAAATACAGGTGGCAGCAGATTCAAAGCCCACTAAAATGGATTCTTTTCCAAGTAATAATGATTACGCTTCAATGTCTCGAAAGGGCGTTGGATACGAGATGAAGTTTGTGCCAGCAAGCGAAGATAAAACACAATGGTTTATCGTTGTATCATTAGACGACGCTAGTGCGAAGCAAAAAGAAGAGGGCGTCTGTGCTTATGCCATGTGGCAACAAGGATGTAGTGTGATACATTTAACGCATTCGGCCAATGGGAAATTTCAATCCATTCTTGATCAAAATGACCAATTATATGATGCTTGTTTTGATGTATCTGCTCAATGGTACATTATATAAGTTAATAACTATTGAAAGGAATAAAACGATTGTTTGCTGAAGTTTATATCGCCACGACGCACGGTCTAGTAAGCATTCAGTCGATCACTCCCTTGAACGACCCAGACATCGGCTCGGTGGTCACAATAAATCAGACGTCAAAGTTAGCTGGTATAACTCAAGATTACGCCAGTTTTGTGTCTTCACCGTCAGGGGTCATCCATGAGGATTTTCAGCACCCATCCTTTCGTTTAAATATATCAGACAATATTTCACAAGGACAAAGTTGGCAATTAGGCTGTTATGTTGCGCACGCATTGAAAACCATAGGCACACTTTACGAGGTCAATCAGTCTAGATCAGAGTTTGAACCGCAAGCATCAGTTCATCACAAAAATGTGATCATAATTGCGACGGGCGTTATTGACACCCTCAGTAAAAAGGTGTCTAAAATCGAATCATTACCTCGTAAATGTTTAACCGCCAATACGGATATCCAAAAATGGTTAAACGAAGGGCATAAAGTGATTTTTCTCGCCCCAATTGATAATCTCAAAGACCCTATTCCAGATAGCAGCATCCAACTCACACCAATATATGAGTTAAAGGAGCTTTTAAGCTTATTTGACGCATTAGGGCTAGCCGGTTCAAGCCCAAAAGATGACACTGACAGGTCATCAACAAGCATCACAAACACACAGACAGAGTCTCATTCTACAGCGGTGAATGGTAGCGATAAAAGTACAGCGATAAATCGATTCAACATATTACACTCTGGTGAACAAAGTTCTAATCCCCATCGTTTTTTCTCTAAATTTAACAGAAATTACATCTGGGTATTGAGTTGTTTTGCCATTCTCGCTCTAGTATCAGTTATTTTTTATTCACTCTACCCTAAAGCATCATCCAGTCTAATATCTGTAGTGACAGAAACGGGGCAAGAAGGCCGGTGCACTAAGACTTCCTTAACGATGGCTTTTTCCCAAATGTCCAATGCAATGAACACTACTGAAACAGCTAGAACGTTTAGAGTCTCTCCTACAAGCTTAAATAATTTATGCGGTATTCGTGTCATAACGTCAACAGAGATTAATTCAATCTTGATGGTAACCGACAGCAAGGGACTGTTTAATCTCTCACAAAATCGGATAGTTAAATCGGATGATGTCAATTTAATGCGTTCTTATTTAAACCATCAATTTCCTGCGCAAAATGAGTTAGTGAGCTTTGATGTGCCTTTACCCAGTAACCAGAGCTTAACTCGAACTTATTATCTTGTGGTATCAAAATATTCATTCGATGCAGCGGATATCCAATCCATCGAGGCTGAGTTATTTAAACTTTACCAAACAGGCAGGCCAATCTCAGACCAGGATATTAAAACTATAATTAGTGCCATTGGTCAGAACATTGATTTTTCGATTATCTACCAGTCGCTAACTAGAGGTTGAGAAAAAAGAGATATGTCTTATTAGATAAATGGGCCATCAATACAGCGCCTTTTTTTCTTGCAAACTCAGTGCCATTTGCAAACTCAGTGCCATACCAATTGCAAACTCAGTGCCATACCAAACAAAACCAGAAAACAGCAGCAAAGTAACTCAGTGGCATAAAGCGCGTCGAGCTAACCGATAACAGCGTTATTTTAATTCATTACAGATTAGACAGCGAACATTACGACGTCTAATTTCCTTGATGTAAGATGGCGATATCTTTGCGTATAGCGTCTTGTGAACATTACCTTTGAAAAGGTTTTCCAAGAAAGTTCGCAGGCAAGATATTACAGGGGACGACTAGTCTGTCTGTCTAATTTCAAAAGGGTTGAAAATAACGATTGGCTAGTAATAGGTTTAGATAAATAGGCATCCATTCCCGCTGCAAGACATTTATCGACGTCGCCTAACATAGCATCAGCCGTAACAGCCACTATGGATATGTGCTTATATTTTTCGCCAGCTTCACCATCTCGAATTCGTTTAGTGCATTCCAAACCGTCCATCACTGGCATATTGCAGTCCATTAGGATTATGTCAAAAGACATTGAGGATTTTGTGCTTCGGTTTAACATTTGTAGAGCTTGCTTGCCGTTTTTGGCAGTAAATACTTTCTCGCTTACACCCTCTACCAAGCCAGTCATAATTTCCAAGTTTATGTCGTTGTCATCCACAATAAGTAAATTAAGCTTAGCTTTTTTCAATTGTTTCTCATGCTCTTCTTTTGAATATTCAAGTGAAAGACTTTTTTGCCGACTAGAAGACCATACCGGTTCAATATTTAATAATTTCAAAAAGGTTAAAATGCTAAACGGCTTAAAAAGTACTCTTTTTTCTGAGCCGCTGTAATCATTAGATAAGTCTTGAGGTCTCTTAAGTTCGACTATTTTTATGTCGTTACTTAACGCCTTTTTATTTACATTGTCATAAAACCCATGCTGTGCTTCACTCTCTTTATCTATAATGACAATGGTCGTTTTAGGGGTGAGTGTTAAATGTACATCAGCGCCTAGACGTGTTAGTGCGCTCACCATTAGTTGACATTCATTCTCTTTATCACATAGAACGGATATATGCTGATTTGCCAACAACTCCCTTTCAGAAAAGGCTCCGGTATCTTTTAAAAACGGAATTGAAAATTCAAAACTACTGCCTTTTCCTTTTTCTGAGTGAAAGTCTATATATCCATTCATCAACTCACACAATTGCTTGGAAATCGCAAGCCCTAACCCTGTTCCACCAAACTGTTCTGAAAAGGTGTTGTTTTCTTGATTAAAGACGCCAAAAATATGGTCTTTTTGACCATGCTCAATACCGATTCCTGTGTCACATACCGTTATCAGAACGGTCACTTTTTCAT
>CBFIBG010000011.1:0-70791 GCA_965660815.1 Glaciecola sp.
GCATACGATGCCCATGCTGTGGCAAAGTTACGTGGCAAAATAAAAAGCCCCAAAATTTAAAATGAAAAAAATCAATTAAATCAATAGGTTTAATTATCTGGCGGAGAGAGAGGGATTCGAACCCTCGAAGGGCTATTAACCCTTACACACTTTCCAGGCGTGCGCCTTCAGCCACTCAGCCATCTCTCCAAAAACTTCAAGTTCTTCAAATTACGCAGCGGCGCGTATATTAACAAACGAAGGCGGGTATGCAAGAAGAAAAACTAAGTTTGTTAACCGCCTCTTATTTTTTATGCTAAGCGTTCCCTTTAGTATTTATCTTTAGCTTCGCTGCAAAGTCCAGCATTCTTGTTAAAGGCACCATAGCTCTATCGGCAAGATGGCTGTCTACGAATATTTCTCGCCCTGATTTGTCTTCTAGCGCCTCTTTCAACGCCACCAAGCCATTCATTGCCATCCAAGGACAGTTTGCACAGCTTTTACACGTTGCGCCCTCTCCTGCCGTAGGCGCTTCAATGAGAGTTTTGTTTGGGGCAAGTTGCTGCATTTTATAAAAAATGCCTTTGTCGGTTGCGACTATAAATTCCTGATTCGGTAGTTCAGTCGCGGCCTTTATTAGTTGCGACGTTGAACCTACCGCATCGGCCATATCCACAACGCTTGCAGGAGATTCTGGATGCACTAATACAGCAGCGTCTGGATATAAGTGTTTTGCTTTTTTAAGTGCCTGTGCAGAGAACTCATCGTGAACAATGCACTCGCCGTTCCACATCAGCATGTCTGCGCCCGTTTGTTTCTGTATGTAAGCGCCTAAATGTCTATCGGGTCCCCAAATAATTTTCTTACCTTCGCTATCTAGGTACTCCACAATTTCAAGTGCAATACTGGAGGTTACCACCCAATCTGCTCGGGCTTTAACGGCAGCTGAAGTATTGGCATAAACCACCACTACTCTGTCTGGATGCCGATCGCAGAAAGCACTGAACTCTTCTATTGGACAGCCTAAATCCAGCGAACAAGTGGCGTCTAGTGTTGGCATCACTACCGATTTTTTAGGGCTGAGAATTTTAGCCGTTTCGCCCATAAACTTAACGCCAGCCACGACTAAGTTCTGTGCTTTATGATCGCGACCAAACCTTGCCATTTCGAGTGAGTCGGACACACAACCACCGGTATCTTCGGCCAGAGCCTGAATAACTGGGCTGGTGTAATAATGCGCCACAAGCGCCGCATTTTTTTCAATTAATAATGCTTTGATGTCGCGTATCAAGTCCAACTCTTCTTGCGAGGTCAACTTGGCAGGCATTTTTGGAAAAGGATAATGTATTGGGGCAACGCGGTTTGCTAGGCTCATAGACAACAGTTATTTCTTCAAAGTGTTCGTATTATACGCGATTTTAATACAAAGTTCATTTTTGAACTTCAATGGAATAAAAACTAGATTATGAACAAAAGAGTGCGTTGATGGTGGGTCGTGCTGGATTCGAACCAGCGACCAATTGATTAAAAGTCAACTGCTCTACCAACTGAGCTAACGACCCTCAAGCATTCGATAGGATTTTTAAAGTGGTGGGTCGTGCTGGATTCGAACCAGCGACCAATTGATTAAAAGTCAACTGCTCTACCAACTGAGCTAACGACCCTTTATTTAAATCCTGTGTTGTAAAGCAGGTTACTTCACAACGGGCGCATATAATACTCAAATCAGCCCAACGTGCAACCTCTAAATGATAAAAAAGTTGTTTATTTTCGTTATTTACTGCTGATTGAGCGTAAACTAAACAATAAAGCAACAACTGCCTATCAATTAGACAGTTGTTGTGTGGCTAATTTGGCCGGAGTGCTATTAGGATACTGACTAACAACCTGTTGAAATCGGTTATTTGCCGCACTAGTATTTCCGAGCGATTGTTCTATCAAACCTAACTTTAAAATAGAATCCGCGCGTTTTGGTGAATCAGGGAATTCATCGACTACTTGCGTAAACTGAGAGCTTGCTTCTGAGAAGTTTTGCTTGTTATATAACAATTGACCTAACCAATAATGAGCGTTGTCCGTTAGATTTCCGTTTGGAAACTGTTCTAAAAAAGCTTGGAACGCAGGTATTGCGTTGTCGTAGTCTCTTTCTTTTAGAATCAAATTCACCGCATTTTGATACGATTCCTGCTCATTAACTTGATTTGCACCAGCATTTGCTACAGGCAACCCGCCATCAGAACCACCAGCAAGACTATCACCTACGTCATTTGTCTGCTCTTGCATTTGCACAAATCGGCGGTCGAGCTCTAAGAACAGCTCTCTTTGCCTTTCTAGCAGTTTTTCCAGTTGGTGATTATGCAGTTCGATAGTGCCTCGCATCTCGTCTATATCAATCTGCAATTCGCTAATTTGCGCTTGCATTCGTTGTTGAGATTGAGTGCGCGAGTCCACAATACGTTCAAGAGTTGATAGACGATTTTGTAACTCGAGCGTTGTTAACGCCTCTGTTACCGCTACGTCTTGAACAGTGTCACTTTGGGAAACATTAGTTTGTTCACTGCTTTGAGCATCCACCACAGGAGCTTGCGCAAAACAAGCTCCCGATGTTAGAACACAAGCTAATATGCTGACAGCTTTAAATTTCATAAATTACTGATACACAACAACTGCACGTCTGTTTTGCGCCATTGCATATTCTGATGCGCCCATAACGGCTGGCTTTTCTTCACCGAATGACACGACGCTCACCTGTGATGGACTTACACCTTCGTTCAATAAGAAAGTTTCAACTGATTTACCACGACGCTCACCTAAAGCAATATTATATTCAGGCGTTCCGCGTTGGTCAGCGTGTCCTTCAACTACGACTACTTGATTGGGGTTTTTAAGTAAGTATTCTGCGTGTTTTCTCAATACGCTAACAAAATCAGACTTGATTGTAGAGCGGTCAAAATCAAAATAAATAGTATTTTGGTTGACCAATTCATTTTTCATTTCTTCAGCCACTTCTTGAGCACGCTTCATTTGTTCAGCTTTGGCAGCTTCAACTCGCACTCGTTCCGCTTCTGCTCGAGCTTGCTCTTGCTGTCTTGCTTCTGCTTGCGCTTGTTCAGCCATACGATTTGCTTCGGCTTCTTTCTCAGCTTCGGTCGGCCCCGATTGACATGCCATTAGCGACGTTGCTGCAAGAGCGATTAATAGAGTTCTTAATTTATTATTGGTAAGCATGCTTAATCCTTATTGTGTATAAGCTAATTATCATATTTTTAATTATAGTAAAAACGGTGACCAACTGGGCGATTTTACTTGCCCATCAGTCGCCGGTAACAGCGCTTTGAAACGCCCATCTAACGACACCAGCGACAACACCTGTTTTCCCTGATGGAGAGTACTATAAATAATCATACTTCCATTAGGTGCAATACTGGGTGATTCATCTAAAAACGTTTTTGTTAACACAAGCATATCACCGCTAGCCCTATGTTGCCTAGCTATATGATAGTCTCCTTGCGTTCGATTTACGACCACTAAATGCGAATTGTCTGGTGTAATAGATGCCCCTAAATTCATCTCACCGTCAAAAGTTAACCGTTTAGAGCGTTTAGTTGCTAAATTTACTTGATAAATCTGCGGTTTTCCACCCCGTTCTGAGGTATATATAATACTTTTACCGTCTGGAGTCCATTCAGGCTCAGTATCGATGGCTCTATTTCGCGTAATCCTCTCCAATCTTTTACTTTGCAAATCCATGACATATATTTCGGGGTTACCGTCTTTAGATAACACCATTGCCATTTTATTTCCATCAGGAGAAAACGCTGGGGAACTATTTATGCCAGGATAATCGGTAATTCGTGTACGCTCAGTGGTGTATATATTTTGGACAAATATTTGAGGCTTTCCAGATTCAAAGCTGACATAAGCTAACTTATTACCATCTGGAGACCAAGTTGGAGACATCAATGGCTCCGGAGAAGACAGTAACCGTATTTCATTAGCGCCATCATAATCAGCTATAGCCAATTGATATGGCAGAGGTTCGGTTTGTCTATCGCGCACTACCACATAAGCAATTCTTGTTAAAAATGCGCCTTTTTCTCCCGTTAAGTTCTCGTACACCCTATCGCTTATGATGTGCGCGTGTTGACGGAATTCATCGCGACTTATTTCGCTTTTCTGATTGAGTATAATATGGTCAGCGACCTCTACAATTTGATTGTTGACCAACGACTTTGCAGAGCCACCAGTTAACTGGGCTCGAAGAATGTCAATCAATTGAAAGTTGACAATGTAGTTCCCATTATCACTTGGTTCGACAGTCCCAGTAACAATAGTATCTATGCCTTTCTTAGCCCATGCATCATAATCAACTTCTGAATCATTGGTTGGAAACTGCGGCATATCGCTCATTTTAACGGGTGAAAATTTTCCACTTCGTTGCAAATTTCCCGCAATTACATCCGATAAGTTTTCTGGTAAAACGGTATCGCCAGTCCATTTGAATGGCACAATAGCTATGGGCCGAGCGTTGCTCATACCCTCTGTTATTACAATAGTAAGATTAGATTGTGATTTAACCACCGCAGACATCAAAATCATGCTGATGAATAAGTACTTAATATGACGCAGTTGAAAGCTTTTAAAACAAGCTAATAATTTCATTATTTCTCCGGTCTTACTTCAATATCAAAATTTTTAAATTTCGCCATAACGCTTGGATCTTTAGACACTGGTAACGTTCCTGCTTTAAGCACTGCACTTTGCGCTAATCGGCATAAAGCATTATCACCTTCTATTGCCTTTGCCTGAAGTACCAGCCCATCGTTTGCCAAACGCACATTAATTTTACACGATTTACCAATAAAACCGCCATCGGTGTCTAGGTTGCGTTTTACTTTAGAATAAACAAGCGCTTTATACTTTTCTACCTCGGACATTATTCGTCGTTGATTGGATTGGTTTAAAGCTTCTTGCTCAGCTTCAAGTTGTTCTTGAAGCATTTTCTCAAACTCTTCTTTACGTTTGGCTTCTTCTTTTGCCTCTTGTTTCAACCGTTTAGCGATTTCTTGCTCTTTTTGTTGTTCGAGTTCTAATTTATCTAGACGTTCACGCTCTTGCCGCGCTAACTCCTCTTGGCGAGCTTGCTCTTTTTTTCTTGCTTCTTCTGCCACTCTTTTCTTTCGAAGCTCTTCTTGTCTTCTCTTTTCAGCAGCCTGCTGCCTTTTTCTTGCATTGGCTTCTGCCTGTGCTTTTTCTCTTCTCTTCTGTTCAATAACATTACTATCAATAAATGTCGCTTTTACGATTTCTGGCTGAGCGCCCGCCGCCTGACTCGGTTGCTCAACAAACTTTAAAGGTTCAGACGAAAAATTGAAACTTATCAATAAAGCGGCTAGTACGCACACATGCAACCCAAGCGACTTTGCGAGCGGCGACAGCAATAAAGACAACAAACCTCCTTGCCTTTGAGAAGCCAATTCTTCTTGTAAATCTGAATGATTGTCGTGAGTTGTCTTGTTGAGCGACAAAAAACCACCTTAAGTATTAATTAGCCTGTTAAACCGTTCTAAATCTCATTCGGATCAGTCATTAAGCCTACCGACGGAACGCCAGATCTTTGTAAAAGCACCATCAAATCAATCACCTTCTCGTACTTAACATTGCCATCTCCATTGACTACCACCGGTGTCGTAGGCGATACCTCAAGACGTGTTTTAACTAAATCAGCGATTGCTTCAGGACTCATCGCACTGGTCGGGTCGTCGCCAACGTTTAGATAGTACAAACCTTGTGCATCGACTGATACAATCATCATAGCTTCATCTTCAGTCTCAATGGTTTGCGCCTCTGCTTTTGGTAAGTCAACTTTTACGCCTTGTGCGACCAAGGGTGCGGTTGCCATAAATATCACCAGTAGAACTAACATTACATCAATGTAAGGCACCACATTTATTTCAGAAACAGGCTTACGACGTTTGCGGATATACATAATTATGAGCCTCTGTTGGCCAATGCTTGACGGTGCAGAATAGCGGAAAATTCTTCCATAAAATTGCCATATTTATTTTCAATTTTTTCAACTTGATTACTAAACCTATTGTAAGCAATTACCGCTGGAATAGCGGCAAACAAACCAATAGCGGTCGCTATTAGCGCTTCTGCTATGCCAGGAGCAACCATTTGCAGAGTCGCTTGTTTGACTTCACCTAAAGCGATGAAAGCGGTCATGATGCCGTACACCGTCCCAAGCAATCCAACATAAGGAGAAATTGAACCCACTGTAGCCAAGAAAGGTAGCCTGTGTTCCAACTCATCAACTTCTCGTGACATGGCAACGCGCATCGCCCTGTATGTTCCGTCAGTAATGGACTCAGGTATAGAAGATGTCGTTTTTCTCAGCCGCACATACTCTTTAAATCCTGAGCAGAATATCATGGAACAACCAGCTAGATTATCTCGCTCTGCCAACTCTGAATACAAGTGGTTTAAATCAGCGCCTGACCAAAAATTTTCTTCGAAATCGTTAACTTCGTCGCTTGCACGACGCAATGCAGCGCCTCGTTGGAATATATAGGTCCAACTGACTATAGATGCTAGCAAGAGCAAAACCATAATAAATTGAACGACGAAACTGGCTTGTAAAAACAAACCTAATACGGTCATTTCAGAATTCACTTAAACACTTCCTTCAACTTGTTTTATCGCTTTAAACAATTCAGTGGGGATCCCCATGGGCTTTGAAAACTTTGTATTCACACAAGCAACTTTAACCGTTGCTTTAATTATTTCTTTGTTATTAAGCTTGATAACTTGTTCAAAGAGCATACTTGCCCGTTTAGCCATCAATAAATCGCAACTTACTTCGATGAGATCATCCAGCTTTGCACTGCCTTTGAACTGAATAGACATGTCTATGACGACAAAAGCAATGGATTGTTCCAACAAAGCATGCTGTTTTATACCTAAATTTCTGACCCAATCGCTGCGGGCTCGTTCGAGATACTTGAGGTAGTTTGCATGATAAACAATTCCCCCTGCATCAGTATCCTCATAATAAATTCTTATCGACATTAATATTTTTGACTCTAAATTTTGTAAAAATAATTTTATTTATGTTAAAAAAATGATAAAAATCATTTTATTCAATACTTTATTTAAATTGTAATTTCTTCCTTACATTAAATAAACTAATGAATGATGTAAATTTTATTAGCTTGTTTAAACACAAAAGTCATATAAAATTCTGGTCATGATTAAGCAGTTAGTTTTTTCATGTTGGATCCCTTCCGTTTTTTTGCCCACACTATGTGTGGGCTTTTTTATTTCTTAACATCAAAACCCAGATGCAAGTAAGCGCTGTCGGTCGCGATCCGTCCCCTTGGGGTGCGTTGCAAATAGCCTTGTTGAATTAAAAACGGCTCTATAACGTCTTCAATCGTTTCTTTTTCTTCGCCAATTGCCGCCGCTACGTTTTCTAAACCTACCGGCCCACCGTTAAATTTTTCAATTATCGCTAACAGTAGTTTTCGGTCCATGAGATCAAAGCCGAGCTTATCTACGTCTAGCATATTCAATGCTTTAGCCGCGATATCGGCAGACACTTCTCCATTAGCTTTAACTTGGGCATAATCCCTGACTCGCCGTAATAATCGGTTTGCAATTCTCGGCGTTCCCCTAGATCGTCTTGCAATTTCGATGGCGCCTTCTTTTTGCATATGCATATTTAGATGGTTAGCGCTTCGCAAAATAATATTGGTCAAATCATCGACTTTATAAAATTCCAAACGCTGTGTAATGCCAAATCTGTCGCGTAATGGAGAAGTCAACGAGCCTGCTCGGGTGGTGGCCCCAATGAGCGTAAATGGAGGTAGCTCTAATTTTATAGAGCGGGCAGCCGGCCCTTCCCCTATCATAATATCAAGCTGATAATCTTCCATAGCCGGATATAAAACTTCCTCCACAACAGGAGACAATCGATGTATTTCGTCGATGAACAAAACGTCATTTTCGTCTAGATTTGTTAGCAAAGCAGCCAAATCGCCGGCCTTCTCTAATACAGGGCCAGATGTGGTTTTAATATTTACCTGCATTTCGTTTGCAACGATGTTGGCTAAGGTAGTTTTACCGAGCCCCGGAGGACCGAATATAAGCAAGTGATCAAGCGCATCTTCTCGAGCCCTGGCGGCTTCAATGAAAATCTCCATTTGATCGCAAACCTGCTGTTGGCCGGCATAATCCACTAGCAATTTAGGCCGAATAGCGCGATCGATTACGCTGTCTTCACTTTGCTCTTGTGGACGGAGAATACTGTCTGACTCAATCATGTATTGTCTCTTTAAAATTTGTTACAAAGTGCAAAAGCAACTCTAATAGTTAACCGTTTTGGTGTTACACCATTGATTTTAACGCTTCTCGAATCAATTGTTCGCTAGTTGCCTCTTCGACGGCAATTTTCCTCACGCTATTTTCAGCCTGGTTACGCTTATAACCCAATGCCATTAATGCACTTATGGCTTCTTCTTCGGCGTTTACAGCCGGTTTTAATAGCGGCTGTGTAATTTGCCCTGTAACTGCCTGAGACACAGAAGGTTTAATCGCTTCTATATCATTGAGCTTATCCTTCAATTCCACTACAAGGCGTTCTGCAGTTTTTTTGCCCACTCCAGGCATTTTTACCAAAGCGGTAATGTCTTCATTCATAACCGCATCTACAAATTGACTCGCGGACATGCCCGATAAAATTGTACAGGCTAGCTTAGGCCCAACGCCGTTTGCCTTTATTAGTACTCGAAATAAGGTTCTTTCTAATCGTTCGACAAAGCCAAACAGCAACTGAGCGTCTTCTCGAACGACAAAATGTGTAAATAAAGTGACCACCTCGCTTTCTGCAGGTAACTGATAAAAGCTTGTCATAGGTAATTGAACTTCGTATCCGACACCGGAAACGTTTAAGACAATATCAGGAGGCGTTTTTTCTACAATGGTTCCGGTTAGCTGAGATATCATTTTAATTCTTATTATTGAGTAATGTGTTTATTGTAGCCGTCTGCGAGCGGTTTTAGTAGCGCTGCCCGACAGTTTAATCATGCTTTGTTGGGTATGCAAATGGCACAGTGCGACGGCCAGAGCATCTGCAGCATCAGACTGTGGGCGTTTATCCAGTTTTAACAAGTGAGTGATCATGTGCTGCACTTGGGTTTTATCAGCATTTCCTTTGCCGACCACCGACTGCTTAATTGCTCTTGCTGAATATTCAAAAACCGGTAGAGACCTATTTGTGGCAGCTACGATAGCAGCTCCTCTCGCTTGGCCGAGTTTTAACGCTGAATCTGGGTTTTTTGCCATAAACACCTGTTCAATTGCAAAAACATCTGGCTGAAATTGAGTGATAATTTCGCTTACACCGTTAAATACATTATTTAATCGATTAGGAAGTTGCTCGTCAAATACTTTGATGCAACCACTTCCGAGATATCTTGTTTGTTTCCCCTGTACTCCAATGACTCCATAGCCAGTGATTCGAGAACCTGGATCAATGCCAAGTATGACTTGCATCGCGTTATAAGCCTTTGTAATTTAAATTAAACACAACATAAGTCTGGCACAAATTTTTCAATGGCATACTTATTTGATTGCGACCAGACCTTTTCAATTGCCTTGAGTTTACTCATCCACTGGTAGGACAAATGCTCGGACAATATTATTTCACTCGAGTTATCTATTTGTGCACAAAACACATACTCTAGGTTTTTAGTAATGCCTTTTTCGTACCTATGTCGCCAATCTTCTCTAATGCTATATTGATTTACCAGCCTACAATCAGCCAATAGGTTATTATTGCCGGTAACCACATTCAAATGAATCCCAACTTCTTCATGTACTTCTCGCAAAGCAGTTTCAATAGGAGACTCGTTTTCTTCCATAGACCCGGTGACCGATTGAAAAAAAGTAGGGTCGTCTATTCTTTGGAGCACAAGTACTTGGTTGTGTTGATTAAATAAAACAACCAACACTGATTCTGGTCGCTTAATGTCCATTGATACTATCAATCATTATCTACCATACTTTTAATAGATAACTCTTTAAGTTGCTCTGGGTTGGCGCGTCCTGGCGCTCCAGTTAAAGGACAAGCTGCTGTGGTTGTCTTTGGAAATGCCATCACATCCCTTATCGAGTCTGCACCGACCATCAGCATTACAAGCCTATCAAGACCGAATGCTAAACCTGCATGTGGAGGCGTGCCGTATTTTAGTGCTTCTAATAAAAATCCAAATTTCTCTTCGGCTTCCTTTTCATTTATCCCCAAAAGTTCAAACACAGCTGATTGCATCTGCATATCGTGAATACGAACCGACCCGCCACCTAACTCGACACCATTAAGTACCATATCGTATGCGTTTGATAGCGCTTTGGTAGGGTTGTCTTTCAATGCTTGAACGTCTAAGTTGCTCGGCACAGTAAATGGATGGTGTAATGCGTACAAGCGACCATCGGCCTCTTCAAACATTGGGAAATCCACTACCCATAATGGCTTCCATTCGCCTGTTAATAATTCAAAGTCTTCGCCAACTTTTAAACGCAGTGCGCCCATGGCTTCAGTGACCGTAGTGTAATCACCGGCACCAAATAACAAAATATCACCGTCGTTTGCTTGGGTAGTGTCTAATAAAGACTGAACTGCTGTGTCATCAAGAAATTTTAAAATAGGACTTTGCAAGCCCTCTTTTCCTTGAGACTTATCATTGACCTTGATCCATGCAAGGCCTTTTGCACCGTACACTCCTACAAAGTCAGTGTATTGATCAATTTGCTTTCTAGATAGTCTTGCTCCACCAGGAACGCATAAGACTGCAACACGTCCATTCTCATCGTTGGCGGGGCCACTGAAAACCTTGAATTCAATGTGCTTCAAAGTGTGAGCTACGTCAATTAGTTGTAAAGGGTTTCTCAAGTCGGGCTTATCGCTACCGTATTTTGTCATGGCTTCTTGGTAGGTCATGTGGGGAAAGATACCCAGTTCAACGTTTAATAGTCGTTTAAATAAATCCCGAATCAGATTTTCAGTGATAACCATCACTCCATCTGCGTCTAAAAAAGACGTTTCAATATCTATTTGAGTAAATTCAGGTTGCCTATCGGCCCGTAAGTCTTCATCTCTAAAACATTTAACAATTTGGTAGTACTTATCCATACCGCTCATCATCAAAAGCTGTTTAAATAGCTGAGGAGACTGCGGCAATGCGAAGAATTCCCCTTTATGAGTTCGGCTTGGGACCAAGTAGTCTCTGGCGCCTTCTGGCGTTGCTTTGGTTAAGATGGGAGTTTCAATATCCAAGAAATCGTTGTCTTCTAAGAAGCGTCTGACCGCCGCAGTGACTTTCGACCTAAACACCAAGCGCTCGGTCATTAATGGTCTTCGCAGGTCTAAATAACGATATTTAAGTCGTTGTTCCTCAGAGTTTTCTTGATTCCAATCAAGTGGTAAAGACGGTGCTTTATTAATAATAGTGACCGCTTGAGCCAATACTTCGATTTGTCCTGTGCTCATCTCATTATTAATTTGAGACTCTGGGCGCGCGCGCACTACACCTTCAATCATTATACAATATTCACTTCGGACACTTGAAGCAGTTGCGAAAGCGTCTTTGGTATCTGGATCCACGACAACTTGCACAATTCCCTCGCGATCGCGCAGATCGATAAACACTACACCGCCTAAATCACGTCGTTTGTTTACCCAACCATATAGAATCACAGTTTTTGTTAAATATTGAGTGTCTATTCTTCCGCAATAGTCAGTGCGCATGGATACAACCTTTCCTATTATTTGTTTTTAAAGTAAGTGGATATGAAAAAGCCCCAGAAAACCATTTAGGATACTCAGCATGGATTGCCTAGCTGAAAGTGCTTTAGATGGCTTTTCAATTAAAGGTTAAGTATAAACCAATATGCAGATAGACTAAATGAGAACCTATATTTTATCTTTCTTCTTGATAATGATATTGATTCTCATTAGCAATTGTGTTCAAATATATTGAGATAGAGTTGACTGGTAAAAAGGCGCGATTGGTTTTGTGTGGGCCAATTGCGCTTTTTTCTTCGATGTATGTCAACTTGTTTACTCAATCGCAAAGAATATCAAATGCTCAACATCTGCTCTAAGTCCGAAAGCAGAGCCCAGTGAGTGATCGTGATGACTTGGAGCAAAACACAATACTTTCTCTTGACTACTTTCAAGCATTAACTCGTAGCGAATGTTCGCTCCTCTAAACTGTTTTTTAATGATAGATGCTTTAATCGCACTGCTGTCGTCGTGAATAATATCGTCGGGCCGTAATAAAATGGTGACGTGGTTTTTCTGAACTATTTCTTGGGTTTCGCTGCCTTGGTTAATGTCCATGCGCTCGAGCGGCGTCACCAACTCCTCTCCAACAGATAAATTTCCAATTGCAGTTTTTATGAAAAATCCCTGGGCAGATTGATACACAGTCCCTTTCAGTAATGTTCCCTCGCCTATAAAGTTGGCAACAAATAGCGTTTCCGGTTGATGATATAGCTCATATGGAGTGGAAAATTGTTGAAGTTGGCTATGAGCGACAACGGCAATTTTGTCAGCAAAGGCAAACGCTTCGGTTTGATCATGAGTCACTAATATAGCGGTTAACCCTAACTTTTTGATAATATCGCGTAAATCTTGAGCCACCTGCTCCCTAAGCAATGGATCAAGACTTGAAAATGGTTCGTCCATTAACAGCAATTTTGGCTCTGGCGCTATTGCCCTTGCAATGGCTACTCTTTGTTGTTGTCCTCCAGACAAATCGGCAGGATACACGCTTGAAAACTCTTCTATTCCCATTAGGCGCATGTAATACAGCGCTTTTTCTTGCCTTTCTTTGTTAGACAGTGAGCAGATATTTCTAAGACCAAACAACACGTTTTCAAGAACGGTTAAGTGGGGAAATAGTGCATAATCTTGAAATACGAGACCTACCTGCCTTTCATTGACAGGCACGTTTTTAGAATTTGTGGACACAACTTGATCGGCAATGCTTATTGTTCCATCACTGACCTCAATGAAACCTGCAATCGCTCGAAGCAAACTGGTTTTACCACTACCTGATGGGCCAAGAATACACCCTATTTCCGCGTGCTCAATCTCCATGTTAACGTTATTTAAGATGATGTTTGAGGCATAGGATATTTGAAGGTTTTGTATTGCTAATAACGCCATATCTATTGTTTTTCCAACGTTTGTTTATGCTGCTTTTGAAGGTTTCTGGTTAATAAAATTACAGGGATAATTCCAGCCAATACTATACTTATCGCTGGTAAAGCGGCATCAATAAGTCTTTCATCTGAGGCTAATTCAAACGCTTTCACTGCCAATGTATTCACATTAAACGGACGCAGAATTAACGTCGCCGGAAGTTCTTTTAATACATCGACAAAGACTAAAATAAAAGCGCTGATAATACTCGCTCTTAGCATTGGAATGTGAAGTTTAAACAAGGTTTGTGATTTGCTCGCTCCGAGACTTGCTGCGACTTCATCTATATTTGGTTTAATTCTTTCTAGTCCTGCATCTGTGTTGTGCAAGGCCACGCTCAAGTAGCGAACTGCGTAGGCGAATATAAGAACAAAAATTGTACCCGAGAAAACTAAGCCAGGTTGAATTTCCAACGCGAAATGTGTGAGTTGATTTAATTTGATGTCGCTAAAACCTGCGACTTGTATCACACCTACCGCGACTACTACACCCGGCAACGCATAGCCTAAACTTATGAATTGACTCGCTAAATTAATTTTTTTGCTTTTAACTACTCGTTTGCAATAGCTTATCAATAGGGCTAGCCCAACAATGACTAGGGCGGATATAAACGCCAGTTTAAGGGACATAGTTAAAAGAGGAACATAATCAACAAGCGTTTGTTGTTCAAAATAACGGACAGACCACCAGCTAAGTTGCAAAAAAGGCACAAGAAACCCTAAAATAGCAGGTATAAAACACAACACACACACTAACAGAGATTTACCTGAGCTAAGTTGTTTTACCTGAATAGGTTTAGGTTGACTAGTTTGAAAACGACTTGCGTTTTTCCGACTGTATTTTTCAAGTAATAGTAGTATAAATACAAACAGGCACAATAAGCTAGCTAGCTGGCTCGCTGCCGCCGCGTTACCTATGCCGAACCAAGTTCTATAGATACCTGTTGTAAATGTGCTTACACCAAAATAGGCGACCGTACCATAATCGGCTAAAGCTTCCATCATAGCTAACGCGGCCCCTGTTAAAATTGCAGGTCGAGCCAATGGCAAAGCAACTCTTACAATATGCTGCATTTGAGTCAGTCCGGATAACTTTGAAACCAACATAAGCTGTTGAGATTGTTCACTAAATGCAGTACGGGCGAGAAGATACACGTATGGATAAAGCACCAGAATCATCATCGCGATAGCGCCGGGTAAAGACCGAATATCAGGTAACATCGCTTGATTGTTCTCGGCTGACGTCAATTGCCTTAAAGACATTTGCACGGGTCCGGCAAAATCGAGTAGTCCAGTATAGGTGTAAGCAATAATGTATGCAGGCATGGCTAACGGCAACAATAAAAGCCAATTTAAAATACGCTTACCAAGAAATTGATAATGGACCATAAACCATGCCAAATAGGTCCCAATAAAGGCACATCCTAAACCAACACATACAGCTAAAATAAGACTATTGGTGAGATAAGTTGATAAAACGGTTTCAGATAGATGCAGCCATATTTCGGTTTCAATATTCAGCACACTTGAAAATATCACGAGCAAAGGCAAAGCAAAGATTAAAGTGATGCCCCAAGTGCAAATAGAAAGCCAGCTAAAGCGTTTTAACTGGCTTTTCAATGAATACGTAGATTGTCGGCCTGATGCCATATTTATTTGGTTACTTCCACCCAGCCTTATCCATTAGCATAAGAGCTTTCCCGTTATTTTCCCCGACTTTAGATAAGTTTACCTGTTGGGCCTTATAAGTACCAAACTTTTTGAGTTGTTGACTTAACTCTACACCCTCAATTACAGGATATTCATGATTAACTTGCGCATACCATTGCTGTGCATCTTTAGTTAGCATATAAGCTAACAACTTCTTGGCATTGTCAGTATTTTTGGCGTACTTCGTCATCACTGCGCCAGATACGTTAACATGCACTCCCATTGCTTTTTGGGACGCTGAGCTAATCTGATCATTCCAAATCACGCCTACTTGTTCAGCGATTTCGCGAGTCTCTGAGTCTTGTGAATCTAACATCCCCCCCAAATAATAGGTATTAGCGATGGCCAATTTACATTGCCCAGCGACTAAAGCCTTAATTTGGTCGCGGTCACCACCCTTTGGTGATCGAGCAAAGTTGTCCACAAGTCCCTTAGCCCACATCAGGGTCTTTTCTTCTCCCCATAATTCAATTAATGACCCCACCATAGACTGATTATAAATGTTGCTAGAAGAGCGAATACAAATGCTATTGGAATATTCTTCACCCGTTAAATCTTGAAACGAGTTTACATTAGCAGGATCAAATGCTCCTAACTTATACATTATCGGTCGGGCTCGTTTGGTCAGTGCTATCCAGTGACCATCTTGATCTTTGTACCTTTGCTCAACTTGATCCAACAATGAACTTGGCAATTGTTGAGTGACCCCTGCTTTTTTAGCTCTCACTAGGCGACCAACGTCTGCCACAATCAAAAGGTCAGCTGGCGAAAATTGCCCTTCGCTTTTTAATCTGCTGATCAACGCATCGCCCTTACCGGTAACTAAATTAACTTCAATTCCTGTGTCTTTGGTGAAATCATCTAGTAATGGTTTAATCAGGGCTTCTTGGCGAGCCGAATACACATTTAATTCATCAGCATGCAGACCTGTAGAAAATAGAGACAAAATAAGGAAAGCTGAGGCTGAAATTCCAAGTACAGGAGATGAAATTATGGATGTTCTTAGTCTTTCCTGCGCCGAGATAGAACGCACTTTACTTGCATTACTGAATATGTGTTTAACCACAGTATCAAAAAAAATTTTGATGGTTTTTGACATTAACATTGCCTCCAACTTAAATGATAATACGTCTCACTAACGTTTGGCGATTATAGGGGTTTATCATAAAAATAGCTAATTTTTTATTGGGAAAAAAAGAGCAAATCAGCTATGAAGTGGTGCCTCGATATGACGAAACATGATTTTTAATCTGCACGTTAACGTCGGTTTTGAGCAAACAATAACCGAACTTTGACAATAACATTTAATATAGTTTGAACATTAGAGCTTGAAGCCTCCTTCAATAATGTCCAGATTCTAAAGCACTAAAATTTTTACTGCGAACTTTAACTATTTTTATTATCTTTAGTAACAACTATCACCAAATTTTCTATGATATTGCGCAAGTTCTCGCTAATCTAATTCATTGAATATATCATTATGTGCAAGAGTTTGGTTTTCATGGAAATATTGAGACCTATTGGCATTATTCTTGAAATGAAAATTATTAAGGAATTATTGTAATATGAAAAACTCCAACAACATTGTTTACTCAACCGAGATAGGACGAGTAAAAAATGACGATAAAACAGAGTTAGCACCACCTAAAGGGGATGGGATTGTTCGTATTAAACGAATTACTAAAGGTAAAAAAGGCAAGGGCATAAGTGAAATTGAAGGCCTTGGACTTACTGAGAAAGAGCTTAAGAGTTTGTGCAGTGAGCTAAAGAAAACCTGTGGATGCGGAGGAAGCGTAAAAGCCTTCAACATTGAGATCCAAGGTGACGTGAGAGATAAGTTAAAAGCAATACTGGAGTCAAAAGGCTACAAAGTAAAGCTTGCAGGTGGTTAACATACAACTCTCTAATATTTTAATACAGTTGATAATTATTGAGAGCAAATGCAATTAGCTATTTCAGATCTATACATTTTATTAGTAGAGCCTTCCGACACACAGTCGAAGATCATTTCACACTTTTTGAGTCAAGAAGACGTCAATGGCGTTGTGATCGTCAAAAATGTGGCAGAAGCAAAAGAGACGATAGATAAAAATAACGTTGACCTAGTGGTTAGCGCTATGTACCTATCAGATGGCACAGGTCTGGACATACTCACCTATTTAAAAGAGCGCACTGACACTGCTAGCATGCCTTTTATGCTGGTTTCAAGTGAAACAAGCCTTGCTAAACTAGATAAGTTCAAACAGTCTGGAGTGGCAGCGATTTTACCCAAACCTTTCGAACCCATACATATGCAGCGTGGCCTCAATGCTTCTTTACAACTGCTAAACTCTGAAGAACTAGAGTTGTCTCATTTTGAAATCAACAATATTAGAGTTTTGCTAGTTGATGATAGTAAATTAGCTCGAAAACACATCAAACGAGTACTGCAGAATATGGGAATAGAGCACATTGTTGAAGCCGAAAATGGCGCTCATGCGCTCACATTTATTAAGGAACAAGAATTTGACCTAGTGTTAACAGATTACAATATGCCAGAAATGGACGGCAGAGAGTTATCTGAATTTATCAGGTTTAATCCAGCAACTTCACACATTCCTATTATCATGGTTACGTCAGAATCAAGCGACAGCGTGCATATGGCGAACATCCAACAAACTGGGGTAAACGCGCTTTGCGACAAACCTTTTGAGCCGGACGAAGTCAAAGAAATATTGGCTCGCTTATTAGACTCTTAAGTCTTGCGTATTTAACACCAATAAAGCATTGACTAATAGCCAATGCTCTCATAAAGTCTAGGGCTATTTTTTCGTGATTTAACTAGGATGTTTCGTGTCATCAAGTGAACTAGAGTCGATTAGAGCCCAAATTACACAAACCGACAGTGAATTGTTGTCCCTTATTGCAAAGCGCCAACAGCTCACGGCCAAGGTTGCTGAAACCAAAGTAAAAAACAATATCTCGGTCAGAGATAAGGTAAGAGAAGAACAGCTCTTATTGAGGCTTATCAAACAGGGCCAATCTCACGGATTGGATCCCCAATTTATTACCAAATTATTCCAAGTCATTATAGAAGATTCTGTGTTACAGCAACAAACCATGTTGCACCAATGGGCTAACCCAGATTCCAACCTTAGTGTGAACAGAGTTGCATTTTTAGGTAAGAAAGGCTCATACAGTTACCTTGCGACACAAAAATTTTTCTCGCGACGCCCTGGAGAAGTTGATGAAATAGGCTGCAAAAGCTTTGCTGAAATAATCAACAAAGTGGAAACTGATTTAGCCGACTTCGCAGTATTACCAATTGAAAATACCAGTTCAGGCAGCATCAATGAAGTATACGACCAGCTCCAGCACACTAAATTAAGCATTGTTGGCGAATTAACCCACCCAATAAAACATGCGTTACTTGTTCCTGAAAATATTGAACAGACAAACATTAGAACAATCTATGCTCATCCACAAGTGTTTGCCCAGTGTAGCCATTTCCTTGCTGAGTTCGGTAACGTTGAAGTAAAGACCTGCGACAGTACCTCCGATGCCATGATAATGGTCAGTGAAATAGGCTCTGAACACGTGGCTGCCATTGGCTCTGAGCAAAGTGGTAAATTTTACGGACTGAAGGCGATTAAATCAGACTTAGCGAATCAAAAGGAAAACCATAGCCGATTTATTGTTGTCGCCGCTAACGCCATAAAAGTACCTCTTCAAGTACCGGCAAAGACAACTGTCATAATGTCTACTGTGCAATCACCTGGTGCTCTATGTGATGCGTTATTAGTATTAAAGCAGAATAATATTAATCTAACAAAACTTGAATCTAGACCCATAAATGGAAACCCGTGGGAGGAAATGTTTTACGTAGACGTTGAAGGCAACATAGAGGATGGCCCTATGCAAATTGCATTTGAACAACTCAAAGGCATGACTCGTTATTTTAAGGTGCTTGGTTGCTATCCCGTTGAAGAGGTTTCTCCAACTAGAATAGCAGCGACTCAAGCTCTCTTAGATTTTTAATGCAACAATAGAGTGAGCGGAAACAAGTGGTCACTTGACCACTTTTCTGAGCAGCTGCCCATCGTCTGCTTTCAACAACATTTGTTTACTATCCACCAAACACTCTTTAGCATACTCGCCAAACCATTGTTCTACCTGATTAAAACATTCTATAAAGCCTGCCTTGTCTTGATTTCGGACCAATTCGAGTGCTCGACCAAAGCGCTCATGAAATCGCTCTAAAAGGTTTACGTTGTCAACGTTATTAAAAATAATATCTGCATAAAGCGATGGATCTTGTGCAAACAAACGGCCTACCATGGCTAATTCAAGTCGGTAAATAGGAGAACTAAACGCAATTAACTCGGTTAAATTTGGATCTTCCTGCTGCAAATGCTGTCCATACACAAAAGTGTTAAAATGCCGCATTACTTGAATGAACGCCATTGCATTGTCGTGTATTGAAGCTGTAGTTGAATATATCTGCGCTCCCCATACCAACATTTGCTCTATCAGCCACTGGTAGCGTTCAGGCATACGACCTTCACAAACCACCACCACTTGTTTAATCATGCCTGGTGCGTCTGGTCCAAACATAGGATGCAAACCAACCACGGGGCCCTCATGTTTGTTCAACATGGCCTGAAGAGGTTGACTTTTAACACTCGTTACATCAGCTAAGATACAATGTTTGGGTAACGGTGGTAGAGATTCGATAATATCCACTGTCAAATTAATAGGCACTGCAATAATAACGACATCAGCTCCTTGCATGAGTGTCGACCGATCATGCCACGTATCTTCTTCTACAACGGTGACCGTGTATTCACTGCTTGAAAATAAATTCACAATGACCTTGCCTAAAGCGCCCTCGCCGCCCACTACAACTATCTTTTGGATATTGGGATTTACCCGAGCATAGTTGGCATGTTGGGTATAGTAAGAATCGCGCATAGCTCGACGCAACACGTCTTCTATTAAATCGCCGGATACCCCAAGCGCTTCAGCCTGTTGCCTGCGTTTTTGGATCAGATTTGTTTCGCGCTCTGGAACATAAATTGGCATGCTATGCAGGCGTTTAAGATCACCTACTTGTTTAGTGATATTTTGTCTTTTAGCTAAAAGCCCCACCAACTGAGCGTCGACGTCATCTATCTGGTTACGAAGGTTGGTGAGTTTATCGCGGACGTTTGCATCCTCTAATTTACTACTATCAGCAGAGTGACTGGTTTTATGATGATTGCCGGCTCTGAATTTATCTGTCATTGATGTCTGTTTTAAGTTGCAATAAACTCGGTAGTGATTCGTTCGTTATTATAGGATTCAGTTTGTATCTTATGATGTCCGAGTGAATCTGAAATTATCAAGGGAAGTAATAACTTCCCTTGTCGTTATATTAAGCAGATTTGCGTTTTTGTTGCCTCATTGGCAAAACAGTGATGAGCTTGTCGCGAGTTTCGTGGATAAGTTTATTCGTCTCATCCCAACTGATGCATCCGTCAGTAATCGACACCCCATAGTCTAACTCTGAAGGTTTTTTACCGTTAGAGCTCTGATTACCTGCATTCAAATGGCTTTCAAGCATAATACCAATTATGGATTGATTACCTTCCAATATTTGATTAACCACATTTTGCGCCACAAGTGGCTGTCTACGGTAGTCTTTGGCTGAGTTTGCATGACTGCAATCAACCACCAAGGCTGCATTGACGTTAGCGTCATATAATGATTGTTCGCAATCTGCTACACAAACAGAATCGTAATTGGGTTGTTTGCCGCCTCTTAGTATTATATGTCCGTCGGGGTTACCCTCGGTCTTTATTATACTGACCTGCCCTTGCTGATTAATGCCCATAAAACTGTGTCCTGACGCGGCCGACTTAAGAGCATTAATAGCTATATCAAGGCTGCCATCAGTCCCATTTTTAAACCCTACTGGCATGGATAGTCCACTGGCCATTTCTCTATGAGTTTGCGATTCAGACGTTCTTGCCCCAATTGCAGACCAGCTAAAAAATTCTGACAAATATTGAGGAGAAATGGGATCTAAAGCTTCCGTTGCCACCGGCAACTCTAATTCAGCCAAGTAATTTAATAACTCTCGACCTGTTCTTAATCCCGTTTCAATATCAAAAGAGTCGTCAATGTGGGGGTCGTTAATTAATCCCTTCCAACCTGTCGTAGTGCGAGGCTTTTCAAAATAGACACGCATAACGATAAAGAGCGTATCTTTGCACAACTCGTGCAACTCTTTTAATCGAAGTGCGTATTCTTTGGCCGCTTTAACATCGTGTATAGAGCATGGGCCGCAGACGACAAGCAATCTGTGGTCGTCCCCGCGTATTATATTAGAAATAACTTTTCTAGATTGCTGAACGTACGCGATTGCTTTGTCTGTCACAGGCATCTCCTGAGACAGTTGCTCCGGAGTGATTAAAATCTTTTCGGATGAAATATGTAGGTTATTTACTCTATCTTTTTGCATGTGTGTAAGTCTTTTTTAAAAATTAATGATCGCATTTAACACACGATTACTGAGTTAAATGTCAAACTAGAGAAACCTATTGTTATTGTATTAACTTAGAGCCAAATAGACTCTAAAATTACTGTCGTGTTGTGGATCTCAAACGGTGCGTTTATGAATTATTTAATCGCAGAAGTGTTGTAACAAACTTAAGTCCAATGAGCAAGTATATTCATTGAGTTATGCCTAATTTATACATATACAAACACTACAGGCAGACTAAAAAAGTCACCTGCCTGTAGGATATTGATTGGCTCAATTAGGGCGCAGGGTAAATATAGTTTGCTTGTAAGCCTAACGGGAAGCCTAAAGACCAATATAATAAAAGAAAAGCGCTCCATGCAATAATGATGCATATGCTATATGGCAGCATCATAGATAACAATGTTCCTATCCCGGTTCCTTTAACGTACCTTTGACAATATAAAACCACCAAGGGGAAGTAAGGTAATAAGGGGGTAATAATATTGCTTGATGAATCTCCAACTCTGTATGCAATTTGGGTTAAATCAGGCGAAATTCCAAGGCCCATCAACATGGGAACAAATATTGGGCCTAACAGTGCCCACTTGGCAGAGGAGGAGCCGACAAACAAGTTCACAAACGCTGTTAAAAATATTATGCCTATAATAGTAACGGATGCAGGCAAGGCTAACGCTTTTAATCCTTCAGCCCCATTTATCGCAAGCAGAACGCCTAAATTAGATTTGCCGAATGCATCAATAAACAAAGCGCAAAAGAATGCCATAACAATGTAATAGCTCATTCCATTCATTGCTTTTGTCATGCTATCTATCATGTCTCTGGAACTGCTGTACACGCCCGACATAAATCCATAAACAACTCCAGGCAGTAAAAATAACAAAAAGATAATTGGCACGATTGACTGCATAATGGGAGCCTGAAACGTTGACAATTCTCCGTTCGAGTCTCTCATGGGGGATGACTCGGGAATAAGAACAAGCACTAGCGCCACAATGCCTGCTAACATAACCAGAGACGCTACTCTTAGCGCTTTTGTCTGCTTCGAATCTAGCTCTTCAAATTTTGGAATTTCTTTTGGATCGCCATCCACCTCTACTGTTTGCAAACGAGGTTCAACAATTTTGTCAGTCAAGTACCAAGCAATACCAATAATTAACAGTGAAGAGGCTGAGTTAAAATACCAATTGTTTAGGGCGTTAATTTGAATTTCTGGATCAATTATTTGAGCAGCCTCTTGAGTGAAGCTCTGTAGCAACGGATCGATTGCAGATGGAATAAAATTAGCACAAAAACCACCACTGACACCAGCAAATGCAGCGGCAATACCGGCTAATGGATGCCTTCCCATCGCATAAAAAATTACGCCTGCAAGGGGAATTACTAATACATAACCCGCATCGGTTGCCGTGTGACTTACTATCGCCACAAGCACTACCATAGGCGTTAAAAACGTTTTTGGCGTAGCATCTAGCATGCGCTTTAATCCGGCACTTATAAAGCCAGAATGCTCTGCTACCCCCACGCCTAACATCGCAACGAGCACTACACCCAATGGTGCAAAACCAGTAAAGATAGTGACCATTCTGGATAGAAAATCGGCCAGTGAATCGCCTGTTAACAAATTATTTATTATAACTGCTTCACCCGTTCTAGGATCGATAGAGCCGTATGTAAATTGTGACATAATGGCTGAGAGAACCCATACGACCACCAAACAGAAAAAGAAAATAATGGCGGGATCGGGAAGTTTATTCCCGACTACTTCAACTTTATCAAGGGCTCGAGTTACCCAAGTAGACTTCGCTTGTTGCATTAGCGTCTGCTCCATTTTTATTATTATTAAGCCAGTTTTAGCCAGAAAACTTGTTTATTATAACTAAAAAACCCGCCAAGTGGCGGGTTTTCTGGTAGCAATCTGCGTTTAACGGTAACACAAAAATTATTAATTAAGTTTTTCTTTGATACGTGCAGATTTACCTGAACGCTCTCTTAAGTAGTACAGTTTAGCTCTTCTAACTGCACCGCGACGTTTCACTTTAATTGAATCTATCGCTGGACTATGAGTTTGAAAAACACGCTCTACACCTTCACCGCTTGAAATCTTCCGAACAGTAAAAGCTGAGTGTAAACCGCGGTTACGTTTTGCAATGCATACGCCTTCGTATGCCTGTAGACGTTCTTTCTCGCCTTCTTTAACTTTTACTTGAACAACTAAAGTATCACCGGGACCAAATTCAGGAACATCGGTTTTTAGCTGTGCTTGCTCTATTTTCTTTATGATATCTTGATTGACTTTTGCCATCGTATCCTCTCATCCTAGAATTAACTGTCATTTTGCTGCTGCGACTTGCTCAATTTATCCAATACAAGTTGCTGCTCCTCAGTCAGAGCTAGGTCATTTAATAAATCAGGGCGCCTTTGCAATGTTCGTTTTAACGATTGTTGCATTCGCCACTGCCTAATTTTTTCGTGGTCGCCACTCAGTAGCACTTCGGGCACTTTTTTACCGTCATACACTTCTGGTCGAGTATAATGTGGACAATCCAACAAACCATTTGAAAACGAATCTTCAACGGCAGATTGTTTATGTCCTAGCACATCATCAACCATTCTAGATACGGCATCCATCAACACCATAGCAGGCAATTCGCCGCCACTTAACACATAATCGCCAATTGACCACTCTTGGTCGATTAGTGTTTCGATTATGCGCTCGTCAATGCCTTCGTATCTACCGGCAACCAACACTAAGTCTGAATAAACAGACAATTGTTTTACGCCAGTGTAGTCGAGCTTTTTCCCTTGTGGGGATAAGTAAACAACCTTTACATTTTCACTAGATGCACGTCTGGCAGCTAGTATTGCGTCTTTTAGAGGCTCTACCATCATGAGCATTCCTGGGCCGCCACCATAAGGTCTATCATCGACCGTGCGGTGTTTGTCGTAAGTAAAATCCCGAGGGTTATACAAATCGACAGAAACTATCCCTTTTTTGATTGCTCTTCCTATCACTCCTTGAGTCAAAAAACTCTGGAACATTTCGGGAAACAAAGTAACGACACTAAAGCGCTGCTTCGTTTCATTTTGTGCAATCATTAAAAAGCAGGATCCCAATTAACCATTATGGTATTACCCTGTTTATCTACCTCAAGTACGACCTCGTCGAACAAAAAAGGTATTAAACGTTCTTTTTGACCAAATGCATCGTTAACGTTTGCTTTTACCAACATTACATCATTCGCACCAGTTTCGAACATGTCTTTCACTAATCCCATGTCGTAACCTGATTCAGTTTTTACCTGCATACCCAACAAGTCTTTCCAATAGTAGCCATCTTCAAGCTCGGGCAACTGCGATGTTTGTATCCTGATGTCAGCATTTTTGATTAACTCAGCGCTATTTCGGTCGTCTACTCCTTTTAGCTTTGCCACTAAAGTAGACGAATGAACTCTCCACTGGTCAACTTCAATTAATTTTTCACTTCCAGCTCTTGGACTTACAAGCCATGGTGAATAACTAAAGATGTTATTTTTGTCTTGAGTGAAACTGTTAATTTTGACCCAACCTTTCACACCATGAGGTGCTCCAATTTTGCCAACAATTAATGTGTCAGACGCAGACATAAGTTCCACTCCAAGTTGCTAAAGAACTGCTTAAGCAGCTGCTTTAGCGTCTTTTACCAAGCGAGCAACACGCTCTGACAATCCAGCACCTTGGCCAACCCAGTACTCAACTCGCTCTAGGTCTAAACGAAGCTTTTCAGCTTGACCTTGTGCAGTTGGGTTGAAAAAGCCAATGTTTTCAATGAATTTGCCATTGCGGGCACGACGGCTGTCAGCAACAACCACTTGATAAAATGGGCGCTTTTTTGCACCACCACGCTGTAAACGAATAGTAACCATATTTGCCTCAAACTCGTTGTAGCGTTACCGTTAATTACCCTTTTCTTCTGCTACATGAAAAAAAGAGTGCGCGAATTATACGTATATTAATAAGTTATGCAAGAGTTGAAGGGGTATTGTAGCGCCATTTAGGAGAAATTTAAGTCACAGTAAAAAAACTGCATTGATTGCGGCCGTTTTCTTTAGCGGAATAAAGAGCTTTATCGGCTTGTTCTATTACAGTAGTAGGCAACCAACTACTATTGCTATTAAACGGTAAAGTTGCAACACCAATGCTTACGGTAACACAATCACAAATATCACTTTTGACATGCTCAATACATAACCGTTCAATCGATTGACGCAGCTCTTCTGCTTTTTGCCGGGCACCAGTATTATCGGTGTTAGGCAAGATACAAACAAATTCTTCCCCGCCAAAACGTGCGCAAAAATCGGTATTGCGCAATGCCATTTGATTCAATTGGTTAGCCACTAACCGCAAGCAAGCATCTCCCTCAGAGTGCCCATAGTGATCATTAAATAACTTGAAATAATCAACATCAACCATCATCAATGAAAGGGTCCAACTATTTCTCCGAGCTTGTGCCATTGAAAATTCCAATTGTTTTTCAAATGCTCTTCGATTTGGTATGCCCGTTAGTGGGTCGCTTAAAGAGAGGCTGCGCAAAGCTTTCTCCTGCTCTTTTACTTTCGATAAGAAAATAGAAAAGTTTTCACTCAAATTTGTGATTTCGTCATTACCAGAAATTTCTATTGTGTCTATTTTGTCTTCGCTTGCCAAATCAACTTGTCTGGACAATGATAAAAGCCTTGATACTATTCTTCGATATAAAAATACAATAATAGTCAGTGTGATAAAAATCAGTAATAACCCGACCGCAATGGTCAATGTTGTCTGTTCTTTCACCTGATCAGATGCTTTTAAAGAACGATTTTTAGTAGCGCGGTTCACTAATAACGTTTGCTGTTCTAAATTGCGTGCGACATCACCAATAAGATTTCGCACAAAATTGTCGCGCCCCCGAGCTCTGCCTATGATCCTCAATGATTCAATTTTCTGATTGAATAAGCCACTTTCTCCGGTTATCTGTTTTGATAATTTATTTAAGCCATCTAATAATTGTTGGTTCTTGGTTGCATTCGCTTGCTCAATAGCTAATTCAAACGCTTCATTTAACTGTCTTTCAGTTTGACGCAATAAATGCAATCGTTCTTGCCTTTCAATCTGTACAGATAACTCAATGATATCTATTAAATATTGATTAACTTGGAAATTTTCATTGGACGCTTTGAAAGTTGACAACAAATTAAACTTATCGATATAGAACCTTTCTAGCGCTCGACTGAATAATTCTTCAACCACTATTCTTTGTCTAACTAAGTACTCTAACTCATCTATCTCTTGCGAGATTACTGACATTTGCCTCTCGATAAAATGCGATTGTCCATTTTTGTCTTTAATGACGTTTAGCAATCCGTCTACGGTCTCGTCAATCTGTTTACGTGCTAAGTTTCGTGCAGGCTCAGACAATGAGTTAGTTAAGTTTGCAGTGAGTGTTGCTAAGCGATTAACTTGGTTATTTAAAAGGGCTGTTTGCGTAATGACCGGTACGTCTTTCTCTATGAGTTGCAACAATACGTCACGAACGTCTGACATAGTATTTATGGTAAATGCCATCAATATGGAAAATGAAGTGACAATAACTATTTGAGCGTATACAAAAAGCCTAAGTGTCTTTCCCTTATATCTATAGTTCTTTTTGTGTTGCGCTAACATCAACGATCCTGTTTTGTGCTTTAAGATTAAGTGTTCCATTTATCCTAATATTTTGTAACACTAAATCTGAAATTAAGATAGGGTTTTCAGAAATTGAAGAGTTAACGATTTTTGCTTTTTTCAAAGCGTTGAGTCCATCTCCACCTTGGGCTAAATAGTCCGTTGTGGCCACGGTGTAAATATCATCTAAGGAAAGCGCCGTGTTGTTAATTTTTATCGAGACAACTCTCTGTCCGGGTAACTTTGTACTATCGAATAAAATTTGGGCACCGGAGACATGCGGAAAGCCACCTTTGAGATCTTCAACTTTTGATAATGCTTGTTCTATGGCCAGTAGAAAATCTTGCCCTTTGACTCTTAGTAACCTAAGTCTAGAGCGAAATGGCAGCTCTGTTGATATAGTGCGTTGAGTTATTTTGCTCTGAGAATTGTATATTCGATCACCTCGAATACTGCCCCCATTGATCAGCGCAATATCGGTGTCTGCAAAAGCTCGCATTGAGTCTGTGACAAAATTTGCAAACACATTTTCTTTTCCTCTAACGTCCTCTCTACGAGTTGAAGTTTGTTGTGCAAAATATCCAATATTTTCATCAAGGAGCCGGTTTAACCTTTGTACATAAGAATTAATCTGATTTTGAGTCGGGGGGTGTCCAATGAAATCAGATAAATCTATTAATTCAGAATTTTTAATATTTAACGAGCCGTCAAACGCAAAGGATGCAACAATTGCATGTCCTGGTTGCTCAAGCCTTAAGTTTCGTGGGTGAGGACTCGCTGCCTTTGCATAATGCTCTTGAAGCCTGGTATCAGATAATAATGCGATATTAATTATTTGAGCGTCAAGAAGTTCAGTAACGAAGTCAAAAGGGAAAGAATAATGCAGAACTACAAAGTCTGCTCCTGCTTGCCTTAGCTTGTCTGCCTGCTCTATTACTGCCTGCTTAGGATTTAAAACTTTGATATGTTGCAACAAGTATTCTTCTACTAGACGCTCATTTACAATAGAAATAAAACCCATTGTTAAATCGCCCTTTTTCACTAGCGTGGCCTGTTCAAGGCCATCAGGAGTCTGATTATTTCTCGTGTCGATGACGTTACTAGCAACGATAGGAAAGGCAGCTTCGTAGGCTCTTAGTGAGAGCTCGTCTTCAAAATAACTGAACTCTCGCTTAGTTGCGCCCATTACATCTGGCTCTAAAGTGTTGAGAATATCAATAATGTGAGAACCTCTATCAAAAGAGGACATTGCACTGGGGCCGACCGATCCACCGCCAAATATGAAAAACACAGAGTCCGATTTTTTTTCAGTCTCAATCACCACTTGCCTGAGTTGAGCGAACTGACCTGTGACTTCATTAGCGATATCCGGCATATCCGCCGAGAGAATCAAGGTAAAGTTTGACTGTGTTTCTGCAAACAAGTCTGAAACAACATTCAACAGCAGTATTAACACACTAATAATGAATAGCTTTTTAAATATCATCAGACTGCTTTCTTCAATTAATTACCGTTTGCGCCGCTTTACAAACCAGTCAAAACTTAACTTTTTCAGGGGGTTCATTCTATTTCTTTTTAGTGAAATTCCCTAAGCCCGGTGGTGGTTTCATACCAGGAGGCATACCGCCGGGCATGCCTCCCCCCATCATTCCGCCCATACCCCGCATCATTTTCTTCATGTTGCCACCGCCCATTTTCTTCATCATTTTTTGCATTTGGGTAAATTGCTTTAGCAATCGATTCACATCTTGAATTTGCGTGCCAGAGCCCGACGCAATTCGTCTTTTACGCGATCCCTTGATCACATCTGGACGGGTTCTTTCGCCTGGCGTCATTGAGTTAATAATGGCTTCCATTTGCACAAATTGTTTATCGTTGGCCTGATCTTTTATTTTTGAGCTCATGTTGCCCATACCTGGCAGTTTATCCATGAGAGACATCATTCCTCCCATGTTACGCATTTGCTCGAGCTGCTCTTTGAAGTCTTGTAGGTCAAACCCTTGACCTTTTTGGATTTTTTTAGCGACGCGCTCTGCGGATTTTTTATCGACTTTGCGCTCAACTTCTTCTATCAGGCTAAGTACATCCCCCATTCCTAAAATTCTAGAAGCAATACGTTGCGGGTGGAAAGGTTCTAAAGCATCTACTTTCTCGCCCATGCCCAAAAATTTAATAGGCTTACCCGTAATATGCTTAACCGATAACGCGGCGCCGCCTCTCGCATCGCCATCGGCTTTGGTAAGGATAACGCCGGTCAGTGGGAGTGCTTCGTTGAATGCTTTTGCAGTGTTGGCTGCATCCTGCCCAGTCATTGCGTCTACAACAAATAAGGTCTCTACCGGATTCACAGCCTGATGAAGATCTTTGATTTCTTGCATCATTTTCTCATCAACTGCCAGTCGCCCTGCGGTGTCGACAAGTAAAACGTCGAAAAACTGCCTTTTCGCGTGTTCGATTGCGGCATTTACTATATCTACAGGCTTTTGCATAATTGTAGAGGGATAACATTCAACGCCCACTTCTTCTGAGAGTGTTTGTAGTTGTTTGATGGCGGCTGGGCGATAAACGTCAGCACTGACTACCAATACTTTTTTCTTCTCGCGTTCTGTTAGGTATTTTGATAGTTTGCCGACGCTAGTTGTCTTACCCGCGCCTTGTAATCCAGCCATCATAATAACCGCTGGAGGCGTAGCGGCTAAATTAAGGCCTTCATTCCCATCACCCATGGCTTGTTCTAGTTCGTTTTGAACAATTTTAATGAACATTTGCCCAGGCTGAAGGCTTTTTGATACTTCGGCACCTAGCGCTCTATTTTTAACATTGGCGACAAAGTCCTTAACTACTGGCAATGCCACGTCTGCCTCAAGAAGAGCCATACGCACTTCTCGAAGAGTCTCTTTTATGTTGTCTTCGGTTAATCGGCCTTTGCCACTTATATTCTTAAGCGTTTGACTTAATCGGTCAGTAAGATTTTGAAACATATAGATATGTTTTCCTTATTAACATCGTGATGCATTAGTATAACGCATTCAATCGAGTAAATACGAGTAAAATTAAAGCTTCAAGTTTAGAGTTTTGAATAATGCCATGTTGCAAAAAGCAAAATATAATGCTTAATTAAAGACGGATTATTCTTAACTTGCGAACATGGGGTTTAAGCATAATAATGAAGCTCAATTAACAGTAAAAATAAAAGATTATAAAAGATATATGATGATCAACTATGTTGTTTTCTCTGTCGCAATAATTTGTTACATCTTGGCTGGTGTTTTGTTTACTCAACAATTTTTCCAGCGCAGTAACCATCGAGCAACCCTGTCGCAAGTAGCTTTAATGGTGGCGCTGACAGGTCATTTGGCTCTACTAATACTTAGTTTAGACACAGGTAGCTCAGAACAATTAAGTTTGGCATTCGTTGCCACTATGCTCGCCTGGCTCGTCACCTTAACCATGTTTTTTACGAATAAATTTATCAAAAATTTACTTTTTTTGCCGGTCGTTTGTTTTGTCTCAGCATTTATTATATCGCTAGATATGTTCTTTCCCTCAACAACAGGCATATCCATTACAATGTCTTTGGGCATGATCTTTCACATTTTACTCTCTCTTATTGCTTTTGGGCTGTTAAGCATAAGCATGTTATACGCATGTCAATTAGCCTATATTAACTATCAGTTAAAACAAAAAAGTAAAATTATGTTAACCGGTCAACTTCCCCCGCTTATGTCGGTTGAAGGTATTTTATATAAACTTATGAGTGCCGGAACTGGATTTTTATTGATAGCCTTGTTGAGCGGGTTTATTTTTGTACCGAATATGTTTGCTGATGGATACGCTCACAAAACTTTGCTTTCTAGCATCGCTCTAATCTGTTATCTGGCATGCATTGTGCTTCACAAAACCGTTGGTTTAAGCGTTAGAATTACCGTAATATTTAACTTATTCGGCCTAACTTTACTTACTCTAGGCTATTTTGGAAGTAGACTGGTTAAAGCATATCTTTTGACGTAACAACCGCGCACTGTAAACTCTTAGGACATTTTTAATTGGACGAAATATCAAATACAACGCTATTAATTATTTTAGCTATCCTTATCCTGTTTTCTGCCTATTTTTCTAGTTCGGAAACAGGATTAATGAGCATTAACAGATATCGCTTGAAACATTTAGCAAACGAGGGAAAAGCGAATGCAAAGCGTGTTGAAAAATTATTAGAAAGACCCGATCGCTTAATAGGACTGATATTAATAGGCAATAACCTTGTCAATATTGCAGCAACTTCACTCGCCACTATATTATGCGTGCGGTTGTACGGGGATGTTTATGGCCCATTAGTTGTAACCGTTGCGTTAACTCTTATAATCTTAGTGTTTGCTGAAGTAACACCAAAAACATATGCTGCTCTTTATCCAGAAAAAATAGCATTTCCTAGCTCTATAATATTGGTACCACTACTGGTTCTCTTTACCCCTTTAGTTAAATTTATCAACTTCATAACCAATGGATTGTTAAAATTATTGCGAATTAATCCAATTAACGGCTCCGAGCATGCTTTGAGTCAAGAAGAGCTTAGAACGGTTGTACACGAAGCGGGAGCCATGATCCCTCAAAAACATCAAGAGATGTTAGTGAGTATTCTGGATTTAGAAAAAGTAACTGCGGAGGACATTATGGTACCCCGTAGCGACATTTATGCCATTGATATTAACGACGACTGGAAAAAAATTCAAAAGCAGTTAACGCATTCCCAGCATACCCGGGTACTATTATACCGCGACAGTGTGGACGATGCGGTGGGCTTCATGCATGTGAGAGATGCACTTAGACTGCTAAGTAAAGACCAGTTTACCAAAGCGACCATGTTGCGAGCGGTTCGCGAGATTTTTTATACACCAGACTCAACACCACTTCACTCACTGATGTATAAGATGCAGGCAGAACGTGAAAGAATTGGATTGGTTGTCGATGAATACGGTGATATCCAAGGCTTAGTCACTCTCGAAGATATTTTGGAGGAAATTATTGGCGATTTCACTACATCCATTGTTCCAGACCACAGTAAAGAGGCTATTGCACAGCAAGACGGGAGTTTCCTTGTGGACGGAAGCGCTAATATACGAGAATTAAACAAAGAGTTAAATTGGACGTTTCCAACCGACGGCCCAAAAACGCTTAATGGATTAATTCTAGAGTATTTAGAAGATATGCCTGACGCCAATGTGAGTTTAAGGCTGGCGGGCTATCCAGTAGAAATCGTTGAGTTAAACGAAAATATGATCAAAAAGGTTAGAATCATTCCTGAATTTTACAAAGATCCAGATTTCAAACCAGAACTGTAATTCGCTAGCTGTCTTTGCTACCCCTTTTGTTAATGACTTTTTGCTTTGTTTCTTGGACTTTCTGATGTAAGTCGGAAAGCTTGCTCAAAATTTGTTGTAACTCATCGTCATTGGCAATATCACTCGCCTCAGCGTGCTGTTGAAGCGCGATTTGTAAGACTTTTGGCAATGAGTGTTTTTGCATATTTCTTCAACACCAAAGAATTACGCTTTATTACGAATTAAAAAGACTAATTTCGAACAGGAAGGCTCGGATTTAGCCCAAATCGCGTTATATTTCATGCATTTCTCCGTGGTAGAAAAAAAGCTTCTTACCAATAGCAGTTTTGACATCATAGTCTATTACCAAAATATCGGCGGTTTGAAAAATTTGCGCATTAAATCCCGCACATAATTTATCAGACAGCAGACTCACCAGTGGCATATGGGTGATTACCATAATGCATTTTGGCGGCGACGTGTCAGTTGCGTAGCCATGAATTAAATCGGCGCATTGAGCGGCATTTCCCACTGGAGTAATAGTGTCAATAGTGGTTTGCTGATCTATACGAAATTGCTTCGCAACTGCTCGGTAAGTTTGTTGCGTTCTTAAATAAGGGCTCACTAAAGCTAAGTCGGCCGCACTGACAGACTCTGCTGAATCGTTAGTAATCTTTTTCAGGTTTTTTTGCAGCCAATAACCAGCGGTCTCACATTGAGATTTGCCATGACCAGTCAGGGGTCTTGTATGGTCCGGCTCACGATATGCTATCGCTTCACCGTGTCGCATTATCATTACGATCATTTATAAAAACTAACCACCATAGATGTAAATTAGCACTAATTAATAATTACTCTTACGCAATTAACGGCTAAAAGGAAAAGTTATTTAGCCCGTATGCGAACTTTATAAGAACTAATAGTTATAGAGCCTGCCGTTCGAAACTATTAATAATATTAAATAAAACAGTCGTGGTTGCCGATATGTCTTGTTATCAAAACACAGCTCTCAGGGCTTTTATAGTAAAACTGCATAGAATAAGACCATAGGATCAATATAATTCGTCCAAATAATTACTTTAACTAATTTTATTGTCATCTTGTGTCTATACTTAAAAACTTAATTGAAAGAAAACTGGCAAGACTAATCATAGAATTAGTGAAAAATTGATATAGATAACTTTAGGATGAGTGCCCGTTTTATAAGAGCTTAACCAAACTAAGAGACAGCCTTGCCATATAGCACAGACAAGCCAGTACATATACATAACAAAGTGTTAGAAAACCGCTTAAGATTGTGTGTGCTTGATGATTACCACCAAAATGGAAGCACTTCTAAGACATGCTTGTCTATTTCCCTCAATAAAGGACATTTCAGTGCGCGTGATTTCCCTGAAGGCTTGGCTCATTTATTCGAACATATGCTTTTTTCATCAAGCAAGCGTTTCCCTGACCCTAAAAAATTAGACGAGCACCTATTTGAGCATCACGGGCAATTTAATGCTTGGACTCAAGATGATTCTATGAATATTCAAATGTCTTGCGAGCCCAATGGATTTCTAACGGCGCTTGATATACTAATTGATAGACTGTGTCATCCATTATTCAACATTCGAGATATAGAGCACGAAACGTCAGTATTAGACGCAGAATTTAACTCTAAAAAGAACGACCCGCTTAGGAAGTTACTGTCAGTTCAAAAGGCAACATGCAATCAACAACATCCTTTTTCTAGATTTTCTTCTGGAAACGCACAAACTCTCTCTCATACCGGCACAGAGAAAATACAGAGTGACTTGATAAACTTTCATCGCATTTCAATTCAGGGACCAAACATCAGTGTTTGTGTGGGGACTAACCAAACAGAAAACACCAAGCAATTCAGAAAAATTATCATTGAGAAGTTAAATCAGATCCCGTCAAATAAAAATGTAACGAGTAATGATGAGTCGGAACTGCCTTTAATTTATAACAGGGAACACCTAAAAAAGTTAATTTTGGTTGAGCAATCAAATATGACGCCTCAATTGGTGATTTCATATATTGTGAAACACCGTTTCGACGATTCAAAAAATGCTCGAAGTTCTGCCTATTTGATGTTAAGCCATATGTTAGAGAGCAAGCACAAGAACGGTCTGTTTTATCAACTTAAAAAACATAACTTAATAGAAGACATTTCTTGTGACTTTAAGCACTTAGACATCAATAACGATGAATTTTTTGTCAATCTTAAATTAACAAAATACAATCTTGTAAGACTTGAAAAAACTTTGGAATTAGTTCAAAGATATATTGGATTTATATCCCAAAAAGGCATTGAAAACTGGCGTTACAGAGAGAAATCTGAGCAATATAAGTTGGCGACTAAACTTGAGCGTCCACCTGGAATGCTTGAACAGTGCATCAATATATCACAACTACTGTTAGAGAATGCGTCCACCATAGAGCTTGAGCATTACGTGCACTCCTGTAGTAAATTGGTGTTTGAAAAGCCGGTAATAAATACAGTTCTAAGTCAGCTCCAACCAACTAAAAAGCGCGTTTATGTAATTTCTGACGACGCATTGACTAACACTAAACTGGTCAAAGTGACTCCTCATTTTGGTGTTAGATACGCTACAAGTCCATTGCCAGATGTGCCCAACAGGTTAAAAGACATCGTATTTGAAAAGCCTCGTCAAAATCCGTATATGCCGAAAGAGGTGTATTCATACGCACAAGTTTTAAAACAAAATGAGCCGCTGGTTAAGAAATCGAATTGGTCGACATTTAAGTTCTATCAACAATGCGAGCATAGCAGTCCTATTGGGGAATGCTATTTATCAATTTCCGACCCTAAGATGGGGAGCACTGCTCAACAAATTCGAATAAAGCGAATTTGGGTAGGTTGTTTACAAAAAGCGTGCGAAACGGCCTTTTTTGATGCCCATCTAGCAAGTTTGCACCACCGCATCTACGCTCACAAAACAGGGGTAACCATACATATTCAGGGTGTTAGCGAAAAGCAAATCTTATATTCAATAGAACTACTGAACTTGGTATTAAATTTCAAAGCAAATAGCGATGATATTAAAAAAGCCATTACGCGCACTCGAGAGCAAAGCAGCCGTTCGCAAAATGTAAGGCCCCTTAACCAAATGTTTAATAAACTTATTGAGGTGTATCAGCCAAGTAGTCAAATTATTAAAGAAACACCGTTTGAGTTGACTGAACAGGATGTATTGAAGCAGCAAGAAGAGTATTTTAATACCTGTTTTGTAGAATGCTTAATGATCGGCAATTGGCAAGTTGAGCAGGCTCTGAAGTTCGAGGGCTTAATTCAAAAACGATTGAAGGATAGACAACCGTTTGAAAGAACCATAATCCACCCTAAGCCTTTTATAGACGGTATTCATGTGCATACAAGGCTAAATTCATCATCAACGGTGGTGGTCTGGCATTACACTCCAGCGTATGAAGAGGAACTACAGCAACAAACAAGGTCTTCAAAGAAGAGTTTTTATAACGATATAGGCGCACGAGCCATTATTTTAGAACGGATTCTTTCTTTTACTGTCTTTAACGTACTCAGACAAAAATATAACATGGGTTATAGCCTTGGCGTGGGTTATAAACCTATCGGAAAATTGCCTGGAATTGCTATTTACGTTGATTCTCCATCTCATTGTGAACAAGACATTTTCACTGGGCTTAGAGAAGTGCTGGATGAATCGGCTAAGGTATTGCACGAAAAAGAGTTTGACTTCAATAAGCTGAAACGGGAGATCGTTCGGCAGGTAACCCCTGAAGATAAGAGCTTACGTCAAACTGCCAATAGAGCATGGCTGCACTTTGATGATGACAATCCGCTGTTAGGTTATAAAGCATTAGTGACTGCAATAAAAGATACTCACCTTGACGATATTGAAAGATCGCTTGAAATATTGAGGTACAGTAATAAATATCAGGTCATTAGCACTTTATCGGCCAATGACAAATCCAATATTGAAACATTAAACAAACCTACAGAAAATACATTGGACAAGCGTTAATTGCCATACTTTTACGCACGAAAATAAACGCTGTTATAGCCCGCTACTTTTCTTAAGTTAATTTTTTTGGAAATTTGAAACATAGGGAGTGCCATAGGCCCTAATACTATACCTGCTGTTATCCAGCGTTTTTTGCCCATACCATTGCGAACAGTTTCTACAAAATAGTAGATGGTGCAAAGTATGAAGCTAATGATTATACCCATCGTGATCATAATTAAGCCTGTTACTTTGCATTTAATATAAAAGAGATAGCCTCTTTTTACGGTGTTATTGAAACTTATGTTTGTTGAAAAAAAGTCACTGATACATTATTTCAGTGACTATATTTTAGACAAAATATGGAAGTTTGGTATAGGATAAAGGTAGTAAATTTATCCTATAAAAGTACTGCTATTAGTAGAAGGTGTCTTTGTTATCTCGCATTTTTATCAGTAACTCAGCTGGTTTGTACTTATCACTGTAAGTGGTTGCATAATGCTCAAGTCTATTCACGATATGGTCAATGCCTAATGAATCCATATATCTAAATGGACCGCCTCTAAATGGAGGGAACCCAATCCCAAAGATTGCGCCTATGTCACCATCCCTAGGGTTTCTGATCACTTCTTCGTCTAAACACATCGCGGCTTCATTTAACATCAATAATACACAGCGCTCAACGACCGTTGCATCCGTATACTTGGTCACCGGTGAAATACCCAGTAATTCGTAAACTGACTCATCCACCTCTTTACCATTGCTTTTATCTTTTTTCTTGCCTGAATAGTCATAAAAACCCGACTGATTTTTTTTGCCTTTACGGTCGTTGTCCAACAATTTATTGAAAGCATCTGGCGAAGCAAATCGTTCACCAAATTGATTCATTAAAATGGGGATAATTTTCGTCCCAACATCAATGCCAACTTCATCTAAAAGCTTAAATGCACCGACTGGAAAACCAAACTTAACCAATGCTTTGTCGATAGCGTCTATTGGTTGACCTTCCATTGCTAAATATCCAGCTTCACTCATGTAAGGAGCCAAAATCCTATTGACATAAAACCCGGCTCCATCTTTCACCACAATAGGAGTTTTTCCTTGTCTTTTCGCAAATTCAACTGTTGTAGATATAGTCTGCGCCGATGTCTTGTCATGTGGTATGACTTCAGCTAGTGGCATTTTATCCACTGGTGAGAAATAATGCAGCCCAATAACGTTTTCAGGCCTATCCGCTTCAGCAGCAATATCTGCAATAGGAATTGAGCTAGTGTTAGAAGCGAAGATGGTATTTTCATTGCACCGGGCTTCTATATCTGCCACCATTTTTTGCTTTAAAGACACATCTTCAAATACTGCTTCTATCACTATATCCCTGTTTTTGTAACCAGAATAGTCCAAGCACCCAGTCACCAGTGACAACTGCTTTTGCATAGTGGACTTTGATATAAACCGTCTCTTTACCTTTTTGTTCAAGAGATCGAAGCTGTACCTCATGGCGCCTGCAATGCCATTTTCACTGATATCCTTTATTCTCACCGGCACATTGGCTTTGATTGCGCTGACAAAAGCGATGCCTCCCCCCATTAGCCCGCCACCAAGAACACCTACACTGCTAATTTTATTAGGTTCCACATCCTTAACACCACTCTCTTTTTTCATGTGGGTCGTTGCAAAGAATATCTCTCTGAGCTCTTTCGACTCTGGCGTCATTACGAGTTTTCCAAACAACTTAGCTTCAGTTTCAAAGCCCTTATCAGGATTTTCGCAACCTGCTTCAATACAATCAATAATGTACATCGGCGCAGGGTAATTTCCTTTTGTTTTCGACAGAGTTTGCTCTTTGGCTTTTTTAAACAATATCCCTCGGCCAAATCCCGTATTCTCTAGCGCCCGGTTCATCAACGATTTTTTTAATGTTCTACGTTTCACCGGATTTTGAGCGAACTTTTCTGCCACGTCCATTAAAATAGAGTGAGGCACGCAGTCATCAACAATGCCGTATTTTTTCGCTTGCTTAGCTCTGGCAGGGCTTCCTGTCAGCATCATTTTCATGGCTTTTTGGATGCCGATTAGGGCCGGTAGCCTCTGTGTGCCGCCACTTCCAGGTAACAGCCCCAGCTGAACTTCAGGTAACCCTAATTGCGTTTTGTCGCTATCTGAACATACTCTGTAATCGCATGCTAACGCGAGTTCTAATCCTCCACCAAGGGCTGGACCGTGAATAGCGGCAACAAATGTCTTATTCATTTTCTCGATGCGATCAAATATCTTCTGGCCTTGTATAGACAATATCTCTGCGTCTTTTTCAGATTCGCATTGAGCTAACATACTGACATCGGCCCCTGCGACAAAGGAGTCTTTTTTACCACTCACAATAACCACAGACTTTATAGCTGAGTCACTTTCTACTTCATTCAGAATTTCAGTTATTTCATCGCCAAAACTTGATTTAAGAGTATTCATGGTGTCACCTTTGACATCCATAGTTAACAATGCAATACCGTTGTCTTGTCTTGCTAAGCTAAAAGCACTCATTATTCTGTCTCCACTATCATTGCCGCGCCTAAACCACCGGCTGCACATGCAGTTAACAAACCTGTACCGCCGCCTCTTCGATGAAGTTCATTTAACATTTGAGTTATCATTCTTGTGCCTGTCGCAGCAAATGGATGCCCGTATGCGATCGAGCTCCCCATTACATTAAATTTATCCATGTCAATTTCACCGGTCGCTTTCTGGCGATTCAACTTATCCTGCGCAAACTTATCACTTGCGAACATTTTAATATTGGCGAGAGTTTGAGCGGCAAATGCCTCATGCATTTCAATGAGTGTTAAATCATTGAGCGCCATACCAGCGCGGTCAAGAGCAATGGGAGTAGCATAAGAAGGCCCCATCAACATGTCTTCCCAAACATCAATCGCAGAAAACGCATAAGATTTTATATACCCAAGTATTTGATAGCCCATTTCTTTGGCTTTAGATTCGGTCATCATGATAATGGCTGATGCACCATCTGTGAGAGGCGTAGCATTGGCTGCTGTAACTGAACCGTACTTTTTATCAAATACTGGTTTTAATTTGGCATAACTGTCAAGCTTACTGTCAAATCTAATGTTATTGTCTTTAGACAAGGCCCCTTTGTATGGCTCTGCATAGGCTGTCATGACTTCGCTATCAAGGTTACCTTTTTCCCAGTTTTCAGCGGCCAGTGAATGAGATCTGTGTGCCAGCTCATCTTGTTCCCGTCGAGAAATGCCATGCGTTTTTGCCATCTGTTCAGCCGTTTGTCCCATAGACAAACCGGTCGAATATTCAGCAACAGCAGGAGGCACTGGAAGCAAGTCTTTCATTCCGAGCTTTTTAAAAATCGTGAATTTTTGCCCTACCGTTTTTGCTTTTTGTAGGTCGACTAAAGCTCTGGCAAGATTTTTTGATACTCCAATAGGTGAAACAGAGGTAGAGTCAGCGCCCCCCGCAATACCCACCTCAATATTTCCGGCAAGCATAGACTCTGCAATGTTTACCGTTGACTGGAAGCTAGTCGCACAAGCTCTAGAAACGCTGTAGGCGTCGGTACTGACACTCATACCGGTTCCAAGCACAATTTCTCTCGCAATGTTAGGGGCTTCTGGCATTTGTACAACTTGCCCATAGACCACTTGCTGTACCCAGTTAGGGTCAAGCTCATGTCGAACCATAAGTTCGTTAACCACCAATTTAGCTAAATCAACCGCAGGCACGCCATGAAAATAGGTGGCCATTTTAGCAAAAGGCGTTCGCAAGCCAGCGACGATGGCGATTCTATCCCCGCTTTGTGTTTTCAACACTTGTTTATTTGACATGTTGCTTCCTTATATAAGCATCAAGTTTATGTGTACATAACTATGTGACTGTCTAATTACAATGGAATTCACCAGAGCTTGGTTTACACATATATTCTGCGATGGTTTGAAATTTTTCATTTCATCGCCCACCTCTGGTCTGACCACTATGGAAATTGTGACAAAATTAAAACTAAATAGCAAATATATGCGTTGATCATTTTGAGAAAACATTATCATCTGGCAGGTATCGAGCCCATTTGCACGCTGAGTCTTATAAGCAGAACCCATTAACGTATTTGTATTTTGGCCAACAGATAAATTATTCAGGGATGTGCCGCGTTGCTTAAATATTGCCAGTCAAGAGCAATGTAATTGTCAGGACGATATTAATATAAAAGAACTTTTTACCCGACTATGAGTCGTAAAACGGTAATTTAAACCCTGAATAAAAAACTAGCAGTTAGTAGATAAAGCTAAGAATTGTAAGTTTCGTATCTTGAGTTTCAATGAAAGCAACTTATATACATACACTAAGAATTTTATTTTCGATTTGGAAGCATTTATGTCAGAGCAAACTCAAATCGCCAGTCAACTACAAGAGCAGAATACTATGCACCTGCAATTCAACCAACTACTCGCTCATTTAGATCAAGAGGTATTGGGACAACATCATCTTACTCAAAGTATCATCATTGCGTTACTTGCAGATGGGCATTTACTAGTAGAGGGACCACCTGGGTTAGCCAAAACCAGAGCAGTCAATGCTCTTTCTGATGGCATGGAAGCAAACTTTCATAGAGTCCAATTCACTCCCGACTTGCTACCAGCAGATTTGACGGGAACGGATATTTATCGGCCAGAAACAGGAGAATTTGTATTTCAGAAGGGGCCTTTGTTTCACAATCTTGTATTAGCGGACGAAATCAATAGAGCGCCAGCAAAAGTACAATCTGCCCTTTTAGAAGCCATGGCTGAACGCCAAATAACAGTTGGCAGCAATACCTACAAGCTTCCGGATTTATTTTTAGTAATGGCCACTCAGAACCCATTAGAACAGGAGGGAACCTATCCTCTTCCTGAAGCTCAACTAGACCGATTTTTAATGCACGTAGAAATTGATTATCCAGACGCAGAAACTGAGCATAAAATATTGGCATTAACTCGTAATGAAGCGCTTAAAGAAAGTCCACTCAAGAATCAAATCAAACTGTCTCAAGAAAATATTGCTCAGGCAAGAAAAGACATATTGAAAATACATGTATCAGAGGCCGCAGAGACCTACTTAGTGCAACTAATCATGGCCACTCGCAAGCCTGAAAGCTATGACGCGACACTTAGGCAATGGATAGAAATTGGCGCTAGTCCAAGGGCTACGATTGCACTGGAGCGGTGCTCAAGGGCACATGCTTGGCTTCACCAGAGAGATTTTGTATCGCCTGAAGACATACAAGCTGTGCTTCCCAACGTACTTCGTCACCGCTTAATTTATTCTTACCAGGCGCAAGCGCAGGGTATCACGCCTAAAGACGTAATCGAAAAAATTCTAGCGCTTGTACCCGTGCCTTAAATTGCAACCATTATGAATATTTCAAACATACTATCTGCGTTAGAGTCAAACGGAGTGAGTTGTCAACTCAATGAGTTGGTCCGTTATCGGCCAATTGCCAGAAGGGTTAATTTAGCTCCGTTGAGCAAACATATAAATAGCATGGCCGGCAATCTTAGTTCCAAGGTGAAAGGCCGGGGGATGGAGTTTGATGAAGCCAGACATTATCAGATAGGTGACGACATAAGAAGTATTGACTGGAGAGTCACTGCAAGAACGGGTAAAACTCATACCAAATTATATCGAGAAGAACGAGAGCGACCAGTGCTTATTTTCGTAGATTTAGGCCCTTCTATGCATTTTGGTACTGCGCTATTGTATAAATCAGTACAAGCATTGCACGCCATGGCACTGATAAGTTTCGGCGCACTCGCCAGAGGTGATAAAATAGGGGCAATGCTCTACACGGGTTCAAACGAACTTGAAATAAAACCAAAATCAACCTCAAAGCATGCCATGGCCATGCTAAATCAAGCGGTATTAACGCAACAGGCTTGCATCACAAAGTTACAAACTCAAAATCAAAAGTTTCAAACCATGCAAGATTTAGATTCACCGAAAAGCTTACAAAAGGAGTTCTACTTAACCAATCCTATTGCCCAATTGGCAAAGGTAGCGCGGCCAGGCTCGTTGGTCTATGTTATTTCCGACTTTTCTATGTTCAATGAACAAAGTTTTTCTGAACTGGGTCGCTTGGGAAGGCACTGTGAAATTCGGCCACTACGTATTTTTGACCCCATAGAAGAGCAACTCCCTTACAGTGCGTTAACTGAGAACGTCTTGGTAAGCGATGGTTTCAATGAAAAAACCTTGATATTAGGCGATAGAAGCCAAGCCGAGCAATATGAAATGCAAAGTAAAAACTGGTTTGATTATTTAAAAAACTCAATTCAACAAATGAACGGAGAACTAAGACAAATAACCTCAGCAAAACCTGTAGAAGAGCAATTTATGGCCAGCAGACAAGGGTTAATTATAGGTGAGTTAGCATGAGTCCGAACCCACTTGACCAACTCGCAGATATAAATGTGCCACAAACGGTCTCACTATGGCCCTTGGCAGTAGGTTATTGGATGATATTAGGTCTCGCTTGTATTGCGGTGGCCATGGTAATTATTTGGGCAACTAAATACAAACACAGAAATAAAGCCAAAAAGCAGGCATTAACTCTAGTGAATAACCTTAACACTGAAGATCCTGAGTTTGCGCCAAAACTTCAAGTAATATTAAAAACCGTCGTTGCGCAATATCGAGGTTTAGACGACGCCTCCAAAAGTTTTGGCGAGACATACAGTGCTATACTGATAAAGATGTACAACGGCAAAAACACGGACAGCATCAAACAGTTAGGCAATTACTTATATCACTGCTTATATAGCCAAGCCACTGCTCAATCAGCACAGAATTCCGAAGGATTAGCTCAAAAGCCAACATCCGAACTGGACACGAGTGAACACAAATCCCAAGACTGGTTGAGCAGTCTTACCGTAAAGACAATTGCATTAGATTGGCTCAAAAACCTAAACACATCTCAAATCTCGTCAGACACAGATGTTCGTCAAACTAGTCCTTTTGGAGCAAGAGAATGTTAGAGTTTGTATGGTGGCCTTTATTGCTGTTAGCCCCGTTGCCGTTTATTTTGCGAATAGTAATGCCAAGTAAGAATAAAGAGGCACAGGCTGCCTTGTACTTCCCTCATATCAAACGCGTATCTCAGAATGTAAAAACAAAAAACAAAGGTTCTGTGTTCAAGTTATTTATTGCTACATTGGCATGGCTTGCACTACTAATAGCGAGTGCTCGCCCTATATGGTTTGGAGAGCCAATTTCTATTCCATCCGAGGGCAGAGATCTCATGTTAGCAGTTGACCTCTCTCGCAGTATGGAACAACAAGACATGGTTGTGAATGGCGCTCAAGTTGATAGATTGAGGATGGTCAAATCTGTCATGGACGATTTTATTGACCGCAGGGTGGGCGACAGACTCGGTCTCATACTATTTGCAGATACGGCTTACTTGCAAGCCCCATTGACATTTGACAGAGAAATAATAAGACAGTTCTTATCCGAAAGCGTCATTGGCTTAGTGGGCGACAGCACTGCTATTGGCGATGCCATAGGACTTGCGGTAAAACGTTTCACTGAAAGAGAGGAATCAAACAGAGTACTCGTTTTGCTAACAGATGGAAGAAATACAGCAGGTAACATCAGTGTAGACCAGGCACTGGAGCTAGCTAAAAGCAATGAAGTCACGATCTATGCAATAGGCGTTGGCTCAGATGAACAAATACAAAATAGTTTTTTTGGGCCCAGACGGTTTAATCCGTCAAGGGACTTGGATGAAACGTCATTGATAAAACTCGCAGAACAAACCGGTGGGGAGTATTTTCGAGCTAGAAATGCACAAGAATTATCTCAAATATACACGTTACTTGACATTCTAGAGCCAATAAAAGGCAGTGAAAAGACTTTAAGGCCTCGGCAAGAACTGTTTTATTACCCATTAACTGCCGCTTTATGTTTAGCCGCGGCACTTTGTATATTCCCTTTGTTATTGGTATCCATAAGACGATTGCAAACAAATGCCAAAAAACTTGAAGGAAACGTAGACCGGAGGCAGTTATGAATCAGATAGTTGCTAATTTTCAGTTTATAAGACCCGAATATTTTTTTGTGCTCATTCCATTATTCCTAGGATATGTACTGAAGCTTAAGTTTGCTCAACACGCTAATATTTGGCAAAACCTGTTACCGAATCATTTATACCAAAATATGGTAATCAAAAAGGGAGTGTATCAATCCAATAAATTTGTTCATGTGTTAATGGTAGCCATGGTTATATCAACCATTGCGCTTGCAGGCCCCACATGGGAAAAATTACCCCAGACTGTGTATCAGTCGCAAGCAGGTAAAGTTGTATTGTTAGATATGTCTATGTCGATGCGCGCAACGGACCTTACTCCTGATCGACTGACGCGCGCAAAATTTAAGGCTCTGGACTTAATTGATGAAGTCAAAGAGGGAGAAACTGGAGTAATTGCCTACGCTGGCGATGCATTTGTCATCAGTCCGCTCACTGACGATATTGGCAACCTTAAAACATTAATTCCATCGTTATCCCCAGATATCATGCCTATCCAAGGGAGTTATGCATTGTACGGCTTGCAACGCTCTGAAGAGTTATTAATCAACGCTGGATATCAATCTGGGCAAATCTATTGGTTCACAGATGGAATACAGTATGAAGAAGTACAAGACATACGGGACTTTATAAATACAAGCAACTTTGAAGTATCAGCCTTGCTCGTAGGCACAGAAGCAGGCGCTCCGATAAGTATGACTGATGGTCAACTCTTAAAAGATAGAACTGGAAAAATTGTCATTCCCAGCATAAATGAACGCTATATGAACCAAGCAATGCAAGGTACAAAAGGGTCTTATCAGTTATTTACGCCCGATAACAGTGATATTAAAGGCATAAAAAGAAAGATAGAATTTGAACAGAAACAAGCTTCCGAAGTCCAAGACGCTAGTTCTGACATGTTTAGAGATATGGGGCCCTATCTAGTGATTTTGCTTTTACCAATAGCTGCTTATGCCTTTAGAAAAGGTATTTTAAGTGTTGTTCTAACCATGGGTCTATTGGTTTCGATGGGCCATTCAAATCCAGCATTAGCACAAACCAAATTAAACGTTGAATCTCCAGATAACGAATTTGGTAGCTCAGCAAGTGCCCAAGTTTCAGCAAATTCATTGGTAAGCAAACTGTTCAAAAATCCAGACCAACGAGGCAAACTCGCTTTTGACAATCAAAATTATCAGCATGCTACAGAATTATTTAAAGACAAAGAGTGGCAAGCCGCGAGCGCATACAAAATGGCTGAATATGAGAAAGCCGAATTAATTTACAACGAACTAGAAGGTATCGAAAATTTATATAACAAAGCGAACGCTCAAGCCAAACAAGGTAAGCTACTTGAAGCACTAGAGAGTTATGAGCAAGTTTTGGAAAATGAACCTAGACATAAGCGTGCTTTGAAAAACAAAGCTATTGTTGAAGAACTGTTGGAGCAACAGTCTGATCAGGAACAGTCCAATCAAGAGCCTTCTCAAGACCAGCAATCGCCTCAAGAACAAGAACAAAGTAATAATCAAAACGACTCGTCGCAACAAAATTCGCCACAGCAGGAGCAAGATAGTCAAGATCAAAGCGCACAACAGAAGAATCAAAGTAATGACCAGCAATCATCACAGCAAAATAGCAACCAACCGCAAGATTCTCAGATGCAACAAGATCCTAGCCAAAATAGCGAACAAAATGACGAACAATTAGACGATCCCAGGAATAATAAGCAACAAACTGCGGGGCAAGAGCAACCTAGTATGGATAGTGATGAACAAAAGTCAGCGATATCCAACCAGATTGATATGGATAAGCTTACGCCTGAACAAAAAGAAGAATTGCAAAGGATGCAAATGATCATGAACAAAGTTCCCGACGACCCAGCCTTTCTGCTAAAACGTAAAATGTTGCTTGAAGCACAAAGGCGCCAGCGCACGCCATTAGCGCCAACTCAACAGACTTGGTAATTAAATATGTCATCGATTTTTAAGTTCACATTTAAACTGATACTTTTAATATTTGTATTGCACGCTAAGCTATCTTTGGCGGACGTAGACCAATTAACCGCCAGCGTTGATAAAAATAGCATCTTACTTGATGAATCTATCCGACTAACCGTTGTTGCTTCAGGTAGTGCTGACAAAAACGCAATAGATTTCAGTAAATTATCGAATAATTTTAGTCTAAGTACGCCTTCATTTAGCCAATCTACTCAGATCATCAATGGCGATATGACCCGAACCGTTAGTTGGTCATTAAATTTATATCCAAAACAAATCGGTACCTTCGACATTCCAAGCTTTGAAGTAAATGGAAAACGCTCTCAGCCTTTTAAAGTAAATGTTTTACCCATAACCTCTGCTAATACTAACCAACCAAGAGAGTTTTTTGTCACGTCAGAAATTGATGCTCAAAACATATTCTTGCAACAGCAGATCTTATATACAGTGAAAATTCATCTGTCTAGAGACATAGAACGAGGCCAACTTTCAATGCCTCAATTACAGGGCGCTGTAATAGAACAAATAGGCGATGATAAAGACTATCAACAGATCTTAAATGGCGTAAGATATCGGATAATTGAGCGTAAATACGCCGTTATCCCCCAAGCCAGCGGCAATTTTTTAATCCAAGGGCCAATTTTTGAAGCCGAGGTTTTAACCAACTCAAGAAGAAGTTTTGCAAATTTTGGACGCACTCAGCGAATTACTAGACGCGCCCCAGACATCGATATAGAAGTACAACCCATACCTTCAAATTATAGCTTCACATGGCTCCCGAGTGAGTTTGTAGAAGTAACAGAAGAATGGCAAGGAGATGAGGACAATCTAGTGGCAGGCGAACCGATTACGCGAACGATTACGCTTACCGCTTTGGGCTTAACTAAAGAACAATTACCTAACATTGAAATGCCCTATCACCCGAGTTTCAAGGTGTATCCTGAACAACCTAAATTGACTACTGTTGAACGCAATAACGATTTGATCGCGCAGGGCGTGTATAACAGTGCGATTATTCCATCTGAGAGTGGTTCATTTGTTTTACCAGAGTTGAGGATCCCTTGGTTCAATGTGAAAACTGGTAATACTGAGTTTGCTTATATTCCCGCTAAAACTATACAAGTCAAACCCAGTGTAATCGCCAATACTCAAGCTCCTAGTAACCAAATCGATGCCGAATTACAGCCCTCTGACCAACTATCCGTTAGTGCCGAAAGTGATGGCGATAACGATTACATTTATTATATCTACTTATTAATTTCTACTAATATATTAACTCTGGTCGCGCTGTATGTTATCTGGCTTTCTAAAGCAAATTTTAGAACTGCAGACAGCGATCATCCCGAAAATTTGAATCATTACACTATTGATGAAAACTCCGCTTTTAATACTCTTAAATCAGCATTAGAACAGGGAAGATTAGACACGTTTGATAAAGACATTAACCTTTGGCTTCAGGCTCTTTTAGGAGATAAACATTATTCAGTTAGTTCTAGCTTGTCTAGGTTTCCAAGCAGTCGCGCTTTACCTCATTATAACGAAGTGCTTATCCAAAGATACGGCTCAGGCGACTCTGATATAAATTACCGCAGTTTGATCAAGGCATTGGCAGACCTAAGAGCAGAAGCAAAGAACACGCAAAGCACTCCGGCAATCAATCAACTATATCCCATCGGTTGATAGGCTGGACTTACTAAAATTATGGCTCCTGCTAGCCGTAATCAATAAAAAGTTAAAACATGGAAATATTTTTTAGCATGCGTCGGTCTTATTGGTCATGAATACAAAACAGAACCGATATGAAGCCTTGGTGAAGGCACTGCACGCAGATATCTATCGATACGCGCTGTGGTTAATAAAAGATAAGGCAATTGCTGAAGATGTTGTTCAAGAAACTTTCTTGCGAGCGTGGAAATCTTTGGATTCGTTAAAGGATGAAAATGCAGCAAAAGCTTGGTTAATCACAATTTTACGTCGCGAAAATGCAAGGAGATTTGAACGCAAACAATTTGATACGGTAGATATAGACGATGTGTCTATTTCCGATCCTACACAACACAGTGAAGATAAGATAGGGCAAAGAGAAATAAGAAGAGCCATCTCAGGCTTAAGCGAAGAATATAGAGAGCCACTTATATTACAAATAATAATGGGCTTCAGCGGTGACGAAATTGCTGAGCAACTGGACTTGAATAAAAATACAGTAATGACAAGACTGTTTAGGGCACGAAATCAACTAAAAGATATTTTGACCAAACAAATGAGTTTGGGGGAGCGCGTAAATGGATGATTTAAGTTTTAGAAAGGCCATATATGCACAGCCTTTTACCAAAGACCCTAAAGTTATTGAAGCCGCTAGAAAGGATCCTAAAAAACAAGCGTTTTGGGAAGAAGTTAAAAAAATGGAATTTGAATTGCAAGAAGCGATGCATGTTCCTGTGCCTGAAAGTTTGGCTGAAAAATTAATTCTAAGACAATCTCTAGATTCTCACCGTAAAGGGAAAAGAAAACAGCCTTGGTATTTGGCGTTGGCAGCATCCGTCGTTTTTGTCGCGGTGTTAAGTGCAGTATTGTTAAATCAAGGTCGAGGTAACCTACAAGCAGATGTGTTCTCACACATGAGCCATGTTGGTTATGAAGTAATGAAGGGATCTCAGGTTAATATAGATATCATTAACGATAAACTGGCAATCTTTAATGGCAGTATTGAGCAAGATATTGGTGAAGTTATATCCGCAAATTATTGTTACTTGAACACCATAAAAAGTCTTCATTTGATCATAAAAGGAGAAACAGGTTTAACCTCAATGTTTGTTATACCAAACTCTTTATCAGACTCTTTAAGCAATAGTTTTAGTAACGCAAAATATAAGGGCGCGTCGTTTAATATTGACTCAGCAAAAGTGATAATTGTAAGCGACTCAACAGAGGCGGTTACAGACATGCAACAAAGAGCAAAGAAAGCGCTCTCTTTTTCTGCTTAACTATATAAATTACTCAATCAAAGCTTAAGTTAATGCCTTGAGCTTTGAGTTAGACAAGCACCTTCTTAACATACAATATGGCGTTGATAATAACGAGCTAGATATGCGCGCAAAATGCCGTGTGTTAAGCGATTTTAAATCGTTGCATTAAGTTATTTAACTGGTTACCCAATTCAGTTAATCTTGAAGCGGTATTTTGCATATTCTTAGCGGTTTGAGAATTTTCGCCCGCAACTTGGGATATGTTAGCGACCGCTGATGCTATTTCTCTTGATGCAGCGGCTTGTTCGCCAAGACCAGTTTTAATTCTTACCATAGCTTCCAAAACATCATTAGTACCATCTGATATTTGAGATACCGATGAACTTACGTCTCTCGCTCTTTCCACACTGTCATTAACAGTCGTTTGCGTTTTTTGAGTATCGGTGCTGACTTTAGAAGTACTCTCCAACACTTTTTGTATCATGCTTTCTATTTCTTGAGACGAAGAACCTGTTCTTCCTGCAAGCCCCCTAACCTCGTCTGCCACCACCGCAAAGCCTCTACCAGCATCACCCGCACGGGCAGCCTCGATAGCAGCGTTTAACGCAAGTAAGTTTGTTTGCTCGGCGACTTCTCGAATGACAGTCACTATATTGGTAATTTCGCTGGCCAAAGATTCAAGCTCAAAAATCGCTTTCGAGGTTTCATTCACTGAACACGACACATCATCTATCTTGTTAGAGATTTCAAAAATAGATTCCCCACCTTGAATTGCAGATCGGCTAGCGATATCTGATAACTCATGGGCCGTTGCAGTGTTTTCGTTTATGTGTTCAATTGAAACAGACAACTCTTCTATTGCCGCTGCTAACGTAGTGGCTGATCCGGCCTGTTCTTCAGCCGACTTACTCGATTCGTCAGACGCGTTTCTAAGTTCATCCAAATTATCTCTCAGCGCTAAAGACTCCTGTCTTATTGAGGCGGCTATTTCGTGTAGATTATTTCGCATTACCCCTAAACGACCAATGAGTTCGCCAATTTCATCTTCTCTTGGTGTTGGTAACTCTGCCAATAAATTTCCTTTTGCAATTTCAATTGCAGATAATCCGGCCTCTTTTATTGGTTTGATAACGGATCTTACAGAAATAAAGCTTAAAACTAATCCGATAATTACGCCAATGAAAGATATTGCGAATAGAATGATTGTGGAGGAACTAAGAAATTCTCTTGATTGCTTGACCAAGTTGACATTCCACTGTTCAGTTTGTGCCACTGTATTATCTATTGCATTTCTGTGTTGTATATATAGAGATTGTAACTCTGTTACTAGCTTTGATATTCGAGCATCGTCTTGGGAATTTAAAGCAGTAAAGTACTCAGTTGTGGCCAGCTCATAAAAACTTAGGGCATAATTTTTTGAGGTGCCTAGAAACGCTTCTCGAAGTGTTTCGGGTAACTTTTGATGCGCACTTTGCCAATAACTGATCCTATCATTATAGGCTTGTTGCAATTTAATAAGTTTATTTCGATATTCTTGTGACTCTTCACCAGTAGCCGTTTGCAGCTCAAGTACTGTTAAGTAGCTTTCGATAATGTAGTTGGGCGGGGGCAAAATATCAGCCAGCAAGTCTTTACTTTCAACAATGACCGCAAAACGTTTACCATCTACTCCGCTTGAGTAAATAGCGTTCGCAGACCATATGCTTATTCCTAATAATAACAGACTAAGTAAAAAGTTTGAGCTAAAAAGCCTAACTCTCACTGACTTTGTCCAAGGTTTACCTACAAAGGATAAAAAGTCCCTTAGTTTGCTGTCAACTAGAACCTTTCCAGCAGCCAGTTTTACAGGCACACCTTTGCGCATCTTTTTATAAAGCTCTTCGGCTTGCACACACTCATGCTGGCTTGGCTTCGTTCTAACTGACATGTAACCAGTGCCATCGGGAATAGGATTGACATTTGCTTTAACCCAATAATAACCACCATTTTTGCGTCTATTTTTGACCATCCCTTGCCATGGTTTATTTGATTTAAGAGTCGCCCACATGTCCCTAAAAGCCTCTTCTGGCATATCTGGGTGACGGATCATGTTGTGGTGCTGACCTATGAGCTCATCTTTATTAAAACCACTTGCCACTACAAACTCATCGTTGCAATCTACGATTCTACCTAATTGGTCAGTTTTACTGATAATTGCGGCACCGTCAGAAATTATGTATTGTTCGTCGGTAACGGGCAGGTTCTTTCTCATTTGGGGATGCTCTCAGAATTGAAATTTATTATGCTCAAATAGTGAGTTATAAAAAATTATTACCATGTATATCTTATCGTCCTTCTATCCAAAGACTTGAATAATTAATAGTCAAATTTTGTGTAAGAAGATTTCAGACATAATACCGTCGATAACCACTTGTGCTAGTTAAGCAATAAGGCGTTAAAGCGCCTTCTGATTTAGGTTATATGGGGTCTTGCCTTTAGATTTAATCTCAAACTGTTACACTATGTGAGTACTTTAATAAACATGGAGCAGTCATGGAGTTAGGTAGTTACCTATCCTTATCAATATATTTTTTAGTTATGCTAGGCATTGGCCTATATGCGTTCAAGACAAATGACGATAATGCATCTGGCTATCTTTTAGGCGGTAGAAAACTCAGTGCACCAGTAACCGCATTAAGTGCTGGAGCGTCCGACATGAGCGGATGGATGCTGATGGGCGTGCCAGGCGCCATGTATTTATCCGGCATATCTTCATTATGGATAGCCTTTGGATTAATTTTGGGGGCATGGATTAATTATTTAGTCGTAGCCCCTCGCCTTCGCGTATTTACAGAAGTGGCGAACGACTCAATCACTTTGCCCGACTATTTCGAAAATAGATTCATCGACAACTCGCGCACACTGCGAGTAGTTGGTTCAGTTGTCATCATATTGTTTTTTACCCTATACACGTCTTCAGGAATAGTAGCTGGTGGTAAGTTATTTGTTTCGTCTTTTGGACTTAGCTATGAAACTGGCATGTATCTAACTGCAGGTGTTGTGGTTGCCTATACGTTTTTTGGAGGTTTTACCGCTGTATCGCTTACGGATTTCATTCAGGGTTGTATCATGTTCATCGCCCTAATTTTAGTGCCAAGCGTTGTCATTTTTGAGCTTGGCGGTATCAATGAGACAATTAATACCGTAAGTACTATAAACCCCGATTTAATGAAATTGTTCGTTGATGCTAGTACTGGTGAAGCTATGTCGTTTATTGCGATATTTTCACTTGTCGCTTGGGGCTTAGGCTATTTTGGTCAACCACACATCATTGTTAGATTTATGGCAATCAAAGGCGTTGACCACATACCTGCGGCAAGAAGAATTGGCATGACATGGATGATAGTCTCATTAATTGGTGCCGCTATGACTGGAGTGTTTGGACTTGCTTATATGACCAGTAAATCACTCCCTCTTGACGATGCAGAAACTATATTTATTGTCCTCTCACAATTGCTATTCAACCCTTACATTGGTGGGTTTTTGTTAGCCGCGATTCTAGCAGCCATTATGAGTACAATATCATCTCAGTTGCTTGTAACCTCCAGTTCATTGACTCGAGATGTGTATGCCGCTTTTATTAAAAAAGACGCTACTGAAAGCGAGCAAGTATTAGTCGGCAGAATCAGTGTGGTAGTGGTCGCGGTAGTGGCAATATTATTAGCATCAGGTGAGAATAAAAGTATTTTAAGCTTGGTGAGGCATGCATGGTCTGGCTTTGGCTCTGCATTTGGGCCATTGGTATTATTTAGTTTGCTTTGGATTAAAATGACCAAAACTGCCGCCATATCAAGTATGGTTGCTGGAACATTAACCGTATTATTGTGGATATCAGTCCCAATTAACGATCAGGGACAGGTTATGGCAGACACAATTAATGAAATTATACCTGGTTTTTTTGTTGCATCAGCCGTTATAGTAATATTGAGTTTATTAAGACCTAACAAAGACGAACAAGTGAAACAAACTTTCCATCAGTTTGAAGAACAATACAGTCAAAAGTCTTAGTAAATTACCTTAACAATATATTAGAATATCAAAATGGAAACGGCGGGCCATAGATGTTTTGGCCCGCATTTAATGCGAAGTTAACAAAATGGCATCATTTACTGCAAGACAACCGATTTTAGATTTAAATCGAAATTTATACGGTTATGAATTGTTATTCAGAAATAGTCTTGAAAATGTATTTCCTGATGTCGATCCTGAACAAGCCACGTCAAAAATCATAGATAACCTGCAGTTCAATTTAGGGCTTAATGATGTGTCAGCGGATAAATACGCATTTATCAACTTTACTGAGCAAGCGCTATTAAACGGTTACCCGAAACTTCTCCCTAAAGAGCAGGTTGTAATAGAAGTGTTAGAAACAGTCACGCCAACGTCTATGGTGTTTAATGCTCTAATCGAACTTTCAGAGATGGATTACATATTGGCGCTTGATGATTTTGTCCATAACAGTGACTGGGAACGCATTTATCCTTATTGTCATATCATCAAAATAGACTGCAGAGAGATCACTCAAGAGGAACTTAACCAAGTTATTTTGGTTAAAAGACGCTACCCTCACCTAAAGTTTCTGGCAGAAAAAGTAGAGACCTACGATGACTTTAAACGTTATTCATCACTAGGTTTTGACTTGTTCCAAGGATATTTCTTCGCAAAGCCAGAAGTCGTTAGAAATGTTAGTATATCCTCGTCTAATTCGAAATTGACCAATTTATTAGAACTAGTTAACAGAAACAACTTCGAAGTGGCCCCGATAGCAGATGTATTTCAATCCGATGTGTCTTTATCCTTCAAATTGTTGCGCTATGCTCAATCGCCTGTTTTTGCTAGGGCAAAAAAAATAGACAGCATTAGGCAAGCCATTATCACACTGGGCCAAAATGAGCTTAAGAAATTTGTGTCATTTTTAATTGCTGCCAACTTTGGTGAGAATAAACCCACCGAACTGGTGAAATTATCTTTACAGCGTGCCAAGTTCTGTGAGTTTCTTTGTGAATTAAAAGACAAAGAAACAGATCAGGCATTTTTAGCCGGCATGTTGTCTTTAATTGACGCCATGCTAGACGCTGACATAAGTAAATTGATCAACAACATGCCATTGGCTGATTCAATAAAACAGGCGCTTGTAGAGTCCAAAGGATGGATAGCGGATACGATTAAAGTGTGTAAGATTTTTGAACAAGGTAATTGGGAAAAAATCGAAAAAACCTGTTACCTATTGAAAATTGACGTCGAAGCTCTCACCCAAAAATACGACGAAGCAGACAAGTGGGCACAAGAACGCATCTCGATCTTGCTTTGAACGACAATATTCATTTGATTTAACACCCTTATAACAAAACTGCATAATTAGTTATAAAATAGTAATTAGACAGATTAATTTGTCATAAAACTAACTTTGTAAATATGTTAAGTTAATATAAGGTTTAAGACTATGAACATAGCTTTTTAGAATATAGATTGTTTGAAGTCTATTCGTTCATACCTGTGTATTAGGTTAAAACCTCAACTGTGGTAAAGGAAAATTACCATTTAATCATTAATATTATTAGTTCACCAATATGAGAGTAATATGAGTGCCCAATTGCCGTCTATGACTCACCTTAAAAAACTTGAGGCTGAGAGCATCCAAATATTCAGAGAAGTAGCCGCAGAATTTGAAAATCCTGTTATGTTGTATTCTGTCGGAAAAGATTCCTCTGTTCTTCTCCACTTAGCTCGAAAAGCATTTGCTCCGGGTACCATCCCGTTTCCTCTGCTTCATGTAGATACCACATGGAAATTTAAGGAGATGATTGCTTTTCGCGATGAGATGGCCAAAAAACACAATCTGAACTTATTGGTTCATACCAATCAAGAAGGGGTTGAACAAGGCGTTAATCCTTTTTCAGTAGGCAGTGCAAAGCACACTGACATCATGAAAACAGCTGCTTTAAAACAAGCACTGAATCAATACAAATTTGATGCTGCTTTTGGCGGTGCTCGACGGGATGAAGAAAAGTCTAGAGCAAAAGAGCGCGTTTACTCGTTTAGGGATAATAACCATAGGTGGGACCCAAAAAGCCAAAGACCAGAACTTTGGAATATATATAATTCACAGATTAACAAAGGCGAAAGCATACGCGTCTTTCCAATGTCTAACTGGACCGAACTGGACATTTGGCAATATATTTATTTAGAGAACATAGAAATACCCTCTTTATACTTGGCCAAACCAAGGCCTGTTGTAGAGAGAGACGGTGTATTAATCATGGTTGACGACGACAGAATGCCGTTAAATGAAGGCGAAGAGCCCATGATGAAATCAGTAAGATTTAGAACCTTAGGCTGTTATCCACTTACTGGAGCAGTTGAGTCTGAAGCCAATACGCTACCAGAAGTTATTCAAGAGATGTTGCTGACAAAAACGTCAGAGCGTCAAGGCAGAGTGATTGACCATGATTCGTCTGGGTCAATGGAAAAGAAAAAAATGGAGGGTTATTTCTAATGTCAACTGATATCGTATGGCATGAAAGCACAGTTAACAAAGAAAATCGCGCGAAAAAACTCAATCAAAAGCCCAGCGTTATTTGGTTAACAGGCTTATCTGGCTCCGGCAAATCGACCATAGCAAACCTATTAGAAAAGCGACTATATGAAGCAGACCACTCTACATATTTGCTTGATGGTGACAACGTAAGACACGGTTTATGTGGCGACCTAGGATTTGATGATAAAGCTAGAGTTGAAAATATACGCCGGATCAGCGAAGTCAGTAAGTTATTCGTTGACGCTGGCGTCATTGTATTAACAGCCTTCATATCGCCATTTAGAGATGACAGAGAATATTGCCGTTCTCTTCTGCAAAAAGGCGAGTTTATCGAGGTATTTGTAGACACTCCTTTAGAGGTCTGTGAACAACGTGATCCAAAAGGCTTATACAAGAAAGCCAGAAGCGGCGATATTAAGCACTTTACCGGCATTGATTCTGCGTATGAAGCCCCGGAAAACCCTGAAATACATTTAAGCTATACGGACGAATCAGCAGAAGAAACCGCTGAGCGTCTATATCAGGCACTTAAATCAGAGGGATATGTAAAGTGAGCAGTTTTGAACTAAATCAAGAAAATATCCAAAAGGTCACCGAAATTGCGGTCAAAGCAGGTGAAAAAATATTAGAAATATACAGTCAAGATTTTGAAATATACGATAAATCAGACTCAAGCCCACTCACAGAAGCAGATCTTGCCGCTCATCACAGCATAGTAGATGGACTACGAGAGATTTCTGAACTTCCAATTCTATCTGAAGAGTCTAGCGATATTAGTTGGCAAGAAAGAAAGTCATGGACTCGTTATTGGTTGGTTGATCCGCTAGATGGAACCAAAGAGTTTATTAAGAAAAACGGTGAGTTCACAGTTAATATCGCACTCATTGAGTTTGGCGTGCCTACATTAGGGGTTGTGCATGCTCCCGTATTGGAAAAGACCTATGTTGGTGCAAAAGGCAAAGGCGCTTATATAGACGCTAGCGGTAAAAAAACGCCCATTGAAGCCGCAAAGCATCAGCCCGGTGAAACTTGGAAAGTAGTTGGCAGCCGATCCCATCAAAGCGCAGAAATTAATAAAATTATGGACGCTCTGGACGGTGACAAAGAACTTGTTGCTATGGGAAGCTCATTGAAGTTGTGCTTAGTTGCTAGCGGAGAAGCTCACTTATATCCAAGAGTTGGCCCGACAAGTGAATGGGACACAGGCGCTGCACATGCGGTCGCACTCGCAGCTGGGGCAAAAGTCACTGTGTTAGATGCGGACAACCCATTTGACCCTGACGCGCATCCTCTAAGATACAATCAAAAAGAATCAATTTTAAACCCTTTTTTCATGGTAAGTTGTTAACATGTTTAACGAAAGCGAATTATTAAAAACCGATATACACGAATATTTAGCCGCTCACGAACGCAAAGATTTAATGCGTTTTCTCACTTGCGGTAGCGTAGACGATGGCAAAAGTACCCTTATAGGTCGACTGTTACATGACTCAAAAATGATCTATGAAGATCAATTAGCCGCGATTACACAAGACAGCAAAAAAGTGGGAACAACCGGAGAGAAAGTCGATTTAGCGCTGTTGGTCGACGGCTTACAATCTGAGCGTGAACAGGGGATCACTATTGATGTGGCCTATCGTTATTTCAGCACAGATAAAAGAAAATTTATCATTGCTGATACGCCTGGACATGAGCAATATACAAGAAATATGGTAACTGGTGCATCGACCTGTGATTTAGCTATTTTAATGGTGGATGCAAGGGCAGGAATCAAAACTCAAACTAGACGCCACTCATTTCTGGCCTCACTGTTAGGCATTAAACATGCGATAGTTGCTGTGAACAAGATGGATTTAATGGACTTTAGTGAAACTGTATACAATGAAATCAAAGAAGATTTCATTGCTTTTTCCAAGCAGCTTAACATTCCGGATATTAGATTCATTCCAATTTCAGCATTAGATGGCGACAACGTCGTAAATAAGAGCGAAAACACGCCTTGGTATCAAGGTCCTACTCTTATGGATACTTTGGAAACCATCGAAATATCAGATCAGCTTACCAGCGAATTTAGATTCCCTGTACAATATGTAAACCGTCCCCACTTAAACTTTAGAGGTTTTGCAGGGACAATTGTTTCTGGTCAGATATCAGTGGGAGAAGAGGTCACCGTATTACCCTCGGGTAAAACATCAAGAGTAAAAAGTATCTATACATTTGATGGTGATTTGGAAACTGGATATGCGCAACAAGCTGTTACTCTTACGTTAGAAGATGAAATTGATATTTCTCGTGGTGACATGATCGTGAAAACAGGAAGCGAACCACTCAATGCCAGTAATTTTAAAACTCATTTAGTTTGGATGGCAGAAGACGCACTTATTCCTAATAAGCAGTACAGCTTTAAATTTGCAACCAAAACAGTTACCGGAACAGTGTCAAACTTGGATCATCAAATTGATGTTAATACACTTGAGAGTAAAGATGCGCTGCATCTTAATTTAAATGAAATTGGTATCACTGATATTCGTTTAACTCAAAACGTCGCCTGTGATCCATACACTGAAAACAGAGCAACGGGCGCTTTTATCGTGATTGATAGAATGAGTAATGGTACTGTGGGCGCTGGAATGATCATTAGTAAAAATGAAGGTCAGAGCTCATCTAGCGAACATTCTGAATTCGAACTTGAATTTAATGCATTAGTTAGAAAACACTTCCCACATTGGGGTGCAATAGACATTTCTGCAAAATAACGATTGAAAACGCACTAAACCGTCGCACGCCGCGGCGGTTTTTTATTTGACCATTGAAAATAATGTTGCTAAAAAATGATAGCTGGTGTGATTGCTAACGTGGTGCTACTAGGCATTATATTGTTATGCAAAAATAAAAAGCTAGAACGAAATCTGAAAGATGCATCAACAATCGTTAATATTTAATCAACTTCTGGAAACTGCGTACCATGCAGATACAGTAAAGTAAAATTTTTGAACAGGTGAAGGAAATTCAACTGAATGAATATTGAGCAGTGGTCCGTTTTAATCATTTTTGGACTTACGATATCTAGCCTGATATTTACGAATAGGCGTCCAGCGGGTATTTTTGCTGCATGTACATTGCTGTTAGTGATATCTCAACAACTAGACGTGCAAGAAGTGTTAGCGAATATGACCAATTCGGGCCTAGTTGCATTAACCCTTTTATTGCTAGTCAGCCAATCAATTGAAAAAACCACTTTGATAATTCGGCTGGGAAGACAAATTATTAAAGCAAGTTACGTCAGCAGTTTCTGGCGCATGTTCATACTTACATTTACTTCGTCAGCCCTTTTGAACAATACTGCGGTTGTTGCCAGCCTGATAAGTCCAATAAATCAAAATCAGTTGCATCCGCCGTCAAAACTATTGATACCACTGTCTTACGCTGCCATTTTGGGCGGAACAGTTACTTTAATAGGCACATCGACTAATTTAATCGTGGATAGCTTCCTTATAGAACATGGTCATCCAGGGTTTGCTTTTTTTGACTTCACTATATTTGGGCTAACTGCAGGACTTGGATGTGCATTATTACTCTTCATATTAAGTCCTCTCCTGCCAACCTTTAAGTCAAAGCAAGCCAGCTATAAAACATATTTAATCGAAGCTGACGTAGAGCGAAACTCAGAACTGGTTGGAAAGTCTGTCGAAGAAAACCATCTAAGAAATCTTCCTGAGCTTTTCCTAATAGAGATAGTCAGGCGTGGCAATGTATTATCGCCAGTTAAACCAAGTATGATCATTGAAGAAAATGACAGGCTCATCTTTTCGGGAAATGCATCTAAGGTGAACACGCTTGCTCATATTAAAGGACTGACTACCTTTGCTGAAACCAACGGTTTGCTTGAAGATAACCTAACTGAAGTCATTGTGTCTAATCGCTCTACTATTAGAAACAAAACAATTAAGGAAGTCGGTTTTAGAGCTCTGTTTGATGCTGGAGTCGTGGCGATTCGTCGTGATGGAGAAGCAATTTCAGGAAAACTTGGTGAATTGACCCTTCAGGCCGGTGACTTTTTGCTATTAGCGACTGGAAATGACTTTCAGAAGCGAGAAAACGTTGCTAAGAACTTTTTTATCGTATCTGAACAGAAAATAAATCGAAAGCTAAGTACTTGGCAGGAATATTTTACTTGGACAGGTTTTCTGACTGCCATTGTCTTAGCCGCCACTAATTTGGTGCCATTGGTAACCGGTCTACTATTTTACGCGGCCAGCTTAGTGGCACTAAATATATCCTCAATGTCAGAGATAAAACGCAACATACCACTCAATTTAATTATTGTTATCGTTGGAGCCTTGTCTTTGGCGACGGCACTTGAGAATTCTGGCGTAATTGACGTTACAACCAGTGCTCTTAAACCTGTTATAGGAGAAATGAGCCCTGTTTATGCCTTGGTACTCGTCTATCTTATGACGGTACTGCTCACCGAATTTGTCACTAACAACGCCGCAGCTGCCCTAATGTTTCCATTTGCTTACGGCTTAGTTTCTGCAATGGAATTACCCATAATGCCATTTGCGCTTGCCGTTGCATTTGCGGCTAGTGCTAGCTTTATTTCACCTTATGGGTATCAAACTAACTTGATTGTATTTAGCGCCTCTCACTATAAATTCTCTGACTTTGCTAAGATCGGGTTGCCTATTTCTGTGCTATACGGGAGCGTGGTAATTTCGATGTTGGCGTGGTTTTATTTATAAAATCACTTAAAGCCCTGTGAGTATGTTCGTATTCCAAACCTTATTATTCTTTGATATCTGTCGCGAACCTTTTTCAAGTTATAAGATAGTCGTATTTAATTCATGAATAATAAATTGTCACTTGATAAAAGAAGCTTGTTTCTATACCATCTCACACCATTAGAAATCAGTCGATTTAGTTAGCTGCGGCCAATCTTTGTAACTGGAATGCTCGATAGCTCAATACGCTTTGAAATGTGGTAAAAGTTTAATAACTTTGAAAATGAAAATAACTGAATCAGACATACAGAATTTATTAAAACACGAATCAATTAAACAAAATGCTAAAAACCAACGCAAAGCCTCATCATCATATCAGCACATAGCCTTCTTGAGCATGTGCTAGGAAGGTTATGGCAACCTTCCAGTGGCAATGAATAGACATAGCCCTCGGAAGGAAACTTTCGAGGGTTTTTTTGATTTAGCAAAATAGCGTAATAGTTTGATGATTTATAAATCTACAATCAAATATATCGTAACTTATAGGATGCAATATGAGCGATAGTAATAGACTACGAATAGCGGTTCAGAAATCTGGGCGTTTAAGCGATGACAGCATTGCTTTACTCAAGTCAATCGGCATTAAATTACAAATTAGAGACCGTCTTTTAATTGCTCATAGCACAAACCAGCCGATCGACTTATTGAGAGTTCGAGATGACGATATTCCAGGCCTGGTAATGGATGGTGTGGTCGATTTAGGGTTCATCGGTGAAAATGAACTAGAAGAAAAAATGCTCGAACGCGAAGCTGCCAAAAAGCCTCACAACTACAAAACTCTGCGTCGACTGGATTATGGTGGATGCCGCCTTTCTATCGCGGTACCTACTGAATTTAATTATCAATCAGTGAACTCTCTCTCTGGTAAAAAAGTAGCAACGACTTATCCCTATTTGCTAGAGCGATTTTTCAAAGAAAAAAACGTTGACGCTCAAGCGGTCATGTTAACTGGCTCAGTCGAAGTTGCCCCTAGAGCAGGTGTGGCACATGCCATTTGCGATTTAGTATCCACAGGTGCAACACTTGAAGCAAATGGTCTTCGGGAAGAAGACGAAGTGTTCGAGTCAAAAGCAGTACTGATTCAAAAAGCAGAACCATTAAGCGAGGATAAACAAGCTTTAATTTCTCGGTTTTTACCACGAATTGATGGTGTGATGCAGGCTAAAGAAAGTAAATATATAATGTTACATGCACCTAAAGACTACCTTGAACAAGTTAAGTCTCTTTTACCAGGCGCAGAAAATCCCACAGTGTTGCCTTTAGCTGAACATGACAATAGAGTGGCAGTGCATGTGGTGAGCTCAGAAACGCTATTTTGGGAAACAATGGAGAAATTAAAGGCGCTAGGATGCAGTTCAATCTTAGTCTTACCTATAGAAAAAATGATGGGTTAATCGTATGAGTATGCCAACAGCAATTATTTGGAATGAATTAACGACAGAGCAACAGGCCAAAGTGCTTGAGAGGCCAGCTTTGTCGAACTCTGATTTGCTTAGAGATACCGTTGCACAGATTAGACAAAACGTCATATTAAACGGTGATGATGCAGTTCTGAGTTATACAAGAGAATTCGATTCAGCTGATTTAAATTCTCTGCTTCTTGCAAAGGACTTAATTGAGAAATCACAAACAATGTTAAGTGATAGAGTCAAAAACTCAATTGATTTAGCTTATTCCAACATAAAAGCTTTTCATCAGGCTCAAATCCCAAAAGATATTTCTTTAGAAACTCAACCAGGCGTCAGCTGCGAGCAAAAACATGTAGCACTGGAAAAGGTAGGTCTATATATTCCCGGAGGCACTGCGCCACTCCCGTCAACGGTGCTAATGCTTGGTGTTTGCGCTCAAGTGGCAGGGTGTGAGCAAGTAGTTTTGTGCACCCCCCCATCTTCCAAAGGAGAGGTCGCTCCAGAAATTTTATATGCCGCACACTTATGCGGAATTGAGAATATATATTTATGTGGCGGGGCACAAGCGGTCACAGCAATGGCCTATGGCACTCAGAGTATTCCAAAAGTAGATAAAATTTATGGCCCTGGTAATAGTTTCGTTACTGAAGCCAAACAACAAGTCAGCCAAGATGTAAAAGGCGCGGCAATAGATATGCCTGCAGGACCTTCGGAAGTTTTGGTGCTTGCAGACAGTCTAGCCAATCCAGCTTTTGTCGCATCGGATTTACTCTCGCAGGCTGAACACGGCGTAGACTCTCAGGCAATTTGCGTAGCTGACAGCAGCGAGTTTGTTAAAAACGTTCAACAGCAAGTAGTGTTGCAATTAGCTAATCTGTCGCGTTCAGACATTGCTGAAAAGTCAATCGCTAATAGCCGATTTATAGTAACAGATAGCTTAAACACGTCCATTGAAGTAACCAACCAATATGCCGCTGAACACTTAATTATACAAACTGAAGACGCGTCTGAAGTCGCAACTAAAGTAAAGCATGCAGGTTCTATATTTATAGGAGAGTACTCGCCAGAATCAGCAGGTGATTATGCAAGTGGTACTAATCATGTTTTACCCACTTACGGTTATGCCAGAAATTATTCAAGTCTAGGCGTACTAGATTTTATGCGCCGATATACTGTGCAAACATTGACGAAGAAAGGACTTGAAAATATTGGGGGGGCGATTATCTCATTGGCGAACGCTGAGGGATTAGATGCACATGCTAATGCGGTGGCCATAAGACTGGGGTTAAATAAATATGGCGAAAACACTAATGACTAAATGGCTTGATAATTTAACGCCAAAACATATCCGTTCACTGACTCCGTATGAATCCGCCCGTAGATTATTTAACTCTAGTGATGGCGAAAAACGTGTTTGGATGAACGCGAATGAGTCACCTGAATCCGATACTTTCACATTATCGTCCGAATTGTTAAATCGCTATCCAGACTGTCAGCCAAAAGGTCTGATATCGGCTTATGCGAAATATGCAGAGCTTGACGGTGATCAGGTAATTGCGACTAGAGGCGCTGATGAAGGGATTGAATTAATCATAAGAGCGTTCTGCTCTGCCAATGAAAGTTCGATTTTAATCTGCCCGCCCACCTACGGTATGTACGCGATTAGTGCCCAAACCTTTGCCGTTGGCGTGGAGAAAGCCCCGCTATTGGAAGATTTCAGTCTTCACCTTGATTTAATAAAAACCTATGTGGGAAAGGTCAATGTTGTATTTTTATGCTCTCCAAATAATCCAACAGGTACCACGTTATCCAATACTCAACTTGAAGCTGTCCTTGAAATGTACTCTGAAACAGCCATTGTCGTGCTCGATGAGGCATATATAGAGTTTAATCCAGCAAGCTCACAACAAAAATTGCTAGACAAATATAGCAATCTCGTGATTTTACGAACATTGTCGAAGGGCTTTGCGCTGGCAGGGATTCGGTGTGGTTTTGTGCTATCCAGTGAAGCGATAAAACAAGTACTTCTTAAAGTTATTGCCCCCTACCCAGTCAGTGACCCTGTGGCACAAATTGCTTGTCAGGCGCTCAGCGATAATGGTTTAGCTAACATGAGAAATCGAGTTAGATTTCTTAGGCAACAGCTTGAAAAAATGTCTAACGAATTAGAGCAAATTCCGGCTATAAGCCTTATCGGTAGCCAATGTGGCAATTTTGTTTTATTTAGAAGTGAGCATAATAAAGCGTTAATGCAACACTTGGTAAAGAACAATGTGTTAATTAGAGATCAATCTAAACAATTAATGTTGGATAACTGCTTACGAGTGAGTATTGGCACTGAGAAAGAAAATAGTCTGTTGCTGGAGCTAATACAACAATTTTTTAAAGAGTTAATCAATGAGGGTGTAGCTCTCAACTCTACAACCAATGAGACATTAAAATGAGTCAACAACCCATACTTTTCATAGACCGTGACGGCACCCTTGTAGAAGAGCCAGCGATTGATAAACAACTTGATACACTTGAAAAGTTAGTTTTTGAGCCGAATGTGATTACATCGTTGTTATCGCTTCAAAAAGCGGGTTACAGATTAGTAATGGTATCTAATCAGGACGGATTAGGCACGAGTAGCTTTCCAACAGAAACATTTGATTTACCTCATAACAAGATGATGGACGTATTTACCAGCCAAGGGATTGCCTTTGATGACGTTTTAATATGTCCGCATTTTGACGAAGATAATTGTTCTTGCCGTAAACCAAAACTAGGTTTGGTGAAAGATTATTTGCAGCAAGGTAAAGTGGATTTTTCCAAATCATATGTCATTGGCGACAGAGATACAGACATTCAGCTAGCAGAAAATATGGGGCTTAAAGGGATCAAATATGATCGCACGATTAACAATTGGAATTCGATTGTAAGACAAATCACTATTACTGAGCGCACAGCACAGGTGCAAAGAAATACGTCTGAAACGAAGATAAGCGTATTGGTTAATTTGGACAGTCAAGAAAAATCGAAAATACAAACTGGCATTGGATTTTTCGATCACATGCTAGACCAGATCGCTACTCATGGTGGTTTTTATCTCGATTTATATGTTGAAGGAGATCTTCACATTGATGATCATCATAGTGTGGAAGACACAGCTCTTGCGCTAGGTGAGGCCTTAAAATCCGCTTTGGGAGATAAGCGTGGTATTGCTCGTTTCGGATTTGCATTGCCAATGGATGAATGCAGAGCTGAATGCTTGATCGATATTTCAAATCGCCCTCACCTTCAGTTTTCAGCAGATTTCAGCAGAGATAATGTGGGCGAGATGGCAACCGAAATGGTTCCTCACTTCTTCTATTCAATTGCTCAAGCAATGGGATTATCGTTACATCTATCAACGACTGAAGGCAATGCACACCATCAAGTCGAGAGTCTTTTCAAAGTATTTGGTAGAGCGCTTCGTCAAGCGATTACAAAACAAGGTGATATTTTACCCAGCTCTAAGGGAGCCTTGTAAAATGACTGGTAAGAATCTAGTAATCATTGATACAGGATGTGCAAATATTGCGTCGGTCATGTTTGCGACCAAGCGCATAGGCTTAAATGTTACGGTATCCAGTGATACTGACGAAATTCAAAAAGCGCAACATGTCATATTACCAGGTGTAGGAAGCGCACCCGCGGCAATGAAAAGCATTGTCAACAAAGGCTTATTACCATGCATTCAATCACTCAAGCAACCTGTATTAGGTGTTTGTCTAGGGATGCAGTTAATGGTGACTGAGTCTGAAGAAGGCCACTTAGGCTCAAATTCAAATACGCCTTGTTTGAATCTAATAGATGGCTTAGTCGCTAAAATGCAGGTAGGCGACCTAAGGCTTCCACACATGGGCTGGAATAATGTGTCATCTGTTAAGCAAAATCCTCTATTTGAAAACATTGACGATGGCAGTTATTTTTACTTCGTACATGGTTATTCAGTAGCGTTAAGCCAGAATACTCTTGCTACTTGCGAATATCATCAAACGTTTTCTGCAGCCATTCACAAAGACAATTTTTTTGGTGTGCAGTTTCATCCAGAGCGTTCATCTGATGCAGGTGCGCAATTATTACATAATTTTGCAAGGCTATAGTGAATATGATTATCCCAGCAATAGACCTGATTGAAGGTAAGGTTGTCCGATTATTTCAGGGCGATTATGCTCAAACAACACAATACAACTTGGACCCATTAGATGTCGTTAAAGATTACGCAAGTCAAGGTGCCGAAGTACTCCACATAGTCGATCTTACGGGAGCTAAATATCCAGAGAAAAGACAAATAGCTCTCATCAAAAAAATGGTCTCAACCAAGCTAATGATATTTCAATCTGGCGGTGGTATACGCACTAAAAAAGACGTTGCGGATCTCATTGACGCCGGTATTGATCGAGTCGTAATTGGCTCTCTAGCAGTAAGCGAGCAACAAATGGTAGCTGAATGGTTTGTTGAGTTTGGTGCAGACAAAATTGTCCTGGCACTTGATGTAAATATTGATGAGAACGGGAATAAATACGTAGCGACCCATGGCTGGCAAGAGAATTCTGGCGTCAACATTGAGGATCTTTTGGGTCACTATAGCAAAGTAGGCCTTAAACACGTGCTTTGCACTGACATCAGCAAAGATGGCACTTTAACAGGCGCCAATAATTCTCTATACCAAGAACTGGTCAATCAATTTCCAAATATTTATTGGCAAGCTTCCGGCGGCATTGGCGCTTTAAGCGACATTGAGTCATTAAAGCCGACTAAGGTTCAAAGTGTGATATTAGGACGGGCTCTACTGGAAGGGAAATTTACGCTAACGGAGGCGATATCATGCTGGCAAGAAGAATAATTCCCTGCTTAGATGTTCGCAACGGTCAAGTGGTAAAAGGGGTGAAGTTTAGAAACCACGAAATAATTGGGGACATTGTGCCATTAGCCAAACGTTATGCTGAAGTAGGGGCTGACGAACTGGTGTTTTATGATATTACCGCAAGTAGCGACAAGCGCGTTGTAGATAAAAGCTGGGTAAGCCAAATAGCTGAGGTCATCGATATTCCATTTTGTGTGGCAGGCGGCATAAAAACAGTCGAAGATGCTGGACGCATACTCGAAATGGGAGCGGATAAAATTTCAGTTAACAGTCCTGCGCTTTCAGACCCAACTCTTATTACAGAACTATACAACACCTATGGCCAACAATGTGTTGTGGTTGGGATTGACAGCTTCTTTAATCACGACAATCAAAGATACGAAGTCTATCAATTTACCGGAGATGAAACCCGAACTCAAAAAACCCACTGGCAAACAACTGATTGGGTTAAAGAGGTGCAGCGTAGAGGCGCAGGAGAGATTGTTCTTAATTGTATGAACCAAGACGGCGTTAGACAAGGCTATGATATCGAACAATTGGCATTGGTAAGGCAGATTTGTAATGTACCTCTTATCGCTTCTGGGGGTGCGGGTGAAATGCAGCACTTTCGCGATGTATTTGCGCAGGCTGATGTTGATGGAGCGCTTGCCGCCTCAGTATTTCATAAAAACATTATAGAAATGCATGAACTTAAATCCTACTTAAAATCTGAAAATATAAGCATTCGAGATTAGCATGAAAATAACACAAGACAACTTCGACCAATTAGCATGGGATAAAATGCAAGACCTTATTCCGTGTATTGTTCAAAACCACCTGTCTGGGCAAGTTCTTATGCAAGGTTTCATGAATCAAGAAGCTTTAAAGTGCACGCTCGATAAAAAGCTAGTGACCTTTTATAGCCGCAGTAAAAACCGCCTGTGGACCAAAGGAGAGACATCAAATAACACCCTAAACCTGGTGGATATCAGCGCAGATTGTGACCTAGACAGCATACTAGTACTTGCCAAGCCAAATGGGCCGACCTGCCATAACGGCACTGCATCCTGTTACAACGAGGCAAAACTGCCCGCTCTTTCATTTATCTCTGAGTTAGAAAACGTAATAGCTTCTAGAAAAGAAGCTTCTGCTGATTCTAGTTATACAGCCTCGCTTTTCGCCAGTGGAATAAAACGTATCGCTCAAAAAGTGGGTGAGGAAGGTGTTGAGACAGCGTTGGCTGCAACAGTCAATGATCTTGATGAACTTAAAAATGAATCTGCGGATTTGTTGTATCATTTAATTGTATTATTACAAGCCAGTAATTTAGAATTGAAAGACGCTGTTGACATACTGCAAAAACGCCACAAAAAATAATTTAATAATTTTTCTTGAATAATTCTAAATCGTTCCTATATATATTTTGAAGGCGCTGAAAAGGCCTTCAAATTAACTCTTAGCCGCTTGGCTATCAGACAAATGCCGCCGAAATCGGGGCAAAAATTAAATTTTTACATATTGCTTAATAGGAAGGATATGATTATGAGAACTATCGATTTATCACCACTGTACCGTTCATTTATTGGCTCAGATCACTTAGCATCAATGATTGATGCTGCCAGCCGTCAAGAGAAACAAACTACTTACCCACCGTATAACATAGAGCTGTTAGACGAAGATAAATACAGAATTACGATGGCAGTAGCGGGTTTCTCTAAAAATGATGTTGTCATTGAAGTACAAGAGAATACTTTAAAGGTTACAGGCAAGCGCGAAGGTGAGAAAGAGTCTGAAAACGAACGAAAATTCTTACACAAAGGCATTTCAGAGAGAAACTTTGAGCGTAAATTTCAACTTGGCGACAACGTTAAGGTGCTAACTGCAGATTTACAAAATGGTTTATTGCACATTGACTTGGAACGGGTAGTCCCTGAAGCGCAGAAACCTCGCCGCATCGAAATTGGCTCGAACTATATCGAAAATTCAAAATAATCAATTCGATAATCATTTAAAAGGCATCCACTGCGGTGCCTTTTTTTATCCAAACTTTTATTGCTCGAAGTACTTTACTTATAAGAAACCAGAGATTCAATCGAACAGTGGCAAGCCCACTATTCCCATGAATAACACCCAAGTGGCAAAAAAAACTTTCAACTTAGGTGGAGAAAACCAAAGCACAACATGTTTCGCAATAAGGCCTCCCACAACGGCGCCTGCCCCCGCAAAAATTAATATTTGCCAATAAATATCATGTGATATAAAAATATGGTAGTAAACACCTGAGTGCACACTAAACGCCGATAGTATTACTGCTACCGCTATGGAGAAACTTGTATTGAATCCACGCAATATGAGATAAACCGCCACCAGTTCACCGACGCCCACCGATAACCATGCTGTTACCATTCCTCCCAAAAATCCAATGACAGTAAGCGCTACTTTGTCCGCGTTATCAAGTGAAAGGCGAACTCGAGCACGTCGCATAATTGGAATAGAGCCCAAAATGGCTAGCCCTAGAAAAATTGAAAATATCCCAAAATATAGCGGCAACCCACTTTGCACTAAACCTGTTAAATCATAGACTGCATATTGTGCGACCCATATGCCTAAGACAGAAAAAGGAGTCGTAAACAAAAGAGTTTTTACTAACGACTGCCATTGCCCCCCCTCTTCCATCAAACGAACGTCAGTAGCAAGATTAGATACTTTAACTCTTTCATCTACCGACACTTGTGGCTTTGTTAAATTGCCAGTGACTTTTTTATAATGCCGGTGCCATGAAAGTGCTCCTGCAGTCATACCGCAACACTGAATGGCAAAGCTGGTAGCAATAATCTGATCAGACGAAATCATCAACTGATTGAAAAACGGAACGAACACCACTCCACCACCAGCCCCAGTTGAATTAGCAAATATAGCGCCTACTATGCCCAACAGAAAAAACGCTCCGTAGTCCAAAGCATCTTTCCACAAACCTGAAAAAAATAGTAAGCCAATCCATACACTGCTCAGTAACAATAATACAAACCGCTTGTTGATGTTTTTATAATTTGACGTTATCAATATATTGCCCACGGTTATTGAAGCCGGATATCCTTTGTATACGCGTTTAATTTCAACACATTATAATTGTGATAGGTAAATATGGTAGTCACTAAACAGAATAAAGATCATACTGTAATTACTTTAACGCCAAACCGCTCTGCTACTTGGCAACAGACAAAATGGGTCATTGCCGTAATGGTCTGCTTCGTTATGATAATTGCTGTTGCTTGGACGTTTGTAGGGGCTTGGGTAGTGCTGCCGTTTGCCGGATTAGAAGTCGGTCTATTTGCATTTTTAATGTATAAAGTATCCGTATTTACTTACACCAATGAGGTTATCAACATTTCTAATCAATCGGTCGAAATTGAATCTGGATATAAAAAGCGTAGGAGTAGACATTGCTTCCCTCGTAGTAGCCTTGATGTTTATTATTCAGAAACTGAAAACAATTGGGACTTACCCAAAGTGGCTTTTTGCAATGAAAATAATAAGCTTATTGTAGGTGAATTCTTGAATTTAGAGGATAGAATTAAGCTAAAAAGCACATTGGAAGACGCAGGTTTTATTATTTGCCGAAATAAATGGTGGTCTAAATAGCGCTCAATCTAAGCTAGTCC
>CBFIBG010000012.1:0-102577 GCA_965660815.1 Glaciecola sp.
GATGTCTTCGCCTCTGCTCTCCTCTTCGGCGAGATAGCTTATGATAGCTTCCGGTCACCACAGGTTTTTAGCAGATAGGTTCAACCTTCAGTAATTGCATTGGGTTGTATGGGTAAATCGTTGATTAAATAAGTTTTATCCTAATCTTTTTCTGTTATGCAGTTAAGGCTGTTCTTTTATATTGCCCCCGCTAGCAAGCAGTGCCCAAGCCGTTCTAACGGTTTTATTCGCTAAAGCAATACAAGCACGTTTTTCCCCTACGCGTTGTATTAACGACCTTAGCCATTGTTCTTTGGTTGTTCTTGGTTTCTCGGGTAAAGCTTTGATGACGGCCCTTGCCCCCATGAATAAGTTAGCCCTAAGTGATTGGTTACCGCCTATTTTGTCTATTCCTTTCATTGAGACTTTGCCACCTGAGCTATATTGTTTGGGTGTGACACCAATATACGCTGATGCTTGCCGACCATTCTTAAATCCTTCCACATTTCCCAAACTGGTAAACAATTTAATTGACAGACATTTCCTACACCTTCTAATGCTTTAAGACGCTGACAGGCATCGGTTTTTGCTGCTAATTGTGTCAGTTCCTTTTCAACGGCACTCACGCGTTTCACTGTATCTCGATATTGCTCCCACAACGATAATAACGGAGTAAGCAAATGGTGCGGTAGCTCACCACTGCCATTGGACAATATGTCTAACACAGCCTCTTTAAGATGCTTGGATCCTCTGGCAAAAGTCATATCGTACTCATACAAAAACGCGCGGATGTGGTTTTCTAATGAAACGCGATGTTTGTCCAAGAATCGCCGACTGGTTTCTAGTGATTGTAACACTTGCTGCTCTTCATTTTTGAGCTGACTAAAAAGCATACCTGGTTGTGTGGCCGCTACGGCGATCGCTAATGCATCATTTGCATCTGTTTTTTGACCTTGTAAAAACGCTTTTACCTTTCTTGGCCCAATTACTCTGACATCATGCAATAAATGCTTTGCAAACCGCCCCCAATAATGACAAGTGCTCGCACCCTCGAAGGCAACAATTGATGGTGAGGTATTCGTCAAAAATTCTTTTAGCTTTGTAGGCGACATTGCTTTATTTGAAAGTACTTCGCCATGCTTGCTAATGATGCAAACCTGGATCACATTTTTTGCTAAATCGATACCAATTACTGTAGACTTTTTCATTGTATGGGCTCCTTTTTGTTTGCCGACACCACCGTAGCTCACTGGGGTGGTGGAGTCCATACATCGGCGCGGTTCGGCCTAATTCGCCCCTAACAGCAACCCTCGCGCCCGAGTGACGGCCTCACAGCGTGGAAAAAATAGCCCTAAACTTGAACTTTCAGGAAAGTCACCAGCCTGACAAGCCTTATCACGCTAGGGGCATGAGTTTGGTTATCCGGTTACCGGCTCAGTGCCTAAAGCGAGTATTTAATATAGACATTACCGAATGTGAGAAATGTCTAAAACACAATGTAACGATAATTGCCTGCATAATCGAACCTAGCATCATCCACAAGATATTGTCGTATTTAGAAAAACAAGGCTCAGCCATCACCGTCAATAAAACCAGAGCACCGCCGGTCGAAGCTTTAGGGCAAACGATTATATTTGATGATTTCACTATCCCTATTTCAGCACCAAAGGTCAGCTTACTTACTCACCTCAACGATAAATATTTCACAAATTTCTTCAACACCACAAATGAGTAAACGCGAAACTACCCTCAAATACAGCTGTGACAATGACTAGTACATAGCGTTAATTCGACTTATACTCTTAATGTCGATTTTCCAGAGTGGGTAATTGATTCACTGGATAAAGAAGCTAGTAGGGTGGGTGTTACTCGGCAATCGATTATTAAAATGTGGTTGGTGGAGAGGCTTGAAGCTCAGGAAGCTGACAAGTCAATAATGAAGGACATTGCGCAAGTACGGCGCAACGCCTCATATTGAGGCGTTAGTTTTTGTGATATATCTTGTCTCTTTTCAATGCTATTATTTATTGAGGTAAATTAGGAGGTAGCAAATGAATAGCAACTCGGATTCTTTACTGAATGATGTTTTAGCATTGCCTGTAAATGAGCGCATAGAAGTTGTTGAAAAATTACTGCAAAGCTTAGATGTTCCGAATAGGCAAATCGAAGAGGTTTGGGCACGAGAAGCGGATATTCGTGTTGAGAACTTCGACAACGGAAGACTTGATTCTGTATCGGCTGAAGACGTACTTAAAAAATATAAATGAAAATCCGTTTTTTAAGTATTGCCGCTGCTGAGCTAGACGATGCTTATTCATATTATGAGAGCATACATCTTGGTCTAGGTCAGACATTTATTTATGAGTTCGAGTCTGCGTTACTTAGGCTACAACGAAACCCAGAAGCTTGGTAGCAGTTAAGTAAATATACGAGGCGTTGTTTACTAAACAAATTTCCTTACTCGATCATTTATCAAATTAGAGTTGATGAACTTCTAATCATTGCTGTTGCAAACAACCATAGGAGACCGAACTATTGGGCTGAGCGGTATGAAAACTAACAAGAAATTTATGTCGCTACGCTGTGACACAGCGTCTAGCGGTACTGCGCACCATAATTAAGCGTTTTGAATGTCCGCTAACGAGAAGATACTTAGTCCACCAAACATTTAAGTATCTTCAATCAATAACCCTAATTGATCCCTCACTCAACAAATACTAAATCAATCTACTGATTTTTGACCCTTGATTAAGATCGCAACGAGCGCAACACGCTCGTTGTTATGATTAAGGTTCAAGTTACCTGTAGTAGCGTTTTAATGAAGATCCCGCGAGCGCCGTTTACATCGCGATCTATAATCAAACCTTCATCTTTAATTTGTTTTTTACCACCCAAATTTTCCAATACTTTTCCGCTATGAGAAAGCGTTTTTGAAGTATAAGACTCGTTTGAATCAATCACTCTTTTACCTCTTTTTGACGCATACCATTTCAATACTAACTTGAATTGATAGTGGCAAAGATTGAGCATCTGGCGACAGGTGTTACGTCTAATAACGCGTCCCTTTTTACGTTTAACCATTTTTTGCGTCTGAAAATGAGGCAGAAAAATTACATCATATTCACGCGTTAAATAGTCCGCCAAACGATGGTGCATATCTCTGACTAAATCATCCTTTTTGGACTTTATCCGACGCATTTCTTTATCAATAAAAGTCAGTCTATCCCTTGCCCATTGGGGCATATCTATAAACTTAATTCCTTTATTTTGATTGGGAATACGCTGTCGCTGACCAAGTAGGGCATCCACTTTTTTCATCAAAGGAAAGAGTTGTTTTTGGGCAAAGCTGTCTCCAGCAATGACCACCTCAGACGGGCTGTAGCAGGTGGCGAAGGTGCGCGATCCCGGATCGATAGCAACGCATTTTACTCGACCTTGGTTCTCGGGTTGAAGTTCAATGAATTGTAGGACGCTGATAAACCAGCGGCCTTTATCGAAGGATACAGAAAATGATTTATCGATGGCCTCTTTGGGCACCGATTCGGTGAGCGTAATGTCACCTAAACTTGTTTTAGCGGGCTTAAGGCCGACAGGTAATCGGCACATCCTAAAGGTATGAAAATCTCCTTTTCGGCTTTTAAAGCCGATTTTGCTCAGACCATCTTGCGCTTTTTTACCTTTATTTTTGTTAAGTATTTCTTTGAATTTCGATTCAGCTTCTCGAACGGCATTATCACAAATGAGAGAATTATAGACGCGTCCCGCCGCAGCTTGCTGCGGCTTCAATAGTCCTTTTACCCACGGTCTTAGGTTGATGAATTTGCCTTCATTATCGAGGTATGACCCCTCTTTATATCGCTCAACAGCAAGGTTGTATGCTTGTCTATAAAGGTAAATAGCTTCAAAATAGCAATCTTCTTTTTCTGGGTAAAATCTAATTCTCTTTGAGGCTTTTATGACGCCTTTGGGCACTTCTTTTTCCGTAGTAGCTATTACAGAACGAGGTAATAAAACCGACAAGGGTGTTTGTGTCAAAGCCTTCTTTGGTGTCCACCTCACCATCCAATGATGTGACATGTCCGCCTGATAATTCAACGAGATGTCGGATGAGATCGAAGCCTGATGTGGCAAGTCTATCTTGTGAGGCAGCCACAACATGGATGACATCGCCGCGCATTGCTCGTTCCAGTATGTGCTGGAGTCCTTTGCGTCTGAAATTGAACGCACTGGCGATATCACTAATGATAACGGCATCGGGGAATTGTGCTTTAATGAGGCCTTCTTGGGTGGCGAGACTACTTTTTTGCTTGGCGCTGCTGACTCTAGCATAACCTAGTACCACGCCTTCAGGTATGAATACGCGGAAATGCCCACCAGCCAAGCGTTCGACTCGTTCGTAAACGCCTGTTTCGATATTTCTACGAATTGTCTGAGAAGATACGCCATGCTTTCTCGCTAGTTGAGTAGTTGATAACCAACCCATAATGCCACCAAATAACTGTATTTATATACAGTTATTGTGAAAAAGCAAGCATTTTGTTTGCGTTCGTTGCGATTTTATTTGACCGTCCGAAAACTGCCTCAGAACGGTCAGACTAAAAACCTTTTTCCAACCAATGTTTGGTTATTGATGCAAACCAGAAAAAGGTAATTTCCAACCTCAAAATGCAAATAGCCGTTTTGAATAAGCGCATGTAGGAAGATTATTAATTGATACGTGCCTTAAGTATTCAATAAGTTCATATAACGCTGGGTTATGACCAACTATGGTGACAGTCAATTCAATGTCGCTTAGATTACTACAGAATTTAATCAAATCATGCGGATCAAAAGTGTATAGATCATCTTGAGTAAACCAATCAATTTATCGATCTAGCGATTTACTAATTCGTGAAATCGTCTCTTGTGCTCTAACAGCAGGACTACAATAAACAACGTTCCCATCCTTTAGGCCACCTATGTCCAAAACATGACGTGCCATGCTTAAACAAGCTTGTTTTCAGCTGAAATTTAGAGGTCTATCTATGTCCGAAAGTTCGGGATAAGACCAACTTGACTTTGCATGTCTTAGGAGGTGTAACTCTTTATATCTAGTTTCATTCATTAATATCTCTTTACGTGCACTAAACGAATTCGCTGTTTTATTTTAGGTAACAAAAATGAGTTAAAAACGAAACTTACTTTCTACTCTAACTTTGGCTTAGAAACTGTAACTTTATTTTGATCAAGGATATACGCATGAAGCAGCAATTATCGCAATGGGCGCAATCTTTTTAACCGCTATCGAGAAAGTTCGTAAAACATTATACACTCATACTTATGTAGATTGTTAATAAACATAATTTTACGAATTCGCGTAATTTCTTAGGAATTTCTAATTTAGGATGTTTGAACTATATCAGTAAGGTTCACTTTATTTAATCGGATAACATTATGAAGAAGTGGTTAACTATTGTATTAGCGGTTTTAATCTTAGTTGGACTAATAAGCTGGTTTAGTACAGATAAACATTTAAGGATATTAATTTTAAACCCTCCCAAAAACGAAAACGTGCTTTTTTGGTCAATTGAACAAAGAGATGCCGGCTTTCGTCTGATAGATCAACTGGATGTACTCCCCAAACGCGCTATAAAGACCTCTGCAGAGATATCTTCTTTACCTCAAGCGACTCGATTGGAAATAAACCAAAAAGACCTAGATGAAGTGATGGAGTTACAGAGAATAGCCGCTTTGGTTGTACTACATAACGGTCAACTGGTACTTGAAGAGTATGGGTTGGACTTTACACCAAGCGGTAAATGGACGAGTTTTTCTGTGGCAAAGTCCTTCACATCTACCCTTGTTGGGGCAGCGCTGAAAGATGGATTCATTGAAAGCTTGGACGATCCCGTGAGTAAATATATAGCCGACATGCTGGGCAGTAATTATGACCAAGTTACCATTGAGCAGCTATTAACGATGACATCAGGTATAAAGTGGGATGAAGATTATAGCGACCCAAATTCCGATGTCTCTAAATTTAATTTTCATCAAGCTGACCCTGGTGTTGATGTGACCGCTAGTTACATGCGAAGCCTTCCTAGAGCGCACCCACCGGGTACAAACTATTTGTATAGTACAGGCGAGACAAACCTAATTGGATTATTGGTGAGTGAAGCAACGAATATGAGATTATCTGATTACTTGTCGGATAAGATTTGGTCGAAAATTGGCACAGAACAAGACGCTAGTTGGGTATTGGGCTCGACTGATCACGAAATAAGCGGTTGTTGTATACAAGCCTCAACAAGAGATTTTGCACGGTTTGGTCAATTTATTTTGGAAGGGGCAAAAGTAAACGGTGAAAGTATTGTCCCCGATGATTGGTTTGAGCGTGCTACTACTTCACAAGTTGATACGAATAATTCTACATTTGATTATGGTTATCAATGGTGGGTAACTCAAGATGGAAGCTTTCAAGGCAGAGGCATTTTTGGACAAGGCATATTCATCGACCCTTCTCGTAACTTAGTGATTGCGGTTAACAGCAATTGGCCCGTTGCTTCTAGTAAAGAGTGGGTGGATAAAAGGCAAAAATTGTATCAGATGATCCAACGAACTGTTGACAGCAAATAACGAGAGCTTTTTCTAGCCGAAATAGAAATGGTCGAAAATAGTCATTAAATGCTAGAGCATATCACTTGTTAATTTTTGACAAAGTTGAGGGGGCGGCTACCCTTTAACTGTGTAGACATGCTACACGCAAACAAAGGATGATTTCAATATCTCATCGAAAAGTACCGCTACACCCCCTCCCCCGCTTTGCACAGTGGGTGGTTGCTCTACTGCTCAAAGTGTCACTTATGAGACGGTCACACATTATGTAACTATTACTTATACATTTGTATTTGTTGACGCAGAGCTTGTTTCAGTCAAAGCAAGCCTTCCGCCTGTTATGGTGCCAAAGCCCCTTTAAATTTGTTTGACCTCGGCTTTTTATCAGAGATTTAGCTTAACTTACTTCAAGATGGCCTTAAGCGCATTCACGCATTTATCTACGTTCTCTTTGGTACAACTGCTACCCATCAAGCCAATGCGCCATGCTTTTCCTGCAAATTGACCTAAGCCAGCACCAATTTCCAAGTCAAATTCGTTTAACAATCTGGCTCTAGTTGAGGCATCGTCAACGCCTTCTGGGATCCAAATAACATTGAGTTGTGGTAAGCGATAGGCTTCATCTACGGCGAATGACAAACCTAATTCGGTTAATCCAGCTTTTAAATAATTATGTACATCACGATGACGCGCCCAGCTATTTTCTAAGCCTTCTTGAAGCACAGCGACCAAACTTTCATGGAAAGCATATACACTATTTACTGGAGCAGTATGGTGATAAGCCCTAGCCTTTCCTTCGCCCCAATAGCCTAAAATAAGGTTTAAATCTAGAAACCAACTTTGCACAGGTTGTTTTCTGTTCTTGATTTTTTCTAGCGCTAAATCACTAAAAGTCACAGGAGATAAACCCGGTACGCAAGATAAGCACTTCTGAGTGCCCGAGTAGCTTGCATCTATTTGCCACTCATCAATATAAAGGGGGATTCCAGCCAGTGAAGTCACGGTATCAACAATGGTTAAACAGCCAAATTCTTTCGCAATGGCACACAAGGTTTTAGCGTCGTTCTCAACTCCGGTAGAGGTTTCAGCATGAACAAATGCCACAATTTTAGTATCTGGATTATCTTCTAACGCTTTACGCAGCTTTTCTGGTTTGGTTTGTTCTCCCCAAGGATCTTCTATAAGCACCGCTTCTCCACCACTTCTTATGACGTTTTGATGCATTCGACCACCGAATACTCCGTTTTGGCAAACTATGACTTTATCGCCGGGCTCAATAAGATTGACAAAGCAAGCTTCCATTCCTGCAGAACCTGGTGCAGAGATAGGCATAGTCATTTCGTTGTTAGTCTGAAAAACTTCTTGAAGAAGCTGCTTTGTATTATCCATTAAACCAACAAAACTCGGATCAAGATGGCCTAAGGTAGGTTGAGCAAGTGCTGTCAGCACGCGTTGGCTTACGTCACTTGGACCCGGCCCCATTAGAGTAGGTGCTTTAGGTACGAAAGAAGAAATTGTTGCAGTAGTCATAAAAAATAGCCTTGATAAACGGGTAGCAAACCTTTAGTTGCCGAAATTTATAACACTATAAAGTTACTGGAACAACTAAAAGCAAATGCAAAGTTTTGAAAAAATGCTAGCGAGCCAGAATAGCAAATAAGAGTCTATATAGGTTGGTTTTTTGCATTCAATTTCAAAATTTCAGACTAAAGATGGAGTAATCAGGCTCTGTGATCGTTTTTGTTTATGAGTGAAAGTTTTTTTATTGGAAGATCAAACTCACTGCCGTCTGGTTTAAACAGGCTTTTATCTGATAGCTTGTCTTCTAATTTTTTTGGCGTATCTTTTGCCAGTATAGCTTTAATTTTTCGATATTTATCCAGCGTATTGTTTTCGTTTAATGTTTTATCAAGATCAAAATTAAGCACAATAGACTGTTCGGTTCGAATAAAGGTTTTCGAAGGTTCAAGGTGAAGAGTTGAGTTTTTCATGTTGACTTCAAACTGCAACAAAATATGTATGTCTTCATGTCTAAGAAGAACGTGGGTCGGATGACTTTTGGGTTTGCCAAATGCTACACATTTATCTGCCTCCTTAAGCGAACAGTAGGTGTAACTATCGAACATAGCAACAAGCTGTGAATCGACGATTTTATACTGCTTTACATTTTTATGAGAGCCGAAGAATAACGGGAAGAAGTTGTCTAAGAAGGCACTAAGGTTGTCACTTATAGCTGTTGTTTTTTTGGATTCAAATGGGTATGCAAACCAGTGACCCTGTACGACTTTCATTGCAAGGAATTGCGTAGATATTGGGACAATTTTATTTTTATTATTACCGTACTGAAGGTTAAATTCATGCCAGAAGTCTTGTTTAGAATACTGAACCATAGGCAGTATCTGTTGGTTGATAAATTCATATATATTCGAATCTACATTGACTTTATTTTTAAACGCCTTATGCATGACAATTACCTCGAATTAGAACCGGCCCTCGGCAAAAAGTTGCTTCTCCCAATATTTGTACAATCTTTACCCATAAAAAGACTAAATAATGAATTAAAACTTCACTATTAAAATTACACAATGTAAATTTGACACAAGCTGACTGAATAAGGCCTTATTATGAAAAACCAGAGTACTTTGAATAGAAAGTCTCATCTATTAGGCACTAAAATAAGGAATTTAAGGAAAAGAAATAATTTAACCATGGAGGATTTGTCGTCTCGTTGCATTAGGATAAATGCGGAATCCGCGCCTTCAGTATCCTATTTATCTATGATAGAACGCGGAAAACGAATACCTAGTAGCGACATGCTGTCGGTTATAGCGTCGGTTTTTCAGAAAAAAGTGGACTGGTTTTTAGATGATGTGCCTGACGAAGGTGACATAAAGCCGGATAAAGGCAGCAGAGGCGGGATCAGCGGCATGGCTTTGGAGCCGAGCTTTTTATTTTCCAGCGAAATTTTACAAATAGCGATTCCTGAAATGCTTTCCCAAACGGGCATAAGTGGAAGACAGTTCGCACATCTGTTGATACGAGCGCATCAAGAATTACATCAAAATCACTTTCCTGACTTAGAACGAGCAGCTGAAGAGGTTGGATTAAAGCGAATGCCTCTTTCGGTTGAAGAGCTATACGAAATAGTCAAACAACAAGGTTTGAAAATAAGTTGGTTTACTAGAATGCCTGAGGAAGTGAAAACAGAAATAGGCGCAAGTGGCAGGAGTTTGGTTACTTCTTTTTTTGATCCATCCGGCAGTATCCATATCAACAAACTGTTGCAGAACTTTCCACAACGGTTGAAGTACGACTTGGCCGTTCATATAGGTCATAGTGTATTACACAACAAATCTGGATTGAAAAGTGTTCTGATCACTGGTCAAACTCACAATACTTCACTGGTGGATGATTCTAGCCAGATCATTCATTCAAGTACGGTAAATGCGCAAGATATTCTGCATGCTTGGCGAGACTTTGAATCGAGTTTTTTTGCCGGGGCATTGTTGTGCCCTAAGGTACCATTTCGCCAACAATTAGACCGAAAAGGATATGAAATTGGTATCCATAAAGATTTAGGCGTTTCTGCATCTGTAGCCATGCGCAGAATGACCGCTGTATCACCGTATAAGCACTGGCACTATTTTGACGCATACGCACCCGGAAAATTAAAGGCGGTTTACAGAGGGAATGGTATTCCTCTTCCTTGGGGAAATATGAGAACTGTAGAAGATCCCTGCCATCATTGGGCTGTGTTCCGGATGATCAACGCGCCTGTTACTGGCACTTCAGCACAAATTTCTATTCTAGAAGTTGAAAAGTCACCTCGAATTTATTGCTGCGAATCGACCAGCGTAAAAGACCTTGCTGACAACAATCATGTTTTATGTACTGGAATAGATCTAAATCCAGCTATAGAAGCTCAAGGGGAAAACGCGTTAGAACTGGTAAATGAACTCAAGCAGATATGTTCACAAAATGGCGGTTCAGCGCAAATTCCTAAACCAATAAAAGACAAGCTACTCAGCGTATCGAAAATCTTGAATATTAATTGGGTTGAGCGAGGCATAGATTCTGATGCAAGGCTTATTTGTTCACGCGGCGCCGTTTGCCCTAGACAGCCCAGTTGTTACAGAAAAAGTGATGACTGTGATTTCAGTATATAGATTAATGTCGCAAGCATAGATTGAATTAAGCTCCCAGTATTCATCCGCTCTCTAAAAAAGTGAGCCGTATCTCAAAGGTAGTAAATAACCATTAATCGTCTTATGATACGCGATAAAATTTAATAATTATTGAAATAAATGAAACCAAAAGCGTTAATTTTTACAAAACGGGTATTGCCAATGTCCAATACTTTTGTAGCCTCACAAGGAAATGGATTGCAAAATTATCAGCCGGTTTTTATTGGTCTTAGAAATGATAAAACGGGCCGTTCTCTAATTGAAAATCAACTTACCTGCGTACAAGAAGACGTAGAAATATTTCCAAAGGTTTCTCGCTTATTATTAGATGGTGCGCAAATACTTACCCCTAAATGGGCAACTGCACTTGAACGGCACAATGCCAGTATTATTCATGCAAATTTTGGAAAAGGCGGTTATTACTGCGCTCCAATTTCTAAGCGTTTAGATATTCCTATGGTGACCACATTTCACGGTTCTGATATCACTCAAAAAGATAAGTTTTCGTATAATTCTAGGCATAGAAAAAAAGTGTTTAGCTGTTCAGACAAAATCATCGCCGTTTCCAAATTTATCCAAAAGAAATTGCACTTAGCGGGTTGTCCAGAAGAAAAGGTGATACAACATTATGTTGGTATTGATAATGAGTTTTTTTCTCCGAGCTTGACTAAAGAAGAATTCCCTACAGTTTTATTCGTTGGTAGATTAATTAAACAGAAAGGATGTCAGTATTTAATTGAGGCAATGAAGGCCGTTCACGAACGCATGCCTGAATGCAAATTAACCATTGTAGGTTATGGAAATTATGAACAAACCTTAAAAGACATGGCTTCGACCTTACCAAACGTTACTTTTGTTGGTGCTAAGAATAGAGCACAAGTAAAAGAATTAATGTCAAATGCATGGATAACGTGTTTGCCCAGTATACGTATGGCCAGAGGAAACGAAGAAGGTTTGGCGATGGTATGCATTGAGTCGCAAGCAGTGGGCACACCGGTAGTTGCTTTTGATACGGGTGGCGTCGGAGAGGGCATAAGCGATCAAGAAACAGGTTTACTTTCACCCGAGAAGGATAGCCGGCAGTTAGCTCATAATATCTTAACTCTATTAGAATCGAATTCTCTTCGAAACAAAATGGGTCAACAAGGTATTGCTCGAGTAAATGAATTATTCAGCATAAAAAAACAAACTGAGAAACTCGAAAAAATATACACGAGCTTATCTTGAACTAAGACTTACGCTTTGGAAGTTGCAAAATAGCGAAAGAGTTGTATTTATCATACCCTTTTGCCTGTAAATAGTACCTAAGTGTTCAAAATTTAATACTTTAGTCGTCAAAAGACTAACATTCGCACTCATAGTAAATAAATTGTGATAAATTCGTTATTATTCCTAAAATTAATTTTAGCAAATTTTACTATTATACCTTTTGAATTTATTCACTCCAGTGAATGAATTGTATTTACTCTAATTTAGAGCTTTCTTACCATCAAATTTGGAAATTTTTTGATCATGCCCGACAACAAACAGAAAATTATTTACACCTACACAGACGAAGCTCCTCTTCTGGCTACCGCTTCTTTTTTACCCATTGTTCGTGCCTTTGCAGGTGCAGCCGATATAGACGTTGATGTGAGTGATATTTCAGTCGCAGCACGTGTCTTAGCAGAGTTTTCTGATTACTTGAATGACGACCAAAAACTTCCGGATAATTTGGGCGCATTGGGCAAACTCACACAAGATCCTAACGCCAATATAATTAAACTTCCAAATATTAGTGCGTCAGTACAACAGCTAAAAGCATGTATAAAAGAATTGCAAAATAAAGGTTATGCCCTTCCTGAATTTCCCGATGACCCTAAGTCTGACGAAGAAAAAGACATTCGCACCCGTTACGGGAAAGCACTTGGCAGCGCCGTAAATCCAGTTTTACGTGAAGGGAATTCTGACCGAAGAGCTCCACGCGCGGTTAAAGAGTATGCTCGCAAAAATCCTCACTCAATGGGTGAATGGAAGCAATGGTCAAAAACTCATGTGTCTCACATGACAACCGGTGACTTCTACCACGGTGAGCAGTCAATGACTCTGGATAAGGGTTGCACAGTTCGCATGGAATTGTTGGACGATGATGGCAATGTTCATGTGATGAAACCAGAGTTAGCACTTCAAGACAAAGAAGTTATTGATTTGATGTATATGAGCAAAGAAGCCTTATGCGAATTTTATGAGCAGACCATGCAAGATTGTAAAGAGGCGGATATTTTGTACTCATTACACGTAAAGGCAACGATGATGAAAGTATCTCATCCAATCGTCTTCGGTCATGCTATAAAAATTTACTATAAAGAAGCGTTTGAGAAACACGGAGACGTGTTTGATGATCTTGGCATAAATGTGAACAATGGTATCGGTGAACTGTATGACAAAATCAAGCAGTTACCTGCTGAACAGTTAGAAGAAATAGAGCGCGATTTACATGCGTGTCAAAAAACGCGACCTCGTTTGGCTTTTGTTGACTCGACCAAGGGAATTACCAACTTTCATTCTCCAAGCGATGTGATAGTCGATGCTTCAATGCCGGCCATGATACGATCTGGTGGTATGATGTGGGGAGCTGATGGCAATCAATATGAATGCAAAGCCGTAATGCCTGAGTCCACGTTCGCTCGAATTTACCAAGAAATGATCAACTTTTGCAAAAGTAATGGTAATTTTGACCCGACGACAATGGGCAGCGTACCTAACGTAGGTTTGATGGCTCAAAAAGCAGAAGAGTATGGGTCGCACGACAAAACATTTGAGTCTCAGCACGCTGGTATTGCAAGAATAGTCGATATAGCAACAAACGAAGTTTTAATGGAGCAGCGAGTTGAAAAAGGCGATATTTGGAGAATGTGTCAAACCAAAGATGCGCCTATAAGAGATTGGGTTAAGTTAGCTGTCAATCGAGCGCGTCAGTCAAATACACCTGCTGTTTTTTGGTTAGACCCTTATCGCCCACATGAAAATGAGCTGATTAAAAAAGTACAAACGTATTTGAAGGATCATGATACTGAAGGGCTTGATATACAAATTATGTCACAAGTCCGAGCGATGCGTTATTCACTAGAGCGTATTATTCGAGGTCTTGATACAATTTCAGTCACAGGTAACATTTTAAGAGATTACTTAACCGATTTATTCCCTATTTTAGAGCTAGGAACCAGTGCGAAAATGTTGTCCATCGTCCCATTAATGGCTGGCGGAGGTCTCTTTGAAACAGGTGCTGGAGGTTCGGCTCCTAAACACGTTCAACAATTGCTCGAAGAAAACCACTTGCGATGGGATTCACTGGGTGAATTTTTGGCATTAGCGGTGTCAATTGAACAATTCTCAGAAAAGCATGGCAATGCAAAAGCGAAAATTATTGCTGACGCGTTGGATGCGGCCACAGGTAAATTACTGCAAAATAATAAATCGCCCATGCGTAAAGTTGGACAGCTTGATAACAGAGGTAGCCATTATTATTTGAGCTTATATTGGGCAGAAGAGCTTGCTCAACAAACTCAAGATGCAGAGCTCTCCTCTAAATTTAAAGACGTTCATGCATCGTTACTCGCTAACGAAGAATCCATACTAGAAGAGTTGAATTCAGTACAAGGTCAGCCTGCAGACGTTGGTGGATATTATTTCTCTGACCCAGAGTTGAGAGAACAGGTTATGAGACCAAGTGCTACCTTCAATAAGATCATCGACGACGCGATTGCATAATTTATTATTTGAATAAATTTAAATCCAATGGATATAAAGCCGATTAAACCAATGGCGTTTAATCGGCTTTTTCGTATGAGATATTAGCAGTAGCTGCACGCTATCTAACGATAAGACTTCGCAGATATATGTTCTGCGAAGCATAACAATCTCTACAATAAAACAGAGCGCTTGTTATGAAAAAATCAAAATAGCCCATCACATTCTTCGCAATTGTAAGCCATTAAACGTCTATTGCTCAGTTAGCAGGTAGAGATTTGATTGCGTCCATTGTGTTTTGAATTATATAAAGCTTTGTCTACTCGGGCGATTAAGCTATTCACATTATCGTTAGGCTGGACAGAAGCTATTCCTGCGCTAAAGGTTACCGAAATGATAGCGTCAGATTCAGGATCTTTAATTTTTTTAGCGCTGACTTGTTCTAGTAATCTTAACGAGACAGCCATGCCTTCTTCAATATCGGTTTTAAGCATTAATACTGCGAACTCTTCGCCACCAAATCGACACACTAAATCTTGTTCTCTACACCAATTAAGACAAATACTGGCGAATTCCTTCAATACTGTATCTCCAGTTAAATGCCCATAAGTATCGTTTACCTTTTTAAATTCATCTATGTCTGCCATCAGAAGACATAAGGGCTCACGATATCGTTTTGTTCTGTTGATTTCTACATCAAGTCCCTCAATGAATGCTCTTCTATTTAGCAGGCCGGTAAGTGAGTCGTGTCGAGATAGCTGTAAGTAATGCCGTTCTGACTGCTGTACATTTTCAAGAGCTTTGTTTAACTCTTTTTGTGCATGAACAAGTTGTTTGTTTTGCCGATAAATCCAAGCGAAACCAATACTGATGAAAAGCCAAAGCAGCATGATAAGAGATGGAAAGACAACACTATTTCGCAAAAGGTTAGTGTTAGAGAATTGTTGAGTAGCCGTTAGAGTCACAACCCACTCTTGCCCTAGTGCACTAATCTTCGTTGTAAATGCAGATTCTTGGTCAGATGGAGTGACGGGGGATCTATTGTGGATATACATACCACTATTAGCTTCGCGATCAGCTATTTTAAAGTTAATGCCTTGCTGTTGAAGTTGTTGTAATTCCTGATGCAAAAAACCTCTTAAATCGAAAACGCCCGCTATATAACCTATCACTAACTGCTTTCTAAGTGGCAGTGTTTCGGGAACATTTCCAGTCTTAAACACGGGGACAGTAATTGCGAAGCCCTTTGGAACTTGACTTGTATCTTCGGACAATACCACATCAAAAAAACCTGAAAGTTGAGCATTACCAGAATCTCTTGCTTCCCATTTAGACAGCATTCGCTCTTCTGACCAAGATAAATCTAAGCCAATTGTATTAGCGGTTTCAATATTGGTTACAATAAATAAAACTGGGGTATGTTCACTGCGTTGTTTGGCCACAATGGGCTGATTATTTTCATCAAGCTCCCATAAGCGAAAATCAGCAAAGAATTGAGTGGCTACGTATTTTTCGAATTTTTCTCGCTCATTGCTTGGAATAATAGGCTGCCATTCTATCATTAACCAACCGCTATCCTCTGACATAAACTCACGGCTATAGGACTCAAAGTTATGTGGCGTCAGCTGTGTTTGCAGCGCTGCAAAGGTGGCAATGGAACGCATAGATTCAGCTTGTTCCTGTAACTTTTGGGTTAACCTTTGCGAGATTTGAAATGCGTGGTTTTTAAGTCTGCCATCTAAACGTTCTGCTTCTTTTTTCTTTTCATTTGTATGCGTCATAAGCGCCAAGACTAGAAATGCTAATAAAGCAATAACATTGAAAATTACATAACGTGAACCAAACCGTTTCTGCAAAACTTCTACTCCACGTAACGTTTTTTAGATTCAAACCTGATACAAGTACAGGACAATGAAGATGTCGTAACACAATTTAAGGTCACTAGACCCAAACATTATTTATGTAACAATTTTGTAAATTTAGTTTAAATAATAACCTATGCCAATCATAAAAGCCAAAATAAAACCATTGTGGCTCAAACATTTGTTTAATCGTTTCTTTATATCTTATCTACGCGTATAGGTTACTAAGCAATATAAAAATAGTTAGTAAAACATTTATTTAGTTGAGTACCACTTAATACAGAAGCCGATGGAAAATGCAGTATTGGGATGAGATAAGTCAGTGTACACACCCGCTTTAATATTCGTCCCTACTGGGTTGCAATTGGGTACTAAGATGATTTCTCCTAAAATTTCGTATTTTGAACTTCCGCGCTGTGAATTGAGCTTTGAATATAGACTTTTAGGCCGGGTAGACCATTACTGAACTTATAAATGGGGACGTTCAAGTTTCGATCAGACGCATTTTCAGCGACAGCTAAGTGCGATTTTGTTAACGTTTGTCTATTGCGCATTTGATAATATGAAGTTTTTTGTTCAAGCTTAACGTATAAATCAACGGATACAAAATCGCTCAATTTAATATGTGCATGCGTCTGGTAAGTTAGGTATCAACTGCCTAATATTTGTGGTTGGCTTAACTCGTCTTGAGTCAATATATATCTTGATAAAATCTGATTAAAATAATGCAAACAAAAAATCGTTCAATTAGTAAAAATCCTCCTGGTTTGAAGCGCATACCCAAAGCGCTTAAACACTCGATCTCAGGACTTATGATAGCTTGGAAGTACGAAGCTGGCTTTAGACAATATTTAGTCGCTTCTGTCGTGCTGTTTCCGTTTAGTTTTGTTTTGTACCAGTCAGCTTTGCATTGGGTGGTACTCATAGCAAGTTTAGTCTTTTTGTTGTATTCAGAAATAGTCAACTCTGCCATAGAGGCTGTCGCAGATGCGACCAAGCCTGAATATGACCCAATTATAGGCAGAGCAAAAGATTTAGGGTCAGCCTCTGTATTCGTAGCATTGCTCCTAGCGGTTGTAGTGTGGGTGCTTGCTATTTATGAATATTTCTATCCTGGTGCATAACCTCTTTTAACGGGAAACATCATGTCACACATACGAAACAAGCCAGCTAAATTAATGCGACTAGACTTTCTTATTCTAATAATTACTTTGATTTTTTTGACTTTAGACGCAAATGCGCAAGTTTCAAGTTTTCAAAAAGGCTCAGTAATTAAGGAATTTGGCAAATACGCCACTGTAGAAGGTGTAGATTTTAACAAAAACGCTCTTTTTAAAATTGCCTTCGATGTGGGAAAGCAGGCCGAGAAGGGGAAAGTCAATCGACAGTTTGATAGCTTAGCTCGCTTTATTAACATGCATGTGGCTCATGGCGTAGCATTGGAACATATTCAATTAGCTTTAGTAGTGCACGGAAGAGCTAGCCTCGATTTACTAGATGATCTTACTTATCAAAAGGCAATGAGCGTCGAAAACGCAAATAAACCTTTGTTGCTCGCGCTGATGGAACACAATGTGCAAGTGTATTTGTGCGGCCAAACGGCTCAAGCGTATGAAATTTCCGAGTCCCAACTAGTTTCTGGCGTTAATGTCAGTCTATCTGCAATGACCGTTCATGCTTTGTTGCAACAACGTGGCTTTACCAGTAATCCTTTCTAACTGCATGAAAAGCGATTTGAAGTCGATATCCGTCAAATCGCTTAACGCTCAGTTCCATTGTACTAGTTAGAAGCAAGACTCTCTTTGGGCATTTGCAATAACTGCATGGTGTCGTCTAGGGTATATCTTAATTCCCATGCGCTTTGCTGTATCGAATCAGCCGCCTTTGCGTTACTAAGGCCGTTTTGCAGTATTTCTTTTTCAAGTTGCGCAAGCTCAGCAGAACTTAGCAAGGTTTCTACCGCATTTGCATACACTTCTACCGTACCTGCAGGGTTACCATGATTAAACATGGGTGCGCCTTTATTTATTGCAGATAAGATCATGTTCTGAGCATCTCTGCGGCTCATTTTTTTAGGTGGCATCATTACCCTATCAATAACATGCACAACGCCATTAGAAGCATCAATGTCGGTTGAAAGGATGCGAGCGCCTTCTACAGAAAACCCCTGCTCCGTGGCGGTAAATGTCATTTTGGGTCCTGCTAACGTTGCCAGCGAAACGTCATTTTCTAAGGCATCGCTTCCGATTTTGCCAGACACCACATGAAAGCTGAGTATCCGCTTTAAAGTATCTCTGTTTTCTGGTTTTAATAGCGATTGAATGGTACCAGCAGGCAGTGCTCCAAATGCGTCATCAGTAGGCGCAAATACGGTCAATGGACCATCACCGCTTAACGCTGAAACTAATCCGGCTGCTTTGGCCGCTGCAAGCAAAGTTTCAAAGGTGCCGGCTTGGGCAGCCGTTTCAACTAAGTTTTTAGTGGCTTTGTGCTCTTTATGATTGTGGGCAAACGCAGATGTAATTACTAATGAAGTAAGTAAAATAGATAAACAAAACTTTATAAATGTCTTCACTTCTTGTTTCCTCAGCATGTTTAAACACAGACAATACTATGTTTGAATTAGTTAATTCTCGAACTTCCAGTTTTTAGATGCTTTATTAACAAATCTTCACAAACGAGCCATTGTGAAAAAGGATAAACTGCAACATATTAGTCGCAGTAACTAAGGAATCCTTATATAAAAATTTAACTGCAATTGCTTATGATTCGCAATTTTGTGGCTTTCTATTTGTGAGAGTAATTTAATAAATACAAAAAAGAGTTGTATATATTTTTAAATAGGCGTAAAACACAGAAAATTTTTTGAGTTTAATTCTTTGAACAAAGCTAACATTGCTTTAACCACTTGTGCTCTTCGCCTATCAGCGGAAAACGAAATACCGACGTTTGCTACATCTAGCGCTAACCAAGAAATCTTTCCTACAACCGCAGCGATTGAAAATCATCATTTCGAGCACTATGAAAAACTGACTGCGTTCGAACAAATCGCGTTAGATTTATTAAATAAGGGTTACAGTTCCCTGCGCCATGCATTACCAAAAGACATTACCGATGCATTGCACCATCATATGGTCAGTATGCCGGAAGATAAGTTCAGTGAAGCCAGCATCGGTAGACACTTCGATAACCATCAAAATAAGACGATAAGGAATGATCAAATCGCATGGATCAATGGCGACAGTCCAGCCGGACTTCTTTGGCTTACTTGGGCGAATGAGCTAAAAATGTATTTAAATAGTCGATTGTTTTTAGGTTTGTTCTCTTTTGAGAGTCACTTTGCTCGTTATTCTCCAGGGCACTTTTACAAAAGGCATGTGGATTCTTTTAAAGGAGAAACCAATCGTATACTTTCATTAGTGACGTATTTAAATCCTGATTGGCAAAAAAGCGACGGCGGTCAACTTATTGTTTATGAGCAACCCGGAGATGAATCTGGCATCGAAGTTATTCCAGAGTACGGAAACATTTGCGTATTTTTATCTGAAGAATTTGAGCATGAAGTTAAACCAGCAAATAAAGACCGGTATTCAATAGCGGGTTGGTTTAGAGTAAACACTACCACGTCAGATAAAGTTGACCCACCTAAATAAACGTCGAGTTAATTACTGGTGATTCATACATTTAGTGTGTTAACCATGAATCCTAGTAACAATGCTGATGCAGGCAAAAATTGTAAACAAAACTCCCTTTAACTAAGTAATAAGAATTAGGTCCTGCAAGTCACTATTATTGATAGCTATGCTTTAGATGTTGACCTTAGAATTTGATTTTACCATTGGTGAGAATACAGCCTAATATACGACCAAGGACAGCCAATATGAGCAACTTTTTAATGAAACTTATCGCTTTTCTTACACTATTATCACTGTCAATTGAATGCACGCTAGCTAATACATCACAACCGCCATTGAGCGCTGAAAAGTCCGAACCTTATTTATTAGGTTGGATGCAAGGCTTTCCTCCTCCTGATGATAAGCGAATTATGCAACCCGATAGCAACTTTTTTAGTTTTCCAAAGTTGCGTTGGAGCGTTTGCCACATGAGAGAGTTGCTACCGACTGCTTCTATTGAAAGAGATATTAATGACTATACGCAACTAGAGTTCTCCTTAGTCCCACATATAGATTCACTTGTATTCCAACCACTCAATTCAACTACTACTATGACGTGGGAAGAAAGCCTAAAGGCTAATTACACGGATGGTATTTTAGTGATCCATAACGGCAAGGTGGTATACGAAAGGTACATGGGATGTTTAGACAAATATACAAAACATGCCGCAATGTCGATGACCAAATCCATTACAGGGCTAGTAGCGGAAATGTTAATTGAAAAGGGTCTTCTTAATCCATTAGATAAGGTAGCTTCTATTATTCCAGAACTCGCAGAGTCTGCATTTGGCGATGCAACGGTCAGGCAGGTAATGGACATGACCACGTCTTTAGATTATAGCGAAAATTACTCAGATCCAAATGCCGGAATATGGCAATACAGTGCAGCGGCAAACCCAATGCCAAAGCCAGATAATTACCAAGGACCTGTCGGGTATTTCGAGTATTTGCAAACGGTCGAACCTTCAGGCGAGCATGGAGAGACATTTGGTTACAAAACGGTCAACACCGATGTGTTAGGTTGGCTTATTTCACGGGTGACCAATAAACGCTTCGATGCTGTGGTATCAGATTTATTGTGGAAGCCAATTGGCATGCAACAAAGTGCATACATCAATGTCGATGGGATAGGCACTCCCTTTGCCGGCGGCGGATTGAGTGCTACTTTGCGAGATTTAGGTCGTTTGGGGTTAACTATTTTAAACCAAGGTAAAATAGGTAATAAGCAAGTAATAGAGCCTAATGTCGTCAAACGTATCCGTGAAGGAGGTGACAAAGAGGCGTTTGCAAAAGCGGGTTATGACGCATTAAGCGGCGGCAGTTATAAAAGTATGTGGTGGTTATTTCACAATGAACATCAAGCGTTTGCTGCGCGAGGCGTGCATGGACAAACTATTTATATCGACCCAATTGCGAACATGGTAATTGTAAGATTTGCTTCTCACCCCAATGCCAAAAATTCGTATATTGACCCTACATCTTTACCGGCATACGAAGCCTTAGCGAAGTACTTAATGCAAATCCCATTAACTTAACTATTTTCTGTAATTAACCCAGTTAACCACGGTTTAAATCAAAAAAGAGTGCATGATTGCTCATACTCTCTTTAAAACCAAACAAAGTGCATGTTGATATTTTATTGGTATTGCATAATATCTTTTAGTTCAGACAACTCTTTGATCTTAGTCTGATTCGGTAGATCAGCGAATGCTTTATCTACAAACTTCGTACCACGCAACTGGACACTTAAACGAGCTGCTTTAGGATTTAACATCGTTTGTTGATAAAAATCTTTGATATCTTCTAAGGTTACTTGCTCCACTGCCGCAATTAACTTCGCTTGAGTATCAAAAGTGAATTTTTCTTGATACCAGTCTGAGATAAACGGCCCAACTTCATCAGATAAATTCTTCGGCTGTTCTTTTAAACTGACTAATGCCGCATTTTTTAGCTGCCCAAATAACTCCTCTGACATTTCTGCTAACTCTTTTGCATACTCGTTTTTAAACGAAGCAAAACGTGCTTGCATGTCACCTGGCCCTTTAACCGGCGTTTGTATATATAAACCTAAACCGGTGTAATCATCTATTGCTGGTGCAAAACCACCTACTGAATACGCTAATTGTTCTTCAGTGCGTAACTTATCAAACGCCACAGTCCTAAAGTGATTTTGCAATATTAAGCCTTGTGCGCGTTGTTCGAGTCCCTTTTTAGGGTGCACATGCAAATCGATAACGGCAACATCGGCGACATCAATATCTTGTTGATAAACCAACACTTCACCCTCTTGCGGTGCCCAACGTCTGCTGCGTGCGTACTCTGTTACCGAGCGTTGTTCAGGCAAGACTGTCTGTAATTTTTCGAGCATCGCTTGTACATCATTTTGCGAATAGTTTCCAAAAACAAATACGCGTACTTGGTTATTTGCCAAGGTACTTTGCTTGACCTCTTGTAAATCATCGACGGTTAAGCTCTGTGCTGTTGCGATCAAATCATCATCACTATAAACACCTGAACGGACAAGCTCTCGATATTTATTGATCACTTGATTAATGGGGAATGCTTTACCCGCATTAGCAATATTTCGAACATAACGGTCTACCGCTTGGGCAAATGCTTGTTCAGTAACATTAACGTCTAACGCAGTTAAAGCGTTTTCTAGCAATGCAGCTTGTTTATCGGTAAAACCATTTAGGGTTAACTCAAAGCCGTTCAGCGCAGAGAAGCTTAAATTCATTCCAGCGATACTCGCTTCTGTTCCTAAAGCAGCGGTTTGTAATCTATATAAATCTGCCCAGATAGATAACAATACTTCATTTTCAATATTATTGAGATTGTCTGGATTATTGACGTAAATTTTCGCTAGTCCTTTAGGTTGGTCAGGGAAATCTTGACTGGCAAATTGCCAAACCTTAATTCCATTTTCAGCAAATACGATTTTTGGTTGAGTTTTCAAGTCCTCCGGTAAGTCATAAAGCGCAAAGCTCTCTGGCAATAGAGTATTCACTTTAGGTAAGTTCATGACGGTTTTACTAGGCGCTTGCCAACTTGCAATCTCTTCATCTGAAATATCCGCGATCCGGTATTTACCATCGTAGAAGTGCAACTGCCTATCTGTTTCTTCCTGTTGACTGATGTACCAAACTTTCAATGTTTCAGGTGTTAGTTGGCTAAGTACGTTATTAATCGCTTGTTCATCGAACTTCGCATAAGTAAATCCAGCATTAATCGCATTATTGATCGGATAATTTTGCATCGCAGCAGCCAAATTAGAGACATAACTAAATTCATCTCCTTTTTCTAAGAAGGTAAATTGATTTTGCAATGAAGTACGAATCTCATTGAAGTACTTTTTATCCACACCTTTTTCTCGGATTAAGTCAATGTATCGCATCACCATGGCGACGATCTCCTCACGGTGTTGCATCCCTAAATCGGTTAATTCGATATTGACAAAAAAAGTACCGTAATTGCCATATTGGTTTGGTGAAGCACCGGCCGTAAGCGAGGATACCCAACCTTTTTCGCGTAATAGCTGAGCAGGTGTACCGGGCATTTCAGAATAGAGCAGATAAGCTAGGTATTGATTTGGTTTTACTGCAAAATCTTCCATATTATTGCGGATCGTAAAATCTAGATTTAGCTGTTTTACATCTTGGTTTGGTGCATAGTGAACCCGCTTCCCACCTACCTGTGATAAATCCAGAGTGTCGATAACGTCTGGCTCTGGAATGTTTTTATTAGGAATATCAGAAAAATAACTTGTCGCCAACGCTTTCATTTCTGCCAGAGGGCGATTTGAAATCATGGCTACATTCATAATATTAGCTGAATAATACTCATCAAAGAATGCAACGGTCTGAGGGTGTAATTTACTGTTTTCTTTATCGCCTAGGGTTTCTAAATTACCAATAAGAAAACGGTTGGCAGGGTGCTCGCCCATCATTTTACGGGCAAGTTTAAACTGACCAAAAAAGTCCATTTCACGACGCATTGACCATTCCGCGTTTACTGCATTGATTTCTTTTTCGGTATACTCAGGATAAAGCTTTGGGGCTTTAAAAAAGTCAGAGAAACGATCAAGTGCTTCTGGGTACGCGTCGTTATTTATTTTGAACATATAGTTAGTGATATCTAACCAAGTATACGCATTATGTTGACCACCATTTTGCGTCATAAATTCAGTATATTCGTTTGTATCTGGGTACTTTTCTGTGCCCAAAAATAACATATGCTCTAAATAATGAGCCATACCTTGTTGGCTCATAGGGTCTTGCAAAAGCCCGACGCCGACACTCAAGGCTGCAGCAGATTTTTCTACATTTTCGTCAGAAACTAAAATAATATCGATGCCATTCGGCAAGCTCATAGTCGCATAGGCTCGCTGATCATTAGGGCTTATCACTAACGTATCGGGTACTAATGAGTGGGCGTCTTTTTCAGAAGGTGTTTGTGAACAGGCGCTTAAACCAAGCAAAGCGATAAAAAATGCAGAGGCCTTGGCTAATTTTCGTGTTGATGAATGAGTCTTTTTCATCTATGTGTCCTATTTATTATTTACTACACAAGTTTGTGTCGTTAAGTACTAAAACTTTCTACTAAATTGTATACATTAAAATGTCACTGTAAAAAGGCAATAACAAAAACGTAAGAAATCATTTCAATCTTTCGTTCAGTCATGTCTTAGAGGCTGTATCAAACAAATTATTCGGTTTTTTCTACAAAAACGGAATAATTTGGGTAGCAACTACCCAGTTATCTTTAATGAATGTGATACCCAGTGATCTCTCCCTTTGGTTCCACTTTTTTACATCTCTATTCCCATACTTTAGGTGACTTATGCTTGGTAAGGTAGTTACCGAGAATAATCACACTTAGCCTAATTGCCGACAAGTGATTTGAGCTGTAAATATAACCACTTTCATATTATGGGGTTGTGTTTGTTTGCGGTCTGTCTAGGTGGAAGATTCTCGCATATTGACTACACTAAAGGGTCATTCTCTCTTACCCAAACTCGAGGATTATATGAAGTCACGAATGCTTAAAGACAGTCTAGGGGAAGTAGAAGTGCCGATAGCCGCTAAATACGGCGCACAAACACAAAGGGCAGTAGATAATTTTAATTATTCTAAGCAACCCATGCCTAAGTTGTTTATAACAACCCTACTGGCGATTAAAAAATGTGCGGCAAAGACCAACGCCGAGCTTGAGCAAATTTCTCATGATAAGTCAGAGGCTATTATTGCCAGTTGCGACAAGCTAATTAATCATTTTGAGCCCTCAGATTTTCCAGTCAGTGTCTATCAAACGGGCTCAGGAACGAGCACTAATATGAACGTTAATGAAGTGGTTGCTTTTGATGCTTCTAGTGAAAATGCATCCATAAAAGTCCATCCTAACGATGACGTCAATTATGGACAAAGCAGCAACGATGTCATCCCATCAGCGGTGCAATTATCGCTTGCCACCCAAGTAACAAATGAATTAGTTCCTTCATTAGAACAGGCGATTCAAACCATTAGTCAATTGTCAGAGCAATATAAAAAAGTGTTAAAAACGGGTCGTACCCACTTAATGGATGCCATGCCTATTTCACTTGGTAGTGAGTTTGCGACTTGGGCGTTCCAACTCAGCGAAAGTAAAACCAGGTTAATGGAGTCATTAAATAGACTTTATCAAATACCTTTGGGAGGTACCGCGGTTGGTACAGGGATAAATCGTCATGAAGATTACCCACAAATGGTTGCACAACATTTAAGCAAAGAACTGTCTATGCCCATTGAGATATGTCGCAACCTATCGGCGAGAATGTCTAGCTTGGATCCGATTGCTGAAATACACTCTGATTTAAAAATACTTGCCACAACTTTGGTTAAGTTATCAAACGACATGCGATGGATGAATTCAGGTCCAAATCATGGATTAAAAGAGTTATCTTTGGCGGCTCTACAGCCCGGCTCTTCAATTATGCCAAGTAAGGTAAATCCAGTTATTTTTGAGAGCGTTTTGATGATGGCAACAAAGGTAATAGGAAACGATGTGACTATTACAACTGCCAACCAATCGGGTAATTTTCAGTTAAATGTAATGATGCCATTAATAGCCGATGTAGCTCTGGAATCAGCACAACTAATCACCTCTTGTACAGCTGCATTGGCGAATAAAGCCTTCGCCAATATGAAGGTCGATAAAGATTATCTGGCTCATCAAGTAGAGAAAAACCCAATGTTGGTGACCGCTTTAAATCGCGAAATTGGCTATGAAAAAGCGGCTGACATTGCCAAAATTGCACAAAGACAAGGGCGAAGTATCGTTGATGTTGCGGATGAGGAAACGGACTTAAGCAGAGACAAATTAATTAGCTTACTGGATCCCACGAAGATCGCGTTTCCTTTTGATTAGCGTTTATTCGCTGTTCAGCACTTCGCTATTAACCTATAAGCTACTGAATTTTTTTACAACACGCCAGTTCAATCTTTTAAGAATCTTTAGGTTCTAACTTTTAATTAATTGATTAAAAAACTGTCAACATTATTTACAATTTACCTTTGCCCTAATTTTAAGTCTATGAATTTATGTGATATTTCAAGCGGCATGTTTATTGCTGAATGATCATGGCAAGTTAATAACTGTTACGCCTGAACACGTAAATTAGTTAAATAAGACATATAAAATCAATTAAATAGCTAGACAAACGTCATAGACCATTAAGGGTAATACATGAAAAATACACTAAGTAAAATAGTAAAGTTAAGTTCAGCCTTGTTAGTTGCGTTTACGTTTACATCAAACGCAGCCGTAATCACCTTAAACGCCACTGAGCGCGGTTGGTACAATGAAAATGGCGAGTCAAATGGAGCGTCAGCAGGTAACAACTATATAGCAGGTGATTGCGCCGGACAGCTTTGTAACGGCACTGATTCTGATTTAAGAAATTGGTTTGTATTCGACTTAGCCGGCGTAAGTAACGTTACTGCAGCCACGTTAAGGCTAGAAGTGCCAGCTTCCGACGGATTTGGAAGTACAAACGACTCTGACGAAACGTATTCACTTTTCGATGTTAACACTAATCCTGTGAATTTAGGCAGTGGCAACTCTATTGCGGTTTGGCAAGATTTGGGTGAAGGTTCAATCTTTGGTTCTTATGCAGTTTCTAGTTCAGATTTAGGCAGTTTTGCAGAAATATCTTTAAATGCAATAGGGCTAGCAACATTGAACTTAAATGCAGGTTTTTCGTTTGCTTTGGGTGGCTCAATTACAACTTTAGACATGGATGCAAATGACGAATATGCCTTTGGGTTTACATTTTCAACTAACGTAACCGAATTAGTCCTTGAGACTCAATCTGTATCTGCACCTAGCTCAATACTATTTATTGCTATGTCTTTAATAGGAATTGGTTTAGCGAATCGAAAGTTAAATAAATAAAAATAAAATGAAATAGCGCGGTCATTTGTGCCGCGTTTTTTTGAGTATCTCACAGGCTTTTAAGCTATTATTGCATAATACATATACCAAGTTTTAATTCAGTCAAACTTGTTATTTACTAGGTTAATTCAAACATTAACGTTTACTTTTACTCATAAATTCAGGGTTGAACAACACTAAAGCGATGCCACCTAAAATCATCAGCTGAGAGATAATCAGCTCGAGCGTAAGCACTTCTTGTAACCAAATAATCCCCCCCAGCGAAGTGATGACAGGAACACTCAGTTGAACAACACCCGCTTGAACTGAACTAAGCCCATTGAGTGCAAAATACCAAACGGCGTATCCTAGCGCGGATGTGCCGGCACCAGACACTAAGGCTAATAAAACGCCTTGCGTGGTAATCACCGGACTAAACCAAATAAATAATAGTGGTACAGGTAAGACAAATACTATGCTTTTTGAGAAGTTCCTGTAGGTCATAGAAAGTGGATTCACCGCTCCTTTTCCTAAAATTGTATAAGCTGCCCAAGCTATCCCCGCAACGGCCATTAATGAGAAGCTAATGTAGGTAAAGTTAGTGTTGGCTAAACCATCTTGCGTGTATACCAAATATATTAACCCTACAAAAGCAAGAATGACTCCGCTCCATTTTGCGAGACTTAAGTGTTGCTTGGATAAAATACTAGTGGTGATCATGGTAATTTGTACACAGCCAAATAACACCAATGCTCCAATACCAGCATCCATCGAAATGTAGGCAAATGAGAAGCATATTGCATAAACGAACAACATAAATGAACTGAGCCATTCTTTATTCGGGTTGCGTTGAATAACATCATTCACATTGCTTTTTGATTGTGTAATTTGAAACAATACAAACAATGTTATTGCTCCGGACAATAATCGAAGCATTGTGAAGCTGCTGGCATCAATCGCTTGTTCATGAAGTGCCAAACGGCATAACACCGAATTTCCGGCAAACGCAATAAGGGCCACGAGGGTGGCTAATATGTACATCAAAGGCTCAATCTTTTTAAATTTTTGCGGCTAACTCTGCACCTTGCCTGATAGCTCGCTTCGCGTCAAGTTCGGCGGCTACGTCAGCGCCACCAATGACATGCACTTTCATGCCTTTTTCTATCAGGCTGGTCTCAAGCTCTCTCAGCGGCTCTTGTCCCGCACACACAATGATATTATCAACATTAAGGATTTTGGGTTTATCACCTACTAGTATGTGCAGACCTTGATCATCTATTTTCTGATAAGTGACGCCATTTATCATTTGGACACGGTGATTTATTAGCGAGCGCCTGTGGATCCAGCCGGTGGTCTTGCCCAGTCCTTTTCCTACTTTGGACGTTTTACGTTGAAGCAAATATATTTGCCGAGGGGGATCAGATAATTTTGGTTTTTTGAGTGCCCCAGGGGATTGGTAGGTTTTGTCTATTCCCCAGTGCGATAGCCATTTATCTAAATGAGTGGTCAGACTTTTTTGTTCGACTAAATATTCCGATACGTCAAACCCTATTCCTCCGGCTCCAATAACCGCCACATTTTTGCCAACAGGCTTGTGATCGCGCAATACCTCTATATAGCTCATTACCTTTGGATGATTGTGACCATCAATTGACAACTGCCTTGGTTTAATGCCGGTTGCCATGACGACTTCATCAAAGCCTTGATTACTTAACAGCGCGGCATCGACTTTTGTATTTAGATGCAAGGTTACGCCGTGTTTTTCAATCATATTGTGATAGTAACGAAGGGTTTCATAGAACTCTTCTTTACCAGGGATTTGTTTGGCATAGTTGAACTGTCCGCCTATTTCAGAGGCCTTATCATATAGGTGCACTGTATGTCCTCGTTGAGCGGCATACGTTGAAAATGCGAGTCCAGCAGGCCCAGCTCCAATTACGGCGATAGTTTTGGTTTTTGATACAGTCTTGAAAATTAGCTCTGTTTCATAACACGCTTGAGGGTTAACTAAGCAACTTGCTCGCTTTTGTTCAAATGCATGATCAAGACAGGCTTGATTGCAGGCAATGCAAGTATTAATTAGATGGGATTCATTGTTCATGGCCTTCATAACAAAGTCGGGGTCTGCTAAAAAGGGTCTGGCCATAGACACCATATCGGCATGACCTTGTGCTAATACATTTTCGGCGACTTCAGGTGTATTAATTCGGTTGGTAGTGATCAAAGGAATAGTGACTTCTTCCTTCATTTTTTTGGTTATCCAAGTAAATGCGGCCCTTGGTACAGAGGTAGATATGGTGGGAACTCGTGCCTCATGCCATCCAATTCCAGTATTGATAAGGGTTGCCCCTGCTTTTTCAATTTCTTTAGCCAAATACACTACTTCTTCCCAGCTCGCCCCTCCTTCCACCAAATCCAGCATACTTAACCGATATATAATGATAAATTCGTCGCCGACTTTCTCTCGCGTTCGTTTGACGATTTCTATGGCTAGTCGAGCTCTGTTTTCCAGACTCCCACCCCACTGGTCGTCGCGTTTATTAGTTCGTTCGCAGAAAAATTGGTTAATAAGATAGCCTTCAGAGCCCATTATCTCAACCCCGTCGTATCCGGCTTGTTGCGCGTAACTTGCACAACTTGCGTAATCTTTTATGGTATTTTTAATGCCCCGATTGGAGAGTTCACGAGGTTTGAATGGCGTTATGGGTGACTTTACTTTAGACGCCGATACTGCCAACGGGTGATAGCCATATCTACCTGAATGCAAAATTTGCATGCATATTTTGCCACCAGCTTCGTGAACTGCTTCAGTGATCACTTTGTGCTTTTTCGCGTGTCGTGAGCTTGTCATTCGTCCCGCAAAGGGGGCTACCCAGCCAGCAATATTAGGTGCGATCCCTCCGGTAACAATCAAGCCCACACCGCCTCTAGCTCGGGCGGCATAAAATGCGGCTAACTTATCGAAACCGCCTTTTTCTTCTTCTAAACCCAGATGCATTGACCCCATCAACGTCCTGTTTTTAAGCGTCGTAAATCCAAGATCCAAGGGCGTTAGCAAGTGAATGTAGTTTGCTTGTTGAGTGGCAATGGTCATAATTACACCTGTCTTTTTCGTTTATTCTTATTGTGCTTGTTTTATATACTGTCTTATTTGCTTTTTTGAACAGTCTAATTCGATAGACGGTTAACGCACAATTATGATTGCTAATATAAGAGCATTCATTACTGTGATTTTAATCGTTTGTCCTCGTAATAAGCATGATAACCCAATAAACTAATAGTCATTTAATGATAGAGAATAGTGAAAGTGTTTGATTTAGCAGAACTCCCCAAACCAATGGTGGTAACTGAGCTGACAAAAGAACAGTTTGAACAAGAGATACAGCCCTTAGGCGTGCCTGTAGTTGTTAAAGAGTTCGCTCAAAATTGGCCAATCGTTCAGGCATCAAAGCAAGGTCAAGACATGTTAAGTTATTTAAAACAATCCATGCTTGACTCAGATACAGCAATATCTGTCACTCGTATTCCTAAATCCGAAAAAAGCCGAATGTTTTACAACGAAATGATGACTGCAATGAATTTTGGAGTGGCTAAATTACCGCTATCCAATTGTTTGAGCAGAATGAGTAATGACACTCAGCAGGCTGACTATGCTGCGCAATGCGTAAGGCTTAAGGATTACTTCCCAGGTTTGCTAGACCAAGTTAATAATCCCCTTATTGCTAGCTCGGTTAGTCCATTTATATGGTTTGGAAATAGAGTGGTGGTTGCGCCCCATTTCGACGAGTCTGACAATATTGCCGTTGTGGCGGCAGGCAAAAGACGATTTACTTTGTTTCCTCCTCAACAAACGCCTAATTTGTACATTGGTCCACTCGATTTTACGCCAGCTGGGCAGCCCATTAGTTTAGTGAATATTCTCGACCCTAATCTTGACCAACACCCTAACTATCCAAAGGCATATGAAGCTGCGCTGTCTGTTGAGTTAACGCCGGGGGATGCTATTTATATTCCAACGCCTTGGTGGCATCACGTGCAGTCATTATCGGATTTCAATGTCCTGATGAATTACTGGTGGAATCAATCAGATTTGGGGACAGCGAAGCCCTTTGCTGCCATACTCCATGCAATGCAGGCTTTTAGGCATTTACCTCTATCACAGCGAAAAGATTTTGAAGCGCTTTTGAAATATTATGCTTTGGATGAAGCTGGGCCTTCTCATGAACATTTGCCTGACCATGCGAAAGGCTGGCTTGGACCCGATAGTCAGCGCACTCGGCTTGAAATCGAACATTTCATTCGAGAATTTTCGAAGTGACGACATTTACTGGATTAAGCTAGCCCGAAAAGCATACGAAATTCGCTGTGGGCAACGCCTAAATTAATCGGCATTAAAAAATATCATTTTTAAAGAGGGTTAACTTCACCAAATATTGGTTTATTTCATCACTTTCTTACACTAGGGGATCTGTAATTTGATTTTAAGTTTATGAATATATTTGTTTTTTTATTCTGGCATTTTAGTTGCAAAACATTAAGTGTAGTCAGAATTAAAAGCAAACGAATGAAATGATAATTTGCCATGAAATTCTATGTTTGACTAAATGTAGCCCTGCTATACTAATAACGCAAACTTGCGATAGGTCTACGATCGTTAGGGTTGCATTGGGGGGCCGAAAGGGTTTAAGAAAATTTATTGTGTTCGTTGCTCTTGTCGAGCATGCTTAATATAACAACTGAGGTGAATGATGGAATTTATTTTTGCTGGTATTGGTATGATCTTTATCGGTATCTTATATCTGATACCAATCTTATGGATATTATTCTCTAGTAAAGTAAGAGGCGGAGAAAAACTTGCTTGGCTGCTCGCTGTAATATTTATATCTTGGGTCGCATGGATTTTCTTCTTGTTACTTGCTCCATTAAACGACCAAAAAGCACGACAATAATGACACTCTGTCTATCTATAAGAGCTCTGTATTAGCAGAGCTTTGTATTGTTATGTCTGCGCTTGTAATGATCAAAGTGATGCAACCATTCGTGTCCCATTTTTATTTACTTTATAGATGAATTAAGTTCACTTATACTAATAGTCTTTTTAGGCTAAACGTGTTTAATTGTGAAATTACCCCCTTTACATTTACTCAATATATTTGCAGTTGCAGGCAGACTGCAAAGCTATAAAGCTGCCAGCGAGGAACTTTGCTTAACGCCTTCTGCGGTGAGTCATCAAGTAAAAAAATTAGAGCAGTTATTAGGGGTTGCATTGTTTAAACGCTCTGGCAGAAAAGTGCAGCTAACAGCGGCAGGCAAACACTATCTCAATTTTATTGAATCGGGCTTAGCGAGCTTTAAACAAGGGACAAGGTTGCTGCACGCTCAATATGCAAAACCAAGCCTAAGAGTATCTACGTTTAGCACTGTTGCAACAAGAATAGTCATTCCCCAACTAGGTTTATTTCAAAAAGCTCATCCAGATATCGATATCCGAGTGGAGACCAGTTCAGAGTTAGTGGACTTAAGGCATTCAGATATTGACTTGGCATTGAGAATTGGAAACGGGCAATATCCGGATACCAAAACGCGAGTACTTAGCGATATTTATATTACACCTGTCTGTTCAATGGAATTTGCTAAGTCTCACAATTTGAAATCCACCGAACAAATCTTAAATCTACCCTTAATTGACATTTCTAGTTTGGATAATATTTGGCAACGTTGGTGCGAACAATACAACATGCCCTCACCGCAAGTATCAAAACGATTGTCTTTCACTCGTTACGACGACGCCATTCAAGCGTCTGCAGAAGGTTTAGGACTGGCGCTTGCCATGCTGCCTATCGAAAGTCATGCGTTAGCAATGGGGCAGTTGGTGCAACCTTTTCCAGACACCTTAATGTACGACCACAAATTGATAGGTGTTTATCGTTCTTCTGATACTCAACGACATGAAATTCAGTGTTTCTTAGATTGGCTTGCTGCTTCGCCTAAATTAAAATAGATGAATAATATTCACCATTAGGTGAATTCTTTCCGTTTGTGCAAAGCCTCTGTTGACACTAGCATGTACTCGTCAACTAGAGGAAACCATATGAAAGCGTTAATATTATTTACAAAATGTTTGGGGATCTGTGCAATTTTGTTTATGGGGGCATTCCCACTACTAACTAGCATGAGTTTGAGTTTACATCAAAGTTTGGTTATTTATCCTTTGATAATGCTACTGGTATTGGGACTATTGGCAGGCGTTGAACAGTATTTACTTTCTCATACAACTTTTTTGTCGAAAACATTATCAGCACACAAAGAAAGACGACTTGTTACAAAAACGCTCAAGCCTTTAAGTCTGGCAATCTGCAATAAAGTATGTTGCAGATGCTGAACATATTACTGTCCTAGGACAAGCTAATGATTGGTCAGGTGCTTGATGCGTTATTTTAGCGCTTTGTATATACGCATATGACTGGACTAGCATTTTTTGCGAGCTCTACTGCGTTAATTTGAGTGCTTCTTTTTCAAGTAAAGCCGTTACTTCCTTTAGTCGTTTGTTTTGGTGCACTAACGCTGAAGCTTGTTCGGTGTTTTGCTGCGACGTATCTTTCAAAATCGAAACTCCATGGTCAATGTTCTGATTCAGCGTGAGTTGCTGATTCAAGGCTTGTATAACTTGTTCATTGCGTTGGATGATCTCTTGTACAGATTTATCCACTTCAGAAAGGGCCATTGACGCTTTTTTGATCGAGGTTTCGTTTTGGGCAACAGACTCTTTACCAGAATTAATTGAGGTTACCGCATTAACTGCTCTGTCCTGTAACGAAGCAATAATATGTTTTATTTCTTCTGTAGATTGTTGAGTTCGAGACGCTAGGGTTCTCACTTCGTCTGCGACAACGGCAAATCCTCTGCCCTGCTCGCCCGCTCTAGCCGCTTCTATAGCCGCATTCAGTGCCAGTAAGTTGGTTTGTTCAGCAATGCTATTGATAACATCGACAACCGTACCAACGTTCTTGGTATCTTCGTCTAGCTTCCCTATAACCTCTGAAGTTGATTGAATTTTTTGTGTAGAGCGTTCGACATCTACAAGCATTTCTTCCATTACATTCTGAGTCTGTTTGGCATTGGTTGCCGCCAATTCTGCCGCTTTCAAGCCCTCTTGAACGCTTTGATTCATTTGACCGGCAGACTCTTTCATTTGAGAGGTAGTATCGGTAATGTTTAAAGTTTGTGTAAATTGCTGATCAGCTTTTGCGTTTAGTAAATTAGCACTTTCTAACACCGCGTGAGTAACGTCGTTTAATTCATGTTGATTTTTTCCGAGATTGCACACTACATCAGATAATTTTGTGCGAACAGTTTCAACCGCTTTCGCCATTTGCGAAATTTCATCCTCACCATGAATAATGACTTTTTTTTCGTAGCGCCCGTTACTTACCGCTTTTAATTGGGCTATCAATTTAGAAAGGGGATCAGTGATTTTGGTTTGAATGATATAGCTCGTAAAATAAAGCCCGACTATTAATGATAGAATTACGATGCCCAAGGATATGTTGCTACTAGCATTGGTATTATCTTTTAAGACTTGGCTCATGTCGCGAACGCTATTCTGAGCTATGTCAACGCTGCTTATGAGTAAATTACTGGGTTCTCTATCTATGCCCCTCACCATTTGATCGGCGAGTTTGTGATCATAACTATTGGCTAAAAACGCATTATACGCCTTCTTGTAGCTCGCGAAAATTGAGTCATGTTCGATGATAAATTTATTTAATTTAAATAAAGCTTCAGAAGGTAAATCACTGTCTAGTAAATGTTTAGCGTCTGTCTGAATTTGCTGCTGCTTATTTACAAATCGATCCCAATATTTGATGCGGTCTTTTTCATTGTGGCCTCGAAGTAAAACATTTTTCCATTCTTGAACTTGAGTTTTAAATGACGAGTTTAATGCACTGATGCGTTGAACATCTACTGAAGTAGAATTAATCAATTCTTCATACTTTTGAATTTTATGCCCTAAATTTAATGAGGTGAAAATAGATACTAGACTGAGTGTGACCATACCTATTGCGACGATGGCCAATAGCCTTGTTTTAACTCGATGAAATGACAGCATTAATTATCCTATAGATTTTCGTTCGTCCGCTCCTCTTTATATATCGGCGTATCTCAGTATATATATAGGGAGCCCAAAGCACTTTCTGATAATTTCATAAATCTGTAACAAAAGTGACATGTTAGATTAACTGAACCATAACTCTAGCGTCACTATGGTCGTGTATCTTTTAGGTTTTGTTAGCTTTTATAAAGCTTAGTTGTGGACGATAAGCATGTTAGACAGTCAGCGATTTTTAGACGAACACTACCCTAAATTAATCAATCATAGGTTTATTCATCACTCAGCCGTAAAAATTGCAAAACGACTGTTGAATGAAAAAGAGCTCAATGCTTTTTCTGACCAATATCCGCATTTGACGGGATTTGATTTTGTGGAGCAGGTACTGTCTTACTTTTCTTTTTCATATCGCACCAATCATTTTGAAGTTGAACGTATCTCCGACACTGGCAAACTGGTAATTATTGCTAATCATCCCATCGGCACACTCGATGGGTTGGCGTTGATTGACTGCGTTAGACAAGTGCGATCAGATATTAAAGTGGTCGCTAATACTATGCTGATGGCGGTAAATGCTTTACATGAACTTTTATTGCCCGTAAACAATATGAGCGGTAATACAGCCAAACAGCAACTTAAGTCGATACACCAACATTTGCAAAACCATGGTGTTGTCATTGTCTTTCCATCAGGAGAGGTTTCACGTCTTCGTCCTCAAGGCGTTCGAGATACTAAATGGCAGTCCGGTTTTTTACGCTTTGCCAAATCAAATAAAAGCCCAATACTGCCAATTCACATAAGTGCAAAGAACTCCCCTATGTTTTACGGCATGTCGATGCTGAACAAATCTTTAGCCACAACTTTGTTAGTAAAAGAAATGTTTTACCAAAGAAATAAATGCATCAATATCAACATTGGAGAAGTAATACCGTTTGAGTCTTTTCAATCTCTCCCAATTACTACAAACGAGCAGGTGAAACTCTTTAAAAAGCACCTATATCGTTTAGAAAAAGGTAAAACGCCTATATTTAAGACTCAAACGGCTATAGCCTTAGCAGAGGACAGACGCGTTTTATATAAGGCACTGCAACAAGACGCACAAAAGTTGGGAGAAACCTCTGATGGCAAAATTATTTATCTATATCGGCACAAAAATAATTCATCGATTATGCGTGAATTAGGACGCCTCAGAGAGATTACCTTTAGAGCGGTTGGTGAAGGTTCTCATAAAAGACGAGACATAGATAAGTACGACAACAACTACATTCACATAATACTCTGGGATAATCATGATTTGGAGATTGCCGGTGCTTATCGATTTGCAGAGGTTCAAAAATTGCTCGATAACAACATTGAAATATACTCTCAAACTCTATTTGACTACACCCCTGATATGAAGCCCTATTTTGAAAAAGGCTTAGAATTAGGTCGAAGCTTCGTCCAGCAAAAATATTGGGGCAAGAGAAGTTTAGATTATTTATGGCAAGGCATTGGTGCTTTTTTGAATAGACACAAAGAGTATAGATACTTATTTGGCCCGGTAACCATAAGCGGAACTATGCCTGTACTTGCGATGGATTTAATTGTAGATTTCTTTAGACATTATTTTCCGTCATCTCAGACGTTGGCGAAACCCAAAATCCCGTACAAAATCGACCCTAAGCACAAGCAAGACTATTCAGGCAAAGACTATTGTGAAGGTTTAAAACGGCTTAAACTTCAGCTTGCCAATATGGACGTGGTGCTGCCCACCTTGTATAAGCAATACGCTGAACTTTGCGAGTCAAGCGGGGTGAGTTTTGATAGCTTCAATATTGATCCCGATTTTCAAAACTGCGTGGATGGGTTGGTCATGGTTGATATACAAAAAATTAAACCAAAGAAAAAACAGCGATATATCGACAAACACAATTCAGGCTCAACTTAGTAACGATTTACAATCCATGTTTCGGCAATCTAAAAATGATTTAAATTTGTTTTTTGTTTATCATCTTATCATTCTAAAAAATTGATACTTATATCATTCATAGGCTAGAACATGACACGAATTGCTTTACTTTTGGCTTTAGGCTTTTTTCTATTTTCAGCGCACACACGAGAAAACACTGAATCTCCTACATATGAGATTCTGAAGCATATTGACGCGTTAGCTGGTGAAAGAGGCATCGGCCCAAGGGTGGCAGGCAGTGCTGAAGAAGTAAAGGCTGCTAAATATATTCACCAACAATTCAAGTTGGCTGGGCTAGAGGCTGAAATACGGCCCTTCAGTGCCGTTTTTCGAGACCAAGAAAAGCCCAGCAATTCTCAAAACGTGGTTGCAACGGTAGACGGCAAATCAGAGAAAGTCTTCTTGATTGGCGGACACTACGATTCTGTTCCTGAGTCAACAGGTAGTAGGGGAGTTATTGATAACGCCGCGAGTATTGGTGTAATGCTTGAGCTAGCCAAGGCAATGCAACAGGGACCAACGCCAAATGTGACGTTCACTTTTGTTGCATTTGGGGCTGAAGAAAATGGACTCAATGGAGCATGGGAATACGTCAACAGCTTATCAAGCGATGAACGAGTGAATATAATTGGGATGTTAAATTTAGACTCCATTGCTGGAGGCGATAATTTGTACATTCATAGTGCGCTGGGCAAAGGATATTCATGCAAAGGCGATAAATCTAACTTCAATGCCTCATCAAAATTCAGAGATCAACTTCTGGCATTGGCAACATCCAACAATTTGCCTTTTAACAAACATCCTGGAAACCCAAGTTTTCCAGCTGGTGAAACTGGAGGATGGTCTGATCATGCACCTTTCTCTTGTGCGGGTATTCCCATTGCTAATTTAGAAGCGACTAATTTTAGTGTTCAGGGTAAGAACGGAAAAGACGGCTACTCTCAAACTGAGAACCCAAATCTTTGGTCTTGTTACGATGAAGAAATTAAAGGAACCTGTGACAAGGCAAACGAAAAAAAGTGGGGTGAAATTTGGCATACCGAGTTTGACCGTATTGATGTGCTGGAAAAAGAGTTTCCCAGTAGACTAAAAAGCCAATTGACGAATAATTATCAATTGTTAACACACTTTGTTTATGAATTAGAGTAAATGTGTTTGCATGTCTAAGAAAGCGTAATACCACATATAGAACGATCATTTTTCAAAGCGATTTAAATAGGACACGTAAAAATGACAAAATTTCTCTCAATAATTATTATTATTTTTGTGGTAGGTTTTGGTGGTTTTTTCATAAACGAAGCTAGAAAAGAGATATATTTTTTATGTGGTAACTTTTCAAAAGATAAGCCCTTAGGATCTGTGATAGAACAACTGAGCACCGTCAAGTTCTCCCAATTTAAAATACTGACACTTTCCAACTATAAAATATTGAGACCTGAGTCCACCGAATCTCAATTGATTGAAGACCAACATCAGCTTGAGTATCAATATCTTATTCTGCTGCAAAGCCCTTTCACTTTTTTCCGCTCTAATTGTCAAATCTATTTCCAAAGCGATGAAGATTTTGACATTGCTTTGTCTGGTGAGATACCAACACAACAGATTTCATTTCAAGCAAAATTGCCAAAGTTAGTGGTTAGCTCTTCAAAGTATCAAGGTTTGTTATAATTAAATAGCGGTTTGCGCATATGAGGTTTGAATCTGCTGTTGTTATTTCCGGACGGTGGCGCTCACATGTTTTTATGTTATGTAGAGGCGCTGCATAACAAAGCTGTTCTTTTTTTGAACTTTTCTTGTCTGAATCTATCTTAACGTAAGATTTAACTACTGTTTTTCATCCAAGCTTAATAAAAAGGAGGCAGGTAAATGACGAAAGAAAGAAAGCAAGCTAATCTCACTAAGAAATTATCTCTATTCTTTTTCACCTTATTGATTATCAATGTTTCCCTTAAAATAAGCGGTTTCTCTACATTTGACACTAATTACGCATTAAACGCTTCGCACGCGATGGCAGACAAAATTATATATTTTGGGGTCCCTAGCTTATTTCTTGTCTTGGGCGTATGGTTTGCCAAACTCAGTAAAACTAAATCAGTAGAGGCTGAGTCAGTGGAAGTGAGTGGTTGCTATTGGTAACGCTACTTAAAGTCGAGCATTCAATTAACATAAAATGATTATATGAGCGGGTATTGGTGGATTTTTTTGACTCCAGCATTGAGTAATCGCGTTACCTGTTAATTAGTATTTTTCACCACTATTTGGGCATTACTCTTAGTTCAATCGAATCAGCTAACTTCCGCAAAAGTACTCTCATATTTTTTACTGATTGCAGATATCCTGGCTGATTTTGTTCAACCTTGTACATAAAATCTTGTCGCTGGTTGACGCCATTGTCATAAGCTATTTCGTAACTGCCACTAATAATAGTGTCGCCGTTTTGAGACGGGTAAAAATGTTCAACGTATACGCTAAGCTCTGTGCAATTCAAGCAACTTTCTAAAAACACAGTGTGCTGATATCTGGCATTTAGGTCTTTTATTATCAAACGTTGAATAGCGGATGGTAAATCTTCCCCCCAAGAATGATAATTAGCGATAGTAATTTGGTGATTGTCTAATTTCATAACAAGATTGGGTTGCGCCAAATAGTCGGCAACAGTCACCAAGTTTACCTTTACTTGATTGTTTTTAACGTCATTCAGCGGAGAAGAAAAGTGACTATTAGTTGATTGAGGCTCGTCTAATAAGTAATAATGGCTGTTGGGCAGAGGCTCTGTATTGACGCACCCTAGGATTAAAAAGATGACAAAATACAGAGGCACTCTTAAGCGTTTAACACACAGTCCATAAATTATATTCACGGTCTTTTACTCCCCTGTGGTTCAATATCTTGTACGGGTGGCTGACTAAATATAAGCGAGTTTGGCTTTTTCCTAATCTCTTGCAAAAAAGGCTGCATCATATTCAGTGTTTGTTGCATTTCTTGTAGATTATGTTCTAACTTGCGGTAAATTTGAGAATTTGGTTGAAGACCTTCAAGCGTATTTTGTGCTTGTTCTAGAGTCTGCTCAACAGACACTAAAACTGCGCTAGCCGCGAGAACTGAATCGTTGGCTGTACGAAAAGTTTGGTTGGCAGAATTTATAGTTTGTTGGGTGCTAAGCAACAATTCAGTTAACGGAAGGTTGTTCAACTTGGTCAGTAGTTGGTCAGTTTTACTCATTATATTGGCAAACCCACTTTGCCCTACTGGGATAACAGTATACTTGCCGAAATATTCTATTTCGGATCGCATATCTTCCGACAAATCAAGACTGACTTTCAACGAGCCCGTCAGATAATTTGCAGTTTCTACACTTGCTGTTAATCCTGACTTAATCCACTCGTTGAACTGATTATCAAACCACTCCAAGTTGTATTCATTATTGGGAGCGAGTCTTGCTGGCTCTAGATGAATGACAACTGGAATTCTGGTTTCATCAATGTTTATCTGCTGCGTTTGGTAAAAACCAAGGTAAGGCCGATGCACACGACCGATCAATATTCCTCTGTACTCAACAGGTGCTCCAATTGAAAGTCCGCCGACCGAGTCCTCAACCAAAATGACGTATTCTAGGTATTCATATACTCTATCATCGTCAATACTGGCACGAGAAGAATACAGTTTGAAATCTCTCGGTTGTTCAATGCGCTCGCCTATCCCAAGATCTTCTGGGATATCAAATTGAATGCCTCCCGATACAAGAGATTCTATAGAGGCCAAATCAATAGTGACACCGTTAGGGGTCGCATTCACAGTAAGTCCTCCAGTATTCCAAAAAAAGGTGTTGGTAGTGACTAAACTGTCGTAAGGAGCTTGTATAAATATTTCGTAGGCAACACGACGATTTTGAAGATCAAACTCTACCTTTTCTACGGCGCCAACCTGAAAGCCTCTATAAAGAACGGGGTCGCCCACATTAACAGATTTACCACCTTCAGAATGCAATTTTAACTTTATTCCTTGGGATGTAGGTGAAGAGATAGGAGGATTTTCCAAGCCCATAAAACGTCTTGAGTAGTCTTGAGATTTACCTGGATCTACCGTGATATATGCGCCAGATAGAAGTGTACTAAATCCACTTACTCCCCCTGTGCCCACTCTTGGACGAACGACCCAAAACTGAGAATCACTGCGCAAAAAGTCTTGCATGTCTTTTTCTATTTCAACGACAGCCTCAATTGATTCACCATCATCAGTGAAGTTAATGGACTTCAAAAGACCAATATCCACATTGCGATATTTTAGACGAGTGTTTTGTGTTTCTAGGCCAAGGGCATTATCAAAAACGATGACAATGTCTATCCCTCGGTTCTGGTAATGATGATAGATCATTCCTATGCCAATGAATGCTGCTACTATGGGTAAAATCCAAATAGTAGAGAATCTTTGTTTGGGCTTGATTAGAGCTGAAGGTGTTTGCTCGTCATTCATATTGTTCTTGTTTGTCCCAAATAAGTCGGATGTCAAATTGCTGGGCGGCCAACATAGTAAGGATAACCACAACAGCAAATGCCCTAGATGCAATTCCAGGCTCTATTATCATAATGCCTGTTATATGCACCAATGCAACCAGTATAGCCACTACGAAAATATCTATCATCGACCACTTGCCGATAAATTCCGTAATGTAGTAAAGACGCGACAATTCGCTTTTACTTAACCTAGAGCGTCTAGAGGTATTTAAACAAAGCCACAGTAACACGATAATTTTACCAATAGGTATTATTATGCTGGCGGTGAAAATTACCAATGCGACAAAGTAAGATTGATGCTCTATGAACAATAAAACGCCTGATATGATAGTACTAGGTGTCTCATCATTAAACATGGTAGTGCTCATGATAGGATAAATATTAGCTGGTATGTAAAACACAATAGCTGTGATGACCAAAGCAATAGTGCGTTGCAAGCTATTTGGAATACGTAAGTAAATTTTCTCGTTGCACCTTGGGCAGTGTTCCAACTCTACTGGGCTAACCAGATGACAGGTTCGGCATGATGCCATTTTACGATGAGCCGCTGTGTAAAATGCATAATTGGCCCCTTGTATGGCTCGACTGCTCTGGTTTGCATTATTTTTTTGCATAATCTATCCAAAGCCATAATTGATGTCGGTTTGCAGTGCTGGCCGTGAGCAGGAAAAATACCACGAAGCCAATATAGGCCCAAAAAGAGAACCCAAAGATTATATCAGCCATGCTGATGACTTTTACTAATGCGACTAAAACGGCAACTATAAACACTTCTGCCATTACCCAGGGTAAAAAATAACTCATAAGCCTTCCCATAAGTACCGGTCCAATGGGTTTACACCCAAGTATCAAGGGCAAGGTCAGCCAAAAAATGCAAGTCAAATAGATAAAAGGCAAGACTAAAACAAATGCAAACACCAAAAATGCGATAAGTAAAAATTCCTGTTGCATGAGATCACCTGCGGCTTGCACAACTGTAATAACTCGCGTTTGCCCTTGAGCTTCAAAGGTCAGAAAGGGAAAAGCATTGGCAAGAATCATCATGATCAGGGCGCTAATAGAAAACGCGACTGTTCGCTGCAGTGCGTTTTTGTGCAATGTGTATTGAAAACCGTTGCAACCGGGACAGTAACACGATTGGTTTTCTTTTATGTTTGATGTATCAATCAGCATGTCACATTGATGACAGGCTAATAACGAGTTGGGATTCACTTAAACACCGAGGTTTGAGTCGATATACTAAGAATAATTAGATTTAAAAATAATTCAACTGAACTAGCGCGGCGTTTAAGCCACGCTAGTCAGATACGCTTGATAACGAATGTTAACTATCAAAGTGCTTAGCAATTGTTATCGCTATTTTTCATAGAAACAGCATTTTCTTTAACAGCTAAAAAGGCGATATAGATAAGTGCTAATGGAGGTAAAAAAGAGAGAACAAATCCAATGCATGCTGAGAGTTTTGGATTTAATCGCTTTACGTCTCCTAATATATAACTTACCCAGGTCACTGTTGTGATAAAAATCAAACATGATAACAAGAATATAAATTCAACCATATCTGCACCTCTACGTGTACCATGTAATACGGAACCATGGAGGATTAATCTTTCGTCAAATCTGACCTTAAGAATGGTATACTATACGCCCATTATTCACAATACATTTGCATGAAATATAGACAATGTGTGGCCCGATTATTGGCAATAATTAGGGGTTCCAACCAAGTTTAGAATATAGCGCTAAGCGTCTGCACAACCTCGATTTAATAGATATACTTTGCCATCTATATGAATGTTAATGACTTTGCTCGTTTTGGAATCGCGACATTTAGTAAATTGCAGGCATGGAATTGATTTACAATATTTTACATTGCGTCCAGGCTCGACTAAGTTTTCATGTTATTTGTATGTTAACCTTTACATCATTTACTAATGACTAAAATGTGTGACTTTGGAAGTGCTTAATAAATTTTTAAGATTCGCTGTGTTATTGCTTACTTTACTAATAACTGCATGTAGCGATTCTCCGCCAGAAGTAGAGCTAAAAGAAGCGCCATCTGAGCCTCCAGAATGGGTCGCTGACGCCATTTGGTATCAAATATTTGTGGAACGTTTTCACAACGGTGACCCCTCAAACGATCCAACAATGACAACCATACAAGGCACATATCCAGGTTACATTCCGTCCACATGGAACATTACCCCATGGACTCAGGATTGGTATAAAGAGGATGCATATTTCAAAGACGTCCATAATAGACCGGATTTTACCGGCAAGCCCATTATATCGTTCGACGCTAAAACAGCATTGCGACGATACGGAGGTGATCTTCAAGGCGTGATCGACAAGTTGGATTATTTGACCGAATTGGGTATAAACGCCATTTACTTCAATCCTATTAATGATGCCCCATCCTCGCATAAATATGATGCCCGACATTGGCGACATATTGATGTTAATTTTGGACCCGATCCTCAAGGCGATTTGGAGTTAATAGAAGATGAGGACCCTGCTGATCCAAGCACTTGGGTCTTAACAAGTGCAGATAAGCTTTTTTTGGAATTATTACAGCAAGCAAAGAGCAGGGAAATACGAGTCATACTGGATTACTCATGGAACCACACAGGTCACACCCATTGGGCATGGCAAGACGTATTAGAGAATCAAAAGCAATCCGATTACTCTGATTGGTATTGGGTTGATCAATTTGATGATCCAGACACAGACGAAAACGAGTTTGCCTACACAGGGTGGTTTAACGTATTTGATTTACCCCAAATACAGGAAACGACTTATGCTGATCATACCAAGCAGGTTCGTTTATTTGATGGAAACATTAAAAGTATGCAGGCCAAGGCGCATATTTTTTCTGTGACTCGCCGGTGGCTTGATCCAAACGGCGACGGCGATCCATCCGACGGAGTCGATGGGTATAGATTAGACGTGGCTGCAGAATTACCTCTCGGATTTTGGAGAGAATACCGGACTTATGTTAAATCGATAAACCCCAAGGCTTTTTTGGTCGGTGAAATTTGGTGGGAAAAATGGCCCGATGAGCTATTTGACCCGTCTCCAGTGCTGCAAGGCGACATTTTTGACTCAGTGATGAATTATAGATGGTATCGAGCTGCTCGGCGCTACTTTGCACAAACACCAAAGTCAAACGAGACAAGCGATTTTGTGGAAAGCTTGAATGCTCAGAGGCTAAATATCGAAGATGAGTTTTATCACTCGATGATGAACATGTCTGCTAGCCATGATGCGCCTAGGTTGTTAACGTCACTAGACAATAAAAACAAATATAAGTTTAATGCTAAGTCCTCTCAGAACCCAAGTTATCGAGAAAACAAACCTAGCGAAAACGCCGTTCATAACGCCAAGTTGTTGCTAGCTCATCAGTTTACGTATCTAGGGGCTCCACAAATCTGGGCCGGTGATGAAATGGGCATGTGGGGCAGTGACGATCCACATAATCGGAAACCACTTATATGGCCTGAGTTCTCCTTTGAGAATGAAACTTCTCACCCTAAAGCCATCTTTAAAACAACCGATAGTGTGGAGTTTAATGAGGCTTTATTCAGTTATTATCAATTTATGATCAAGCTAAGACGGGAAAACTCAGTCTTATCAAGAGGAGACATTGAATTCACAAACGTAAATGATGGTAGAAAGGTTCTGGGTTATAGACGATTTTTTAGTGACCAGGAAGAGCCGCAAACCACTGAGGTTAATCCACTAGGGCAAAAGCAGGCTTGGATTGTATTCAATACAAGTGATTATGAGCATACAATATTGTCACCAGAAACGTTGTTACATTCTGATTCGTGGCAGGTATGGCAAAGTGATTTTAGCTTAAATATGCTAAATACCGCCCCCAGCGAACAGGTATTGTTACCAGCAAATACGGTGACGGTGATTTTAGCTGAATAAATTGCACCCTTTACCAGCTTTAATAATTAAACGCATATTTTTGTACTCAATTATATTAAAGCGTTCAATTATCATCGATTTTTGTGTCAAAATTGGTTTATACTCACACTGAGACAATTTTCGTTTTAGTGTTGCACTTCCTTTATATGTTTGTGTATGTACGTAAAATACACTGCGAAAAAGCGTGGGCTTTACACTGTACTTAATAAAATGTGGCTTGTATTATGTGTTTGATTTACATAAGAATTTATAATCCATTACACCTGAAAAGGAATTCGTTGTGAATCGTATTTGGTTTTTAGCTTTAACACTGGTTTTGTGTATCAGCTTTAGTGTCAAAAGTGCTGTAGTTGAGACAACAGGGCTTGGCTTTATTCAAGACGGCGATGTTAGCAAGGCTAGGCAAGCTGCCATTGAAGACGCTAAAAGACTTGCTCTTGAACAGCTTATGGGCAGTTTTATAAGCGCTCGAACCGAAACTAAAAACTTCATGCTGGCAAGCGAAAAGATATACGCTACCACGCAGGGGCGATTAGACAGGTTTGAAATTGTCGATGAAAAGAAACTAGACGACGCCACTTACCAAGTCAATATAAAAGCAACTGTTAATAATTCCGCTCTTGCAAACGAAGCCATTCAACTCATCAAAAATAACCTTTGGTCCAAAAAGCCTCGAATAAAGCTCAATATCGACAACGCGGGGTCGGCTCAATACTCTCAACAAGCATTATTTACTGTAATGGCAGATTTATCCCAAGCTCTTACTAGTCAAGGCTTTGTGGTGCTAGAGAAAAACTCGATTTTAGATGCTAGCTTTGAGTTAAAGTTAAATGTTAGCGCCAATGTCACAAGTAACGAATTTCAGGGCACCAAAATTGACACTGCCCAGTTAAGTGTGGCCGGTATGTTGTTGAATTCAGCCACACAAGACCAAATTTCTTCAGTGTCTTTTGCTGAACGTAAAGCAGGGGATGCCGCAAAGAGCCTTGACAATATGGCATCAAAAATATCAAAGCGAGTCGCGCAAAAAGTCAACTTAGATACTCGAGTGGTTTGGTTATCGAAAATAGAAAATCCAGTATTACTTGAATTAGTTGGCATTAGCGATCAACAGTTAGATCTCATCGAGTCACAATTACAACAAGCGGTGATTGGTTTAAGCGGTCTAACAACCGAATCTAAGACATCTTCAAGCTATACTTTTTCAGCTACTTACACTGGCTGGCCTGAACAGTTATACGACCATTTGACTCAACTATCAGCCCGTGACGATATAAATTTTAATGTGGATAGCTTTGCCCAATCAAAGCTCACGCTTTCCATCAAATAGGATATTCAACATGAAAAAATTAATCATCGCAGTAGCGGTCGCATCTATTATCTCTGGGTGTAATTCAACGTCTAAGGGCAAACAAGAATTTGAAACCAGTAATCAACTGGCTGCTGCGAACAAATACGAAGAAGCCATAGCATTTATGCAGCAAGCGGTCGCTAAAAATCCTAATAATAAAGAATATCAAACAGCCCTAGCAAACCTAAAAAAGAAATTCCAAGACGACTCTATAGCAAAAATCAATTCGTTATTGTCGGGCGAGGTTACCAACGATGATATACTGGAAGTTGAAGCAATTGTTGCGAATTTAAAAACAAATGCAACTCCTGACTCACTGACAAATCCTCTAGAAGCGAGAGTGAGTCAAGTGAAAGAAAACTTATACGCTGACTTGGCCAGTCAATATGCAAGTGCAAAGGCTGCTTATGAGGCTGGAGATTTAGTTGCCGCATATAAAGGATTCAGTGCGATCCAGAGCAAGTTTCCAAATTATGAAGACATTACTCTGCGTCTTGCCAATATTACTAAAGAAGTCAATCAGACTTATCTAAAGTTAGCGAATGATGCAATGAAATCCGATGATTTTGCTACTGCCGAAAAGTACCTTAATGACATATTGGAAATTAATCCAAACAACAATATTGCCAAGGGAATGTTGGCTAAAGCGAAAAGAAATAATTCTCCGGTATATTTTTTCAATATTGCTCAGGGGCATGCGAATAATGGTGATTGGCAACAGGCGTTAGACGCATGTGATAAAGCTCTCAAACTTAACCGAAGTCATAGTGAGTGCTTACTTTTAGCCTCCCAAGCAAAACAAGAACTCAACGTGCAAAGCGAAAGTGGGTTTTTATCTGCTATTCAGTCTAATCAATTAATGCAAGCTAAATCCCTGTTACAAACTCTTATAGACAATCGAGTAACTGAGCCAGCGCTATTAAAAAGTTACGTTGAGGCATTTACCCAAAAAGCTGACTTCACTGCTGCTCAGTATGTCGATAAAGGACAATATGCTCTTGCTTGGTCGTTATTAACTTCCATTCAAGACGTTATGCCAAACTATCCAGACTTGTTTGAAAAAATCAGAGAAGTTGAAGATGGCATCGCTAATCGCGCTAAACGGTCAATCGCCGTATTTGACTTTAATAGTCCGAGCGAGAGTGACGACGCAGGTGTCATAGTTGCCAATAACCTGATTTCAAGATTGTTTAATAATGCAAGTAATGACATCACCATATTAGAGCGTGAAAATTTAAAATCTATTTTAGAAGAAATGAAGCTTGGGCAAATTGGCGTTGTTTCAGAAAGTACAGCAAAAGAAATGGGGCGAGTTTATGGCATCGATTATGCTATTATGGGCTCCGTTCTTTTATACAAAGTAGATGAAAATACCTCGCAAAGTACAAAGACCATTCGATATCAAACTGGCGAAAAAATTTCTGATAATATCGATTACCTAAACTGGCAAGCGGCCAATCCCAAGCCCAGTAAGTCTGAGCTGAAAAATGCACCTCAAGCTAAAATATTAGTGCCCGAATATGGTGAGACTGAATACGACGTAACTCAAACCAAAAAAGTAGGTTTTATCCAACTGTCTTTTAGAATTGTTGATGTCTTAACCGGAGAGAACACACGCGTTGATACTATCGAGCGCAAATTGCAGGTTGAAGATTCGGCTAACGCTGGCGTAGCGGAAGCAGGTGTAGAGTTCGACGCAATGGAAATTCCGACCGATACTGAGATATTACAAAACCTCACCGAAGATGTGGTTGAATCAATGGCCAGTGATGTGCTTCGTCCGTTACAAAGACTGGAAACTTTCTACTATAACCAAGGGCAAGACAGCGAGCGTAGAAATGAAATTGAAAATGCGGTTGAGTATTACACGTATGCCATTTTTAATGAAAAACTAAAATCTGTTTCGTCTTCCCCTATAAGCAGAGAGGCGCGCACTCGAATTGATAACTTATTGGCAAATCATGAGTTTATCCAATAAACACAGAACTATGCTGGTGCTTTTTTACGCACCAGCATTCCATGATTTTGCATTGGAGCTCGCATAAATCTGTATGAAACATTCTTCTTTTTTTTCAGTTTTTTTATTGTGTTTATTGTTACTATTTTTAAGTAAAACAGCCACTGCGCAATTAGAAGAACAATCGTCCATCGGCGTTTTTCAGTTCGTCGCGCAATCTATTGATGTGGTGGGTTTAGAGGATGACGTTTCTTATATCGTTCGCAACGAACTCAGGAAAAAAGATAATTTCAATGTTATAAATCAAAGAGAGCTAGAAGTAGCGCTAACCAGAAATGAAATAGAACAAATTTTCAGTGCGGCTGAGGCAGTGAAAGCCGCGACAGTACTGAATTTGAACTATGTAATAATAGGTGAGGTGAGTCGAGCTAATCAACAAATCACGGCTAATGTTCAAGTGGTGTCTCCTATTCAATCTAAGTCAATTGGTTCATTAACGTTTAATTTTACCAATCAGGCCCAAATTGATTTACAGGCAGAATATATTGGGGACCAAATATTAGCCATTATCGGCCAACATAAAACAGACTCTCAACGAATAGTCGAAACCCTTGACGAAGACTGGGTAGACTCAATTAAGGCTGTCAATAATTCGGGAGTTGTTCAGCTTTCATGGACTATGACCAACCCAAGCATTGAGTTCTTGGGCTTTAATGTATACAGAGCCGAATCTGAACAGGGGCCGTTTAGTTACATTACCAGTGAGGCAGAGACTCGCGCTAGCGACGTGCCTGGTCCTCAATCAGCAACATATTTTTATCAATTAAGCATGATTGATGGGAATGGAGAAGAGATAAGAAGCGACAAGTTAGCATCTGTCTCCATTCAAGCCGCAGTTAAGTCCAACATTCAACCCCCAACTATTATGAACGTCATTGAAAGAGTAAACTCTGTGGCAGTTGAATTTTTCCCCAGTGCAGCTAATGTTGATAAGAATATAGTGGGTTACGAACTCCTGCGAAAAGACGAGGGCTCTGACTGGCAAATTGTCGGCAACTATATTATTCCTCAAACTAGTAGCAATAATAATCGTCAACAGCCTAACCTGACACAACTCACTCTAGAGGATGGTCGTTCAAGTTCTATCAATGGACCAGTAAGTTATAGTTTAAGAGCTTTTTCTAATGACGAGAAAGGTACAGTTACCCAGCCCTTTAGCTATCAGCCAGCAACAGCGCCACAAATCACTATGCTCTCAAATGCAACGCTAAGGCAAATCCAGTTAGGATGGCAAAGTGCTACAGCAGGTTTTGGTTATAGGCTTTACCGAAAAGTCAGTGACTCTGACCCATTTACCTTGCTCGCCGAAATCCCCAATATAAGCACTAATTCTTATATTGATACAGACATTCAACAAGAAGGTCAGTCTTTTCGATACGCCATTTCTGTCTACGACGATTTCGGAGAAACCGCTAAGTCAGACCTACTCATTGCTCAAAGTAAAGGGGCACTAGAACCTCCAACAGAACTGAAAGGTGAATCTGGATTAGTTAGGGCCATAAAGCTGTCTTGGTTACCGGTGAACGACCCAGATGTAAAAGGATATTCGATTTTCCGAGGGCCTTATACAGAAGATCAGGAGTTTACTTTGAACAGAATTGGCGAAGTTATGGATCCTTTGGCCAGTTCGTTCGTGGATAATAGCGATCTTGTTGATGGTACCCAATACTATTATTCAGTCGCGTCCATTAATCAATTCGACGTTTCGGGCCCTGTAAGTAAAGCGGTGCTAGTGTCTACCAAACAGCCACCAGAAGCATTAACCGAAGTAAGTGCTCGCTTTGTTGATAATCAAGTCGAAGTTAATTGGATGTTACCCGACAGTTTAAGCAAACAAGACATTGGCCTATTTGTGCTCGAACGCAGCTTTGATGGTCAAAACTTTAACGTGCTTAAAGAGTTAATGAACGCTCAACAGTCTTATATAGATGGTGATTTAATTGCAGGTGCCACTGCGGTCTACCGCGTGAAGGTTACCGACGTTGATGGTTTGCAAAGCGCCTATACTATGTCAGCCCCCACTAAAATGAGCGTGCCTCTTATATTAACAAATCCTGAACCTGGCATGCTCAGGCAAATTTCATTAGCTTGGGAGAATGCCGTTTCTCCAGCGATTATCAAAGTATTTAGAGGGCTAGATGAGAACAATCTTGCACAAGTAAGTGAAGTGGCTGGTTATTCTGAGCCAGCCTACATTGATTCTGATGGGCTAGACGACGATACCAGTTACTCAGTCAAAATTGAGGCTTGGCTTAATGACAGCAAACTCGCCGAGTCCAATGTCATTAATGTTCAAACAAAAGATATCCCCGCCCCTCAAAACTTAGCGGTGATTGCTGGGTTGCCAAATAAAATAGAGCTCACTTGGGATAAAGTGAACGATGACAGCATTAAAGGCTATGTCATTTTTAGACGCGAATCCGGTAACTCACAAAACCAACTGCTGTCTATCGCTATCATAGATGATGTTGATCAAACTCGTTATACCGACATCGTCACAAACGGACGCGTGGAAAGTGTCATCGCTGGGGTGACAAGCATTAAACATGGCGTTGAATACGAGTATGCCATTGCCAGCAAAAATGTGTTTGATGCGACCGGATATGTCAGTGATATTGTGAAAGGGGCAAGTAAGCCACTTCCAACAACTGCCAGTGCCATCCAAGCTATGGCCAATGAAGAACGCGTAGAGCTATCATGGCAACTGGGCTCTGAAACCGATCTCAAGCAAGTAATTGTTGAACGCAAATGGCCTTTTGAAAGTGAGTATAGCGAAATATCAAACGTTGATGCGCGGAGCAATCGCTACATCGATACCGACTTATACCCATACGTCACGCCTTCTTATCGTTTAACCGTTGTAGACATTGATGGACTTAAGTCGCTACCTTCCGTCATTAGTAATATTGAAAACGTGAAAGGGGTATCTTTAAATATTGAGCAAGATAAACTGCTAAGACAAATTGTGATAAATTGGACTGGATCACATCCTAACGTTGCTACGGTGGTGAACCGTAGAATAGCGGGTGAAGATAACTGGCAACAACTGGGCACCTTTTCAGCGAGCACGTTGAAGTTGTCTGATCAGCAGGGCTTGACAGACCAAACTAACTACGAGTATCAACTCAAGTTACAAACTAACGATTCTCAAGCTTACCCGTTAGGCACATCAAATATTGTGCAAGGGTCCACCAAACAGCTGCCTGATGCCCCACAGTTAAGCGCGACCTCGGGTCTCGTAAAAGCCGTAAAATTGGATTGGGCTAAGGCAAACGACCCAGATGTGGGTGGTTATAATATCTACAAAGTTGAAGACGATGGCGATTTAGACAAACTTGAGACTCTATCTGCAAATGAAACAACATTTACGGATGAGGGAAGCTTTTTCAATCGGCTTGATGATGGGGCTAATTATAATTATAAAATCGCCAGCTTTAATACCTTTGAAGTTGAGGGACCAAAAGGGGAGTTAGTGTCAGCAACTACAAAACCACTTCCTTCGATTCCACAAAATTTGCAGGCTCAGTTACAAGGCAATTCAGTCGAGTTAAATTGGGCGGCTAATCCAGAAACGGATATTCAAGATTATGAAGTATACAGAGGCAGTAGTTGCTCTCGAGTGAGTAAAGTGGGAAGTACCAATTCAGGGACTAATTATTCTTATACCGATACAGATGCAAGGGCAGGTCGGTCTTACTGTTACAAAGTCAAAGCAGTAGACTCAACTGAACTAGAAAGTGCGTTATCACTGGGCAGTGAAGTTTCGATGCCAGAGGAGACTGGGCAGTAATGAAAAGTTTGTCATTAGTATGTGTAGCACTAACCGTATTGATAGTGGGAAGCCCACACTCAAACGCACAAGAGGCTGCAAGCTCAAAGCCTTTGCAAAGTGAAGCTTTACAGAAAATAAAATCCGATTATGAGCAGTGTGTATTTCAAAGAGGCAAAAAGATATTAACTCATGCAACTTTTGCAGAAGCAGTGGAATACGCACCTTTAGCCTGCCGAAAATTGCTCTTGCAGTCTAAGAAATATCTGCTTAATAGTGCGTTCAAAGTTGAAGTCACCAATGAACTGGTAAATTCAATTGAAGAAGGCGTTAAAATAGATCTAGTGAACGTGCTTATTACTGAACTGGAAAGTAAAGGTCGATAAACACGACAAGGAGAATCCCGATGAGACTGATTTTAATAGCAATAGGCATGTTTTTCGCCCAAATTTCCCAAGCGAGTGAAGGGCTTATTATTGCCAGTGGCTTTGGTGCGTCAGACCTTAGTAAAGTACCACTCGAACAGCAGGCTAGGATAATGGCCAAGCGCGCTGCTCAGTTAGACGCTCAGCGCAACTTAGCTGAACAGATCAAAGGCTTAAGGTTAACTGGCGGCACTATTATGGAAGATTTTGAAGTGACTACAGATAAGGTGGGAACTCGAGTCAAGACGGTATTGAGAGGGGCGTTTGAGGTAGATTCCGCTACGACAAAAGATGACCAAACCATTTTGGTTGAAGTCAAAATGGCATTGTGCATAGACCGAACTCATGAGAAATGCAAAACATTGCCCACACTTGAAGAAGCGGTAGTAACGCAATAACGGGTTATATAACTTACACGACTCTCTACTGAATATGGGTCGCTAAGTTTAATAAATAGCAAAAGCAATAAACCGCTTTGAAAGAATGGATGGAATACAAAATACATGAATATCTGTCATTTTCTGGATAACTATTTGCGTCGATTTAAAGGTGCGCCCATGATCGTCCTATCTGCGTTTATATGTTTGTGTCTTCCTTTGAAAGTAGTTGCTCAGCAAACTGAATCAATTCAATTGAATCATACTTTTCCCCAAGAATCAGATTTCCTTTATGCACAAAATTTTACGCCATTTGAGGACGATGAGTTAGATGATGAATTTGATGACATAGACAGCGAGATAGAATCTGCATTTATGCAATTAGATACAGATTTAGAGGCCCAATTTAACGCGCTTCATGAGGCGATTCAAAAAGCGTTCAGTTCGCAAGCTCAAAAAATCGAAGTGGTTTGGCCAAAAAACGCTGTGGTGCCAAACGGTCAAGTTTGGGTTGCTTACAGTCCTTCTTTAGAAGAACGAGTGGTGTATAATTTTGAACAAGGCTATTATCAAATTGAAGTTAAAGCAGGCGCTAATGAAACAGAAAATCTAATCAAGCTAAGAGAATTCGCAAAGACATTCGAACAAAATAAAGCCAAAAATTTGCAACAAATGGATGTATTTGGACAAGCAATTACTCAAGAAGTCGCCAAGATTAAACCAATTGAAGCCAAGGTTGCCTCTACAGTGAACAAGGCGGCGACACAAAGGCCCAAGTTGCCACCTGAACAAGCAAAGTTGGCTCCAGAAAAAGCCAAATTACCGCCGATAAAAAGCAAAGAAAAGGCAGTCGAGTTTGTTAATCCAGCAAATTATGAGGCAATCGTTGCGGTCTCCCCTCCCAATTTTGACGATAAAGTAGACGACTTACTTCAGTCGATACCTACAAAAGAGATTGAGCACAGCGCTTTCAATGATCCTGTGGATACGCCATTGTCAAAAGAGCCCGAGTTTTCTGATCCTGCACTCGCCCAAGCAATGAGCCTCGAACAAACTGAAAGCGGATGGTCTATAAAAGTGCCTTTCGTCAACAATTATCAACAAACTCTTATTGACGAGAGAATGCCTACCATTCTCGAAATGTCTAAAAAATACGATGTTGATGTGTCATTAATTTTGGCAATAATTGAAGCAGAGTCGAGCTTTAATCCAATGGCAACGTCTCACATTCCCGCCTTTGGGCTGATGCAGTTAGTCCCTAGAACTGCTGGCATTGACGCCTATCGTCATGTGTATGGGTATAAAAAAATTCTGTCTCCAGACTACTTATATAACGTTGATAATAATTTGGAGTTAGGAACGGCTTATATTGATGTCCTGCAAAGTCGATATTTGCGAGGTATTACAAATGATCAGAACAAGTTATATAGTATTGTTGCTAGCTATAACACTGGGGTCGGTAACCTAGCTAAAACCATGACTGGAAAAAATAGAGTAAGACAAGCGATTGGCGATATAAATCAATTGCAACCCAATGACTATTTTGAATATTTGCAACAAAACTTGCCCGCACTTGAAACAAAGAACTACTTAAATAAGGTACTTTCAAAACGAGCGAAGTATCAGCACTTAGATGGCACCTAATTATGGCAATAAACTTCAATAAATTTGCGAACTATTTGTTGGTTCTGTTAACGCTGAGCATTATATCTGCTTGTTCTTCCACACAAGAACAATCGCAACCCCAACAAAAAGTACCCAGTAGTGACTTACAAGTTCAAACAAATGTAATACAAAACTCTAATGACGAGCCTGCGGTCAATCGCAGTAAAGGCGTGGTTAAAAACAAGAGTGGCTCTGCCTATTCCAGAGCTACTAATAACAATCAGGCCTTACCTCAATTGCTTGCTTTGATGCCGGTTTTCTCGGCGGCAGAAAAAGACCAAGAGCACTTGGAGATGATGAGAGAATCAATATTCAACCATCTATCCAGTACCAATTTTCTATTCATGCGAAGCAGTGAAGTGGATCAGCGAATACAATTGCTGAATCAGCAACAAGGATTTACCCAACAAGATGCAGAATTTCTCACTGGCTTACTTGACGTGGATGGCATTTTATTAGCCAGAATAGTGAGCTCAGATATTACTTATGTGGGCGTTGCCTCACATATTTACTTTAAAATAGAAATCCAATTAGTGGACGCCAAAAACCAAGTGATATGGGAGGATACTTTTTCTGAACGCTCTTTAGAAGGCGGGGTTGGCGCAGATCCATTTACCATGCTTTATTCGCTAGCAGTGACAGCCATGCACGCAGGTAAAGAAAATGTTTTCGCTGTGACAGACAGAATTGGTCGAATGATTGCTACTAGTATACCGCAACCAGAGGGAGCTTTTACTTCACACGGCTTGTTTATTGAAAGTGTGGTGCATGATGCGTCAAACAAAACCCTCAAATATGGAGATGTCATAAAAGTCGGAGTCAAAGCGCCTTCAAACCATAACGTAAACGTATCGATAGAGGGTATTAATCAACTTTTCAGTGCTCGCGAAACCAACCAAGGCTCTTATTTTGTTGATATTCCAGTAGATAAAAACTGGAATGGACGAGATTTAATGTTAACTGCGTACCTAGTTGACAGCATGGGAAATAGAGCACGAAAAATCAGTTCTTTGGGGCTAATACAACTGGATAACACACCTCCATCTACCCCTACCGAGGCTTTTATAGAGCTTACCGAAGGCGAAATTACTCTGCAATGGGATAGCAATGAACCCGGGTTAACTTATGCTATCTATGAGCTAGATAGCAATGATAAAAAGCTGGTTAACAAAACGAGAAAAGACAGGTTAGAAATTTCTAGAGACCTAGTGCCATTCTCAGAGTACAGCTACGAACTAGTCGCAGAAGATGATGCAAAAAACCAGAGTCAGCCCGTTTTATTGAGGTCGCTATACCTGCCCAATAAAGCGCTTAAGCAGGCTAAGATAATCAATACAGGTAAGCTACCTAAAGTCATATCCAAAGACTCAAGATTGACCAAATCTAATAGTCCTTATTTCGTCGACGACATCACTAGGGTCGCGACCAACGCGATGCTGTTTATAGAGCCAGGAACGATTATCGAATTTAGTCGCTCCGGCTCGTTGAATGTGCTCGGAGGGTTAAATACTTATGGTTTGACACCTATTATTTTAAGGGCGGTAAACAACAATCAAAGTGATCATACCTTTATCAAATTAGACAGTCAGCGCCATGTCGAACTCAATGGATTTAGGATCACAAATGCGGGCATTGGTATAGAAGTGTTGTCTGGCAAGCCCGTAATCAGAAATGGGGAAATTCTCAACAGTAAGTTTTCAGCACTTTCGATTCTAAACCAATCAAATGTGTCTGCGAGAAATTTAGTGATCAATGGCAGTAATACAAGCGCAGTATTGGTCGCTAATGATGCTAGGCTTTCAATTAAGCAAAGTCAGTTTAAAAACAATATGCCATTTCATATTCAAAACTCGTCGGTCTACACCGTAGACGCCACTCAAAACACATGGCAGCCTGCTGCTGATATGATAACCGTTCTCGGTAAGGTGAAATACTAATGAATAGTTTCAAAATAATGACACTTTTGGCCTCTATAATGGCTAGTTCAGCGGTTATAGCTCAGCAACAGGGTGAGTACAATCAGTGGCTATCTGTATCCTCTAAAATGAACTGGAGTTCGGGTATGGTTACGGCAGAAGGTTTTGGCGTGGCTCCACAAGACAAGCGCGAATCCATTGGTAGGCTGTTAGCTTGCAGAGCTGCAGTAACAGATGCTCAAAGAAACTTACTCGAATCCATTAAAGGGGTAAAAGTAACAGTACAAACTAATTTGTCGACTATGGCTACTGCTCACGATTCGGTCAAATCCGCCGTTGAGGGGGTGGTAAAAGGGGCCGCTGTGATTGATAGGGAACTAGTTGATGAAGAAACCTGCAAAGTGGTAATGGGGGTGTTTGTCGATGGCAAGCTGACTTCCAGTGTGTATCAGGAAACCATTGTTGAGCAATCACAAATAGGGTTGCTATGGGATGCTTTTATTGGCGGCGATTTGGGGATGGGCTTTTTTTCCAAAGCAATCGCTATGCAGTCCAATCAGTCGCGAGATATGATTGATCCAACGACCGGTCTGCCTCAACAATTGAATAACGAATTTGAGCAGCTCGATCAACGAGTCAGTAAGTTAGAGGCCAGTTTATTGAGCGCCAACCCAGCGCTAGAAGATGCTAAAAAAGAATCCCAACCCAGCGGGTTGATAATTGATGTCAGGGGGTACAGATTTGTTCCTTCAATGACTCCGGAGCTGATCAAACCTAATGGAAATATCTTGTACCCATCCATTCAAGATAAAGAGAGTTTAGTTCAATCGGGTAAATTGCTGTCTCTATTTTCCAGAAGTTTAGAATTTGCGATGAACCACCCAATTGTCGGGGATAAGCCCTTGTTGATCAAAGCGAAAGCAGATAGTTCAAAACCCTCAAGCATTAGACTCACGTCCGCGAATGCCATAAGGTTAGCTGAGCTGTCCGAAGATGAGTTTTTTGCGACTCCAAAAATCATCATTGTATTGGACTGACTTTCTAAATGGTGCATTAAATACACCACCAACACTTGCTTTGGTGTGCTAGTGGGCGTTTATAATTCGCGGCCATTTATTGCTATCGCTGGTTTCGTGCATCAGCCATTTCACGCTAACCAGCTTTAAAAAAAGGCAATAATTCCAGCTAGCTCGCAAAGCTAGCACATTGCTGCATAGTTTGCTCAATAAATCTTTTGAAGCTCTCACTGTCACCGGCCTCATCTAAGTCGACTAAAGTTTTCCTTGTCTGTGCTTTTATCGTGTTCAAGCGCCTTTCTATTGCTGCGCCATCCTTTTGCTTTAACGTATTCGCTTGTGTTTGAGCATTCTTATGGATATCTTCAAACGTAGCCTGCCATGTCTTAATATCTCCATTAAATGGATTTGAATATTTTTTAATTTCATCACTGCTCGCGGTACAAAATACTGCTTCTGCCAACTTCGACTCACCGTCATCTTTTGATAGACCTACGTTAACCTTTGGTTCATTTTGGTCTGAACATGCTGTTGCCAGTAAGAGGGTGGTCAGTAATCCTAACGTAATTTTTCTATGGATACGCATTGTAATCTCCTATTTCTGTATCTATATTGGCGGACAAATCTTAACGTCAACTTGTTTTTTAACCATTTGTCTTAGGCTTGTATTCCAGTAAAAGTTGGTAAAAGCCTTTTTAAGCGTCAATTTAAATTGCTAATTTTTGTTTATCGTGAATATCCAGCTTCAAGAAATGTTCCAATATCAAACTTACTAAATAACAAGGAGATAGGAAGTTGCACGTTGCCCTTAGAGGCGTTACTACAAATAAGATTGAAAATTTTACACTGTACCAACACGGCTTCTACCTATCTTTATTTAACATCGACATTATTGTGATATAAAAATAAGGCGCGAAAAACAGTACGAATATGGTGGCGGTTGTGATGCCGCCCAACACTCCTATTGAGATAGCGTTTTGTGCGCCGGAGCCAGGCCCACTTGCAAATGCTAATGGTAAGACACCTAAAATAAAGGTTAACGATGTCATCAAAATTGGACGAATTCTTTGCTTAGCGGCTTTCACCGCTGCATCATAGGCATTCATACCCTCTTCAAAATTGGTTTTTGCGAACTCAATAATTAAAATTGCATTTTTTGCCGCCAAAGCAATCGTCATTAATAAGCCAATTTGAAAATAAACGTCGTTGGCCTGCCCCGCAATGAAAGTAGACAGTACGGCTCCAATAATGCCAAGTGGTAAGGTGGCTACAATTGTAACTGGGATAGACCAGCTTTCATAAAGAGCAGCGAGTACCAAAAACACGGCTATGATTGAAATTGAATACACCAATAGAGTCTGACCTGAAGACTGTTTTTCTTCGTAAGACAAGCCAGTCCATTCAACGTCTATTCCATCGGGTAAATTACCGGCTATCTTTTCAACTAGGCTAAGTGCCTCGCCAGAACTAGTGCCTACGACTGCTTCCCCTTGGATCTCGACAGAGTCGTTCCCGTTAAAGCGAGTCAATTTAGGTGGCGCATAGGTCCAATTACCCTGACCTAACTCAGAAAGAGGAACCAACTGTCCTGTTTTATTGCGCACATACCAGGCATTTATATCATCGGCTTGCATTCTGTAGGGGGCATCCGCTTGAGCATACACGCGCTTGGTCCTGCCATTCTCTAAAAAATCATTGATGTAACGACCACCAAGTGCTGTGCTCAGAGTTTGGTTAATTTCGATAATCGGAATGCCTAATATCCTAGCTTTAGGAATATCCAATTCAAAGTTATATTGTGGGCTAGGCGCTAGCCCATTGAATCTAACATTTTTCAACACTTGTTGTTGATTAGCCGTTTGCAAGAACTGTTGCATCGCAGCTGACAATTTCTTTTGACCTAAACTTCCCCTATCAACCAACTGAAACTCAAAACCATTGGCATTGCCAAGCGCAGTTACCGCCGGTGGAACGATGGGGATTACGCGTGAGTCTTTTATCGTAGATAATGCTGCACCTGCTTTTTGACTGATGGCAAATACGCTTTGTTCTTCATTGCGCTTTGACCAGTCTTTCATTTTTACAAAGGCTATCCCAACGTTTTGAGCATTGCCTGAGAAGCTAAAGCCAGCGGCGGTAAAAATGCCTTCAACGGCACCATTTGTTTGGTTGAGATAAAAATCTTCAACCTTTTCATTTTTCTCGACCGTTTGCTGTAACGTCGAGCTAGCAGGCCCATTCACTAGAGTAAACATGCGTCCTTGGTCCTCATCGGGTAAAAATGCAGTGGGAACCTTAAGAAAAATAAAGATCGACGAACCTACGATGGCTAAAAAAATGATAGGGAGAAGCCACTTTATTTGTAATGACTTTTCTAATGTTGAGCTGTGCCCCTGCTTTAGCTTATTAAAGCTTCTATTAAACCCACCGAAAAAACCACTGGTTTTCTGTGATGTATCTTTCTTAAGGACTAAGGCACACATTGCCGGTGAAAGAGATAATGCGATAAATAAAGATATCCCCATTGCCACAGATATTGTTACTGCAAATTGTCGATAAATGACCCCCACTGAACCTTCAAAAAATGTAATCGGTAAGAAAACTGCCCAAATAACAGCCGTTGTGCCAATGAGTGCCCCAGACACTTCTTTCATGGCAGCGATTGAGGCTTCATTGGGCGTTAATTCTTTGTTCTGTTGTAACTTGTTTTCAACATTCTCAGTCACTACGATGGCATCATCAACCAGCATTCCAATAGAAAGTACCAAGGCAAACAGAGTCAGTACATTGATTGAATAATTTAAAAAATAAAACGCCGCTGCCGTCCCAAGTATGACCACGGGTATCGCGACCGCTGGGATAAGAGTTGCTCTTGCGGTTTGCAGGAATAAATATATCACCAACACTACAAGCACAATTGCGGTTAACAGCGTCTTAATAACTTCTATAATAGAGGTAGTCACAAACGGAGAAATATCGACCGGATAAACGACTTTTAATTGCTCTGGAATAATATTATCGAAGTCCTTTACCCGCTGTTTAATGGCCTCTATGGTTTCCAAAGCATTTGCTCTTGGAGATAATTCAATCGCGATCCCAGACGCTGGATTGCCATTATAACGTCCAATCACACGATAACTCTCAGCCCCAATCTCAATTCGTGCGACATCTTTTAATCTAACAGTGCCGCCACTTTGAGAAGCTGTTAATACTATGTTTTCAAACTCACCGACACTGGTTAGCAAAGACTGGGAAGTAATGGTCGCATTTATTTGTTGACCATCAACGCTGGGTGCGCCGCCAATTTGCCCCGTTGCCAGTTGAACGTTTTGAGCACTAACAGCATTCACTACATCATTAGTGGTGATGTTAAAGTTAAACATCGAGGTAGGATCTAGCCATATCCGCATGGCATGTTCTGGTCCAAATGTGGTAATTTTTCCTACACCTTTAACTCGACTCAAAGGTTCTTCGAGGTTTGTCGCTAAAAAGTCAGAAATAGCATTGCGTCCGTAGTTAGGATCGGTGCTATAAAACCCAACAATGAGTGCATAACTGTTTCCTGACTTTTCAACGGATATTCCCTGCCTTTGCACCACAGTAGGTAACGACGCCTCTGCTTGGGCAACTTTGTTTTGGGTTTGTACTTGAGCTATATCTGTATCAGTGCCGGGTTCAAATGTAAGCGTAATAGTCGCTTGACCTGACGAAGAGCTCGAGGATTGAATGTATCTGAGTCTATCAATGCCTGTAAGGTTTTGTTCAATGACTTGTACGACTGTGTTTTGCAGAGTCTGCGCGGATGCGCCAGGATACACTGTCGATATTGAAACTTTTGGTGCCGCAATATTTGGATACTGTTCAACGGGAAGAGAAACAATAGAAAGTGCGCCGGCACCCATAATAGTGAGCGCGATTACCCAAGCAAATACCGGGCGCTTGATGAAAAATCTTGAAATCATAGTGAATTGGTGCTCTGGTTGCTCGACGCCTCTTGTGACGTATTACGGTTTTCTTGAGCGACCTGTGCGCTGTTTTTGATGTTAGCCTTGACCTTCATGCCAGGCTTTAATGCCAACATACCATCAGTAATAACAATGTCGCCTTCTTGCAAACCTGTTTTAACGACCCAACTATTCTGGTAAGAGTGATCGCTTTTGATTGGACGAGGTTGGACCCGACTGTTTTCATCTAATACCCAAACAGATTTTTGGCCGCTTCTGTCGATATTCACCGCTCTTTGCGGCACCAATATCTCAGCTTTTGCTTGTTTATCTTCAATGCGAGCCCTTACAAACATTCCTGGTAACAACCTTCCATCGGGATTGGAGAATATTGACCGCAACTGGACCGTTTCTGTGTCCTCATTAATCGCCAAGTTGGTTGCAAAAAGTTTTCCTTTTTTGCCGTACACTTCTTTGTTCTGCCCGAGTAACAATTCTACTTCGAATCTTTCTTTTGCGCCGTCTTGAGTTACTGCGCTAGATTGCATATCACCTGCCGATTGAGATAGGTCGACATAGATAGGGTCAAGTTGTCGCACGGTTGCAAGCACAGTGGCTTGATTGGCGGTTACTAGTGCACCTTGAGTCACTGAAGACGGGCCTATGAAGCCAGATATAGGTGACATCACTTTTGTATAATCAAGCTTTACTTGAGCCGCTTCAACATTTGCCTTTGCAACGTCAACAGCTGCTTGAGCCTGAGTTTTCTCAGCGACCACATTTTCATATTCTTGTTCACTTACCGCGTTTGTGTCGCGTAAATTTTCAATCCGCTTTTCTCTTGCGCTGGTGACTTCAAGCACCGCTTTGCTTTCACTCAATAGCGCCTTAGCTCGATTAAGTTCAGCACGAAAGTTAGCATCGTCTATTTGAAACAGCTGTTTGCCTTTTTCTACGTAGCTGCCTTGATCGAAAAATAACTGTTCAATAATGCCTGTTACTTGTGGTCGGATTTCAGCCACTGCATAAGGTTCTACACGACCTGGAATTTCGTCACCAGATGTAATTTCTTGAGGTTTAATTTCTATCGCAACAACCGACTTTGCTTTGCTTTGCTGTTCTTGGCCTGCACTTGTAGGTTGATTGTTTTCGCTGCACCCAATTACGCCAAGTAATAAAATTAATGGGTATACATTCACTTTGGTCATATTGTCTTATTACCGTTAGGTTTATACTTGTTGCTGAATCTAACTACCGATCGCTTTAATTATTTACTGCAACCGCTACTTAACGTCTTCGTATTTTTATGTTTCGTTAATATCAATGTTTTATGGTTATTTTCTTTCGTACACAAATGAGTCAGCTCGTTTCTACACAAACTCAAACGTTGGAGTGCAATAAGCAAACCATAAAAAATAGTGAATAAAAACAATGTTTTAGGCTTATTTTTTAAAGGAAGGAGACAACAGTTTGTAAATTTTACTGTCTGATTGACCATTTTGTACTTGCTGAAGTAAATATCAATTATGCTCGTTAACCTGCTTTTGTTGCTCGCCCTTTGTCGCAAAGTTGCCCAAACAGGTCATCAAAATTAGAACCAATTTATGATTATGTTCGTTCAAGTTTAAAAAATTAGATAACTACTATGCCAGAAGGACCAGAAATACGCCGTGCGGCAGACAAAATCGCCAAGGTGATTCAACATCAAGTGATTGAGCATATTGAAGTTGGCCTACCTAATTTAGAGCCTTTCATCTCAAAACTTAAAGGGCGAGTGGTGACAGAGGTTGAAACGAGGGGTAAGGCGATGATCACCCATTTCGACAATAGGTTAAGTATCTATTCCCACAATCAACTATACGGGAAGTGGCTAACATCAGAACGAGGAAAATATCCAAACACAAATCGTTCGTTGAGATTGGCGCTTCATACGATTTCACACAGCGCAATTTTATACAGTGCTTCTGACATCAGCGTGTGGGAAAGGGGCGACCTTCATCGGCAACCTCTTTTATCGAAATTGGGGCCAGATGTATTGCATCAAGAGACAAGCGCATCGGTCATTCAACAAAGGTTAATCAGTAAAAGGTTCAAAAACAGATCGTTATCCTCATTGTATCTCGATCAGCATTTCTTGGCTGGCGTAGGCAACTATTTGCGCTCTGAGATACTGTTTGATTGCAGTTTACACCCTGAAAAAAAGCCAGCTCAGCTTACTGAGCAGCAATTAAGCCAACTAGCCCTCTCTACTCTTAGCATTACCATGAGGTCATATAAAACGGGCGGCTATACAGTTTCAGGTAGCATCCTCAATAGTATTCGAACGCCAAGCTCCAGCTATGAGGGTACTCGATTTATGGTCTTTGATCGTGAACAGTTACCTTGTAGAAAATGTGGGGAGTTGATTCATCGAGCCATTACAAACTCAAGACGGATATACTGGTGCCCCACATGCCAGCCAAGTACTTAGTATTGATTGAACTAGCGCTTTTTATTCAAAATACTCGCAATTATAAAAACATTGCCCATCTCGTTACTTGAAAACCTGTATATCCACTGATTCTGGGTTTGATTAAGCGTTGTAATTAAAGTAGGGTAACGGGCCTTTTCGCCACGCTTAGACAGCTTTTGCTGTTTCATTCTAACGGAGTAAAAAATTGAAATTTAACTTTTATCTAGTGTTTTTGGGTGTGTTTATTGTGTCTACTTTCGGATGTTCTAAACCGTCAGACCAAAGCGCGCCAAAAGAGACACAAAGCTCCAATATCGAGTCTTCCGTATCTACGACACCTTTATTTGACGTCAACACAGATTACCACTCTTATGCCAATCCAGATGAGGTGGTCGTGACTCATTTAGAGTTAGATCTAACCGCCGACTTCGAACAACAAAAACTGATTGGTTCGGCAACACTAACTATTCAACGCAAGTCAGCCGAAGCAAGCAAATTGATATTGGACACGCGCAATTTGGTGATAAAAAAAGTGTCAGCCAATGACAAACTACTAGATTTTTTACTAGCAGAAGAAGATGAAAATCTAGGGTCTGCGCTTGTCATTCCCATCGACAAGTCTGTAGACAAAGTTCGAATAGAGTATGAAACTTCCAAGTCGGCCTCAGGTGTTCAATGGCTTACGCCTGCACAAACAGCGGGTAAACAGCATCCGTTTTTATTTACTCAAGCCCAAGCCATTCATGCAAGAAGCTTTATTCCTTTACAAGACTCTCCTCAGGTTCGAATGACATATGAAGCAACCATTCGTACTCCAGACGACTTACTTGCCGTTATGAGTGCATCAAACGAACCTTCTGCGAAAAGAGATGGCGTGTATGAGTTTACTATGCCTCAGCCCATACCTTCTTATTTAATTGCATTGGCCATAGGCGATTTAGAATTTAAACCAATTGGCACTCGCACTGGAGTATACGCGGAGCCCTCAATGCTCGACAAAGCAGTGTCTGAATTTGAAGACACTGAAAATATGCTGATTGTGACTGAAGACAAATACGGTGCATATTCTTGGGACAGATACGACCTTCTAATTTTACCCCCTAGCTTTCCATTTGGTGGGATGGAAAATCCACGATTATCGTTTATTACGCCCACTGTTATCGCTGGAGACAAAAGCCTAGTATCCCTCATTGCTCATGAGCTTGCCCATAGCTGGTCTGGTAATACGATCACAAATGCAACATGGAGGGATTTATGGCTCAATGAAGGCTTCACTACCTATTTAACTTACAGGATCATGGAAATTATATACGGAACAGACCGTTATAAAATGGAAGCTGTGCTTGGATATGAAGATCTATTGGCTGCCATTGAGTCTTTGCCTGAAAAGGACCAAATAATGGCGATTGATTTAAGAGGTAGAAACCCAGACGACGTATTTTCCAATATTCCTTATGAAAAAGGTGCCCTCTTTCTAAGAGAAATTGAACATAAAATAGGAAGGGAAAATTTTGATCAATTTTTACTGAAGTACTTTGAAGACTTCGCTTTTCAAAGCATCACAACCAATGAGTTTATCACTTACCTAGAATTAACTTTACTTGCTCAATACCCAAATAAATTAAATAAAACGCGCATAAATCAATGGATCTTCGAACCATGGATCCCAGATGGCGCGCCAGTACCAGAGTCAGATGCATTTGACAAAATTGATACTCAAAGGCAGCTCTGGCTAGGCAAGGAAAAACAGGCTAATCAGATTAATACTGAAGATTGGACGGTTCATGAATGGCTGTATTTCTTAAATAATATGCCCAGTGAATTGTCAGACAGTCAATTACAAGACCTAGACAATACTTTCGCGTTAACCGCAACTCAAAACAATGAAATTGCGCATAGTTGGTTGATGATCGCGGTCAAAAATAACTACCAAGCCGCATACGACAGGTTGTATAACTATCTAGTGAGCATTGGTCGCAACAAATTAGTCAAGCCTCTGTACAGAGAATTATCGAAAACACCAAAAGGGAAAGCATTCGCCAAGAAAGCGTTTGAGCAAGCTAAGAGTGGCTATCATCCATTGACAATAAGCGCCAATGAGGTTTTTTTTGACGACCAATGATCGGCTATTAATTTGGCGCGATTTATAAAGCTATTCACTTTCTATAAATCGCGCTATCAATTATGGCTATGCCACAGATGTATTAGACACATATGCGCAAGAGTTAAGCCAAACAAGCCAATAAACACCCACCGCAGTACATCAACGCTGATGGTATTAGAGCTCAAAAACCAACTTGCCACGTACGCAAGCACAAGCGTTAATATTACGAAGGGCAGGCTATATAATATTGCTCTTAGTTTGCTTAACCTTAAGCTATTTGCCACGTCACTGAGGTGTTTAGGCGAGTGTAAAAAGCAAAAATACAAAATAAAATGCACGAGAGGAGGGACGATCACAGAGCATAGCACTAGGCACGCAAGCTCACTTGACAGTGTCTTACTCACATAAGCAGACGGTTTGTTAACTTTTTTTAAAACCACTACACAGCACAATATCAGAGCACTTACAAAGAACACATACCTTAATGTGTGAGCGAGAATGATTGAGTGTTCGGGTGCTACTAATAATGCGTTAAATAAGGAAATCACTTGTTCTTGATAGATAACTGTTGGCCCAGATAGGATAATGTTTGCGGTGCAAATTCTCGTAGTAAATGGAAGCGCGTCACGCCAGTCAGAAGAAAAATGCAGGGCCGAAATGATCAGAAACATACTCAAACCCAGCCAAGGTATTGCAAACCAAAAAGCAATGCCCACCGCCGCGATGATCAAATAGCCCATACCGAACATTGCTGCGGATTTTATCGATTTCACTAAGTTCAAGGACCGAGCAACTTCATAATCAAGTGCCCCATGTGGCAAGCCAAGCAGTACCACGAGGCCGGCCAAAATAAATAGACCGGTGCGTTGGTCAACTTCAACACCCATCACGAGTAATGTTAGAGTGAGTGCACACAAACACACATAAAAGACAGAACAGCTTTTTTTGAACGGATATCTATTTGCGTGCGATGTTTTCATAGAATATTTGCCAACAAGCTTTTACAAAGGGACGTTTTGGCATAGCAATAATGACTTTTAATAAGTCAAATATACTGGCCTGTTCGGTCATAAATCTAGCATAAGTTGCTGAGGAGACTTTTCTTGAAAAGTCATAAAAAAGCGAATCCGCTCTGTGTGGTGAATTAATAAGCACTTTTAACATAACTTCGTCCATGAAACGATAGTGTTTGGCAATAGGATCCATATCGATAAAACAGTCGGTTTGGATCAAAGCTCTTGCCTGTTTTTCTGCCATTCTCATGCTATTTAAAAAGCTGTAACCGGTAGACGCTCGCATAGAGCCCCCTGATATGCCGCCATTTAGAATCTTTTTGTCTTTAGAATGCTTTTTGATATTGAACATGGGAAGTATCCCCTGCTCTTTGCCAATAAGCTTATACTTTGTATGAGTAAAGGTTGTTTGCAAATAATCGTCTAACGCGGTTTTGAGATCTTCATCGGCTACGGGACTTTTATTAAATGAGGTAAACTCGATAAGTGCCATCCTTTTAGAAAAAGGTAACACGTAAATAAACTCGACGCCGGTATCAGTTGATGTTAAGTCGTGCATAATGCACGCGTTTGTGTCGTCGAACGCATCGTGTTCACAGTCAATTTCATACCCTATGAAACACTGGTACAGACCCTGTGGTTTATAGATGCAATTACTGATCACATCTGGGTTTCGAGTATCCACAACTTTTCGTGTTTTGTATATTGCTTGGTTCGTATTGACCGTTATCACGTTAGAATTGACTTCGTATGTTTGCACCCCTTCGTTCAATTTAAACTCTATATTCTTTGCATTTACGGACAAGCCACTTAATTGCTCAAAAAACACGGCAGAGTTTATGGTGCAGTAATTGTAATTTGGATGAGCGTGTTTTACTTTGTCTTCATTTTTTGTCACCGACCAATGCGCCCACTTTTTTTCAATCATCCGTTCTATAAACGAGGGCATAGGGCCAGTGGACCAAAAGCTCCAGCGCTTTTGGGGAAGTTCACCACATTTCTCCAAAATAAGCACTCGACCCGTATACGTGAACTCTTGCAAATACATCATGAGCAATCCACCAAATGCACCTGCCCCTATGATTATAAGGTCGTATTCGTTGTGCTCAGAAAGTGCGCTCATCTGTCGTGCGGGTTATTCAAATACAAATAGTTAGGCGTTAAAAACCGATGTAGGTTGCGTTGGTGAGCGGGTGTTTTTTGATGTAAAGATACCCAATAGGTATGGGTTAATGCGCAGAAAGCTTGAATTATTTTACTGAATTTAGAGGTCACTACGCGGCCTTGGTATACGTTGTAATGTCTAGATTCTAACTTTTTCCCAATTTTTCTATATACTTTGGCGGCAATGGCAATTGCTTTTCTGCTATCCGCAGGCAAGTAGTGCAATCCATCCAAACCGCTTTTGTAGTAAGTCTCAGCCAAATCCAGCAGGCGCTTGACTGACTCCCTTACTAAGTGTGCTTGCTCTTTTGTAGGGGTTAAAATTTGTTTGGGTGTTAGGTGATTTATCCAGTTCCCTGGAATATACCGGCGCTGCATTTTTGCATCTTCTTTTACGTCTCTTGCTATGTTGGTTAATTGCATGGCAATGCCCAGATCAATAGCGTGCATGTGGCCTTGTTTATCAGCGCCTAGAATAGGAGCCATCATTAATCCTACAATCCCTGCTACCTTATATGCGTAGTTGATAAGATCAGATTCATTGACTAACAGGACAGTGCCTTGGTCTTGTATTAATCCATTGATCAATTCGATGGCTAAAGTTTTATCTATGTTGTATTGCTCGCATAGAGTTAAAAAATCGGACACCTCTGCATCTCTAGACTCGTTGGTTTTAATTTGGTATTGAATGTTCGTTAACAGATTAAAAGCCGTATTTTTATCTGTATAGTCATCGGCAATGTCGTCGCAATATCGGCAAAAAGCGTACAATCTAGCGGCGGCGTTTCCTCGTTCTTCATCTAAAAATATTCGAGCGAAGTCGAACGATTTGCCATTTTTTCTTAATGATTTAAGAGCACGATCTTGGTGATGCTCAGAACGTTCAGCGCTGTGACGAGAGCGTGAACTGGCTTGCAATTCTTTTGTTATCTTATGGTTTGAAGATTGGTTATTGGAAGCCTCTAGCTGGGTATACGGCTGTTTGTTGTGGCCAGTGTTAACTTTTTTATGAAAGGAAGTATTCATAATTAGCTGGCTAACTTAGATACGGGCTCAATAAGCTTATCGACGACTTTAGCGGAGGATAAAACGCCAGGCATGCCTGCTCCAGGATGACTGCCGGCCCCGCATAAATATAAGTTTTCAGGCCCTTCTGCTTGGTTGTGATACCTAAACCAAGCAGACTGCTGAAAGCTTGGTGCAATCGAAAAACCACTGCCGCTAACGCTGCTGTATTCATACTCAAAATCTTGGGGCGTCTTGGCGAAATGATGCACAACGTGCTCAGACAGGTTCGGCATTATCGACTTTTCAAGAGCGTCGATTATTTTCATGCTATAGCGTTCTTTGGTTTGTTCCCAGTCAATTCCAGATTCATTGTTGGGGACTGGCGCTAGTACGTAATAGGAGTCGCAGCCTTCAGGGGCCATACTAGGATCGGTGGCAGTCGGTCGATGTAAGTATAAGGAAAAGTCATCCGCTAATACTTTCTTGTCAAATATATCCTTTAGCAATGACTCATATCGTTTACCTAACCATATGGTGTGATGAACCACGTTGTCGTATTTCGTGTCAGTGCCGAAGTACAGCACAAATAGGCCCATCGACAGTTTAGCATGCTTGGTCTTCAATCTTGCACTTAATGATTGTTCAGAGCGGCTAAGAAGGTTGTTGTACAGAAATTTAGGGTCAATATTTGACACAACCTTGTCGCAACGATGGTTGGCAAGTGCGCCGTTTTGCTTATGTTTAGTGTGCACAAACTGAACGGAACCATGGTTAACTGTTAACCCAGTAACCGAAGTATTTAGTTGGAGTTCAATGCCTTCTTCGAGCATTAATTTTTCAAGACCGTCAACAATCGCGCCCGTTCCCCCCATTGCGAAATGGACTCCCCATTTACGTTCTAAAAAATGGATGAGGCTGTAAATGCTGGTAGTCGCAAATGGGTTCCCACCCACCAACAACGGCTGTATTGAAAACGCTTGTCTTAACTTGTCGTGCTTCAGGTAAGCACACACCATTTGCCATACAGTGCGATAACACTTGAGTTTAAGCAATGCAGGTACTTGAGCAAACATTTTGCCTATATTGTGGAATGGCGTGTCCGACAATTGTGTGAAGCCGACATTGAAGATGTCTTCTGATTGCTTTAAAAGTGCCAAATAGCCCTTGGCGTCTTCTGGAGATATTTCTTCTATTCTGGCAAGTGTGTCCTCTACCGTTCCGCCATAGTCAAAATGGCTGCCGTCGGGATAAACAAACCGATACCAAGGTTCAACTGGTACGAAGGATATGTAGTCTTTAAGGTCTTTATCGAATAATTCAAAAAGTTCTTCAAACAGGAAAGGCGCGGTTACCACAGTAGGACCTGCATCGTAAATAAAACCGTCTTTCTGATATTGCTGCGCACGACCTCCCAATCTCTGGCATTGATCAATCAAGGTAACTTGATAACCTTTTGCTCTCAATCGCAGCGCGCTGGCGATACCACCAAAACCCGCACCAATAACAACCGCTTTATCCATGCTCTTCCGCCTTGGCTTTACTTAATAATTTCAATGCTATTTGCTTATGAGGCATAGCACACTGTTTAGGTAATTCTTCTAATTCATTTATGCACTTTCGCAGTAAATATTCAGCTCGGAAAGTGGCTGTTAGCAACGCTTCTGTGGTCGATGCTTTATTCTTAATTAAATTGACAATATTGAGTTGACCACTGATTCTGTCTAGTTCCCAATCATCAATATCGTCTAGTATTTGGTATGCCACGGCGAATCGGCTCAACGCTCTTTCGGCAAATGTAACATGAGAAGTTTGATTCGCAAGTAACAGTGGCAGCGTTAAACTCAGTACGAATAGAGGCCCGGATTTACCTGAGGCTATTGCTTCGTATTCTTTGGCGTCAAGGCTCTGTGACGCGCTTAGGTCTTTTGTTTGTCCATGTATTGTGTCGCTAACTGCTTTGGTTACTTGTTGCAAAACCACCCCTAGTTTGGTTTGGCTTTCTAATTTTGTTAAACAGTTAAACGCTTCATTAATCATTAAGTCGCCGGCGCAAATTGCCGCACTCTTACCGTATACTTTCCACGCAGCTTTAGAACCGCGACGAGTTTCGTCGTTGTCTTGTAAATCGTCGTGGATCAGTGACGCGTTATGCAACAGTTCAATGCATGACGCAATCGCCACAATATCTTGTTTATTTAAGTCAAGAATAATGCCCGATGCTATGCATAATTTAGCTCGGGTTCTACCTCCGCCACTTGCCAAATGAAAACTCGCTGGCTCGTTATTTTGTAAGCGACTCGACATAAGTTGCTCACAATGCGTCAATAAAGATTCTTGAAGGTCAATGCAAATATCTAATTGGTTCATGGATATTACTCTCTTCATATTATGAGTACGTGGCGGTCTGCCACGCACTCATTTGGAAGCTATCCAACTCTATAGCTTATAGTTTACTTAGCTGCGGCAGCGTTTCGTGCCCATTCTGCTTGGCTCTCAGAGGTCGCTGCATACCAAACTAATAAGCCGAAGGCTACCTTGTTGACTAGGTCAGCAAGGTTGTACACGATATTTAGCGCAGCGTCGTCAACTGCTCCCATCATGTATCCAAGCACATAACCGATTGGGTAAATTGCCCAGCCTACAGTCACAATCCAAACCATTGCTTTGTATGAAAACTTTACTGAATCACTGGCTTCACGCTCAGCTGCTTTGGCAGCTTCACCAGCAAATACTTCATACAAGATGTAGAACCAACCTAGCATTCCTATCGCAAAACCAAGGTACAGATTCATGTAGCCTGCTTCTGCAAGGTATCCTGGTATGAGCATTACCAATGTACCTATTAGCAATCTCCAGAAAATACCCGGCGTTGCTACCCCAATTGCGCGTAAGATTAAGTAAAACTCAATCATTAACAATGGCACTGTCAACAGCCAATCAATGTATCTAAATACCGTTGGCGATGTTTGAGTCGCTACCCAAACATCTCTCATATAAAAATAGTGCACTGCGGCAATAAAGCAAACTAACGCTGACACTACCAGTGATGTTTTCCATTTTGCAGATACCCCTTGCGTTTCCCATAAGAAAAACAAGGTAGCACCCATCATCGCCATAGAAATCAACCAAAAGGAAATACCAACAAAGTCGCCAGGATCTAGACCTTGAGCGGCGCTTACACTGGTTGGCAGTAACAATAAAAACGCTATTGTCACTATAGATTTAACACGCAAACTGGCGTTTGCGAATGATTCGTACAAAGTGTTGTTTTTTATCATTTTTCGCGTCTCTTATTTTGTTATTTAAAAATCTTAACAACGTAAGTAACCATGATCGTTACTAGGGACTTAAATGCTGCCATGTATATTAAAGATCATCATAAATTTACAATCTATTAACAAAAAGAGGGGTTATCTAAATATCGTGTGAAAAGAAATGTTTACATTTATTAAAATAATGGATTGGAATGTGTTTTTTGAAATCACTTAACATTATGAAAAATAAGAGTTATGTCAACTATTTTACTCAGTTGTAAATTATTTCTTAGAGGATATGACCACACAGTCTTTTTAATATTAACTTTTGTTAATAATTTGTTTTTTTGCTCAAAACTTAATTGAATTAACTATACGATTGAAGTCGTATTCAAAAAAATTACAGCCAGTCGTTAAGTATGAATACAGAGCTTTTCTGTCGGTTGTAGAAATTATTATTTCTATAGAGATCACGAGATTACGTAAATTTAACTAATGCATGTATATTTTGATTTACACCAGCGGGTGAGCAGTAATTTTGCATGACTAGTCGTGACTTACTGGCTCTGCTATGTTCTGGTTTGGAAGAATAATAAATTTTGCCCGTTTAGTATTTGAATGAAGGCAAGTCGTTCAATCACTCAACTAATTGTGGCGATGTTATGTCTAAAAACCTTTTATTTGTTACCCCTTTAATCGCATCTATCGTTTTTCTTGTTTATATAGCGGGGAGATTATCTCTTAGTAATGAGCCTGCCTTGGCATTAATTCCAGCGGCAATTTTGATCGGTGGAGTTGTGTATTACGTTCAGTGGACGTTCGCTAACGAGGATTCTGATACTGACTAAAAGTCCTGTGTCTTAGCAGAGCACATGTTGTTGAGTTTTGTTCCAAATTAACGGAAACCACTTCGTGAAACGTTCGGGGTGGCTTTCAATCGATTTTGTCAGCTGTGAATGCGTCATCCACTGAACTTCAGTTACTTCGTCAGGATTCAATGAAAACATGGCATTGTCGGCCCGTACGAGAAAAATATGATCATATTCGTGTTCTGCCATATTATTATCCAGTTCAAAATGATAAATCACAGATCCAATGTGCTCTAAGGGTTCATCATTTATCATTCCGACCTCTTCAATAAGTCGTCGGTTGACTGCCGATTCTAAGTTTTCGCCTGGTGCCGGATGAGAGCAACAAGTATTCGACCACAAGCCTCCGCTGTGGTATTTATCGTTTGCTCGTTTCTGTATTAGATATTCGGTTTCTTGTGCGCCTTGCCTGTAGCACATTACCGAAAAAGCCAAATGTAACCGACCAGTTCGGTGTGCTTCAATTTTGCCAGCAACGCCTTGAACGGCACCATTTTCATTAACAATTTGGACTAGCGGTTCTGTTACATTATTCATAAGGTCGATGATATAAGCGTTTGTCAGGTTTCAAACCGCTTAGCTAACCCTATGTAGCTGAGCACTATGATTAAAACAGCACTGACTATCCCCAATGCAGCAAGGGGGGACCCTGCTAGAACGGATTCTCCGGCTAAATGTACCAAATAAGCAACAACTGCGAATGTCGCCACTAACAATATCTTTTTAAGCGTAGAGTTCATGTTTTATTCTCACTTTAATTTTTTATATAAACGAAGGATAAATGAATTAGCTCATTCGTCTCGATTCGCAATTTTTATCGGCGTCAACAAATCTAAACATTGTCCTTCTTTTGTTCAGTGGTAATAATCCGAGACGACGACTTTTCTGGCATAAAAATACTGGGCCCGCAAAGCATTGCAATGGTAAAGATCCCCACTATCAGACCAATCCAAGGTTCAAATAAACTGAATGCCATTGCTGTGATCACCATTGCACCGCGTTCAGTGGCATCGGTAACAAGCGCTAGCGCTAATGTTGCACATGCAAAGGCAGTCAGTATGAGTGTGACAGCGAGTGCCACAGGAAGTAGGGGTTCTAGAAGTGTAACCAGTGGCAGTAAAATAAATAATATGGGCAGCCCGAACAAATAAAAGCTGCCAATAGAATCGTATATAGAGTTAATTTTGTCTTTTCCTTGTGCCCATCTTTTTAGAAGGATCACCTGAATACCTGTCCACAATACTCCCTGAGTGCTGAAAAATGGGGCCGTGATACCCATTAAAATATTTCGGATCCCGGTAGCCATATGCGAGCGACTGCTGTTTATGTCCAATTTTTCATCCGTTCTATCCTTTTGAGCTTGGCTGATCATTTCATTGCCAGTCACCACATCGCCGAAAAATAGAATATAGGTGATCAATGCAAGCGGAAAAGAGGCAACGAAGGTTTCTATGGGAGGCCAGCCTATGACGAAGGGCGATGCTTTTGCCCAAAGTGAGGTAGCTGCAGCGCCTACGTTTAATATCTCCCACCTGATGTTGAAGTCGAATTCTCCAGTGAAATAGCCGACCCCGCCGGCAACAATAAACCCAGGTAATAACCCAAAACCAAGTAACTTGGCGAGCGGCGGGTGGTTTTGAGCCACTATTTGCAATGGCTTGGAAAACGCGAATACTAAGCAAATTACTACGCCAATGGTGCCAGCAATAGGTGCGCTTTGAAACACATTTGCAGCATCACCATCTTTTGTCACTCTTAAAAAAGCAGCAATTGCCGCGCCCAATATTATCCCGCCCTTAAACACATTAGGCACTACGTTGATGAGTTTTGACCCTAGTCCAGTGACGCCTAGGAAAATCAATATTATGGCGAAATTTATGGATAGTGCGGTCATGGCTTGAAACTGCAAAGTGTGCTGCCCTAAGTATGCGGGAGCAGTAATAAATGCCACAACAAAAGGAATGGCCGGTGTTAGCCAACCCGGGGCGTAAGGGTCTCCAAAAAACATCCAAGAAAATGAAATTAGCATACTGTGGATCATTGCCATCACTACAGCTTCTTCAAACGATAAACCCAACAAAGCCATAAAATAAGGCACTAAGGCTAAGCCTGTTGCGCCGGCTACTGCAAATCCTTGCAGCATATCTGGAAGCGATAGCTTCAAATGAACAAAGGGAATTCTTATTGTAAAAGGACCCCATTTAATTCCTGGTTGGATATCGCCGTCTGGTCTCTGGTTCAGCATACTTATTCTCTTTTTTATTAAAATGCATCAAAACGGTGTTTCGTTCATGCAGGGAATACCCACTGCTATTCTTTTATCTTATTTCAATAGAAATAAAAAATATATACGTTTTGTTTACAAAAAAGAGTCAAATATTTAACAGGGATGCATCAATTAAGCATGCATCCCTTTCAATGTTGGATTGCTGTGGGTAAGAGTTAAGCGTGCAAGTGTGAATAGATTACACGTAATGTTTTTTGGAGTCCTTGTTTAGTGGCAGGCCACCTAATTGAAACGTTATCAACCATACCATTAGTGCAGTCATTTTGAATGCTCGACATAAGATATGTCAGCGCATCAGAATTGATACTCTGACTGATCGTCACCAGCTTTTTAGCTGTGTAGAGCAATGCTCTTGTATCATTCTTTTCTAGCGCCTGCTCTGTTTCCGAAATACTTTCTTGTAAATCATTCATAAGCGCAGAGAGGGTTTTTGGTAACGACTCTATCTCGGGATGATTTTGTAAGTACGGCAGTAAGTCAAACCAAACGTTCGCATCAGACGGCATTGGCAGGTTTTCAATTTCTGGTATGCTAGTGTCTTTTTGAGCCCTTTCTTCATTGGCTTGTTGCAATTCTTGTTTATGTGCACTAAGTAGAGCACTTTCCTGCTCTTCTAACTGAGTTTGGCTTTCAGCCAGCGCTTGTTGCGCCTCGGCCAGGGCTTTTTCCTTTTCTACCAAAGCTCGCTGACTTTCATGTAGCTCTCCCTCAAGTGAAGACATTTGTTCGCTAAGATCTGCGCGACTGCTTTGCTGTTCGTCTAGCGATGCCTTGCTTTCAGCATATTCTTTTTGAACGTCTGCCAGTTCTTGAGTTAATGCTTTTTGTTTTTGTTCCAATTCACTGATAGACGTTTCTTTAGATTCTAACGCTTGCCTCTGATCTTCTAGCTGTTTCTGTAATTGTTGCTCTTTTAACTCTTGTTGACCTATTTTATCAACCAGTTCTTGAGCCTGTTGCTTCGCTGAGTCCAATTCTTTTTGAAGCGCCTGCTCGCCAGATATCGTTTGATTGACCTGGGATTCGGCCTGTTGTAGCGCATCTAATTTATTCGCAAGTTTAGATTGTAAATCTTCGTTTTGAACGTGAGCTTGTTCAAGCTGCTTTTGCAGCGCTTGTTTCTGCTCTTCAATCTCATCGTGGTATTTACGCCATTGCTCGTCATTGCCCGCAAGCATCTCTTTTTGTTTGTTTGCACGCGTTTCAACGTCAGCCAACTCTCTGGTAAGCTGCTGAAATTTTTGTTCTTGTTCTATCCTCGCCAGACGTTCTTTGTCGGCTTGCATTTGGATCTCAGACAGTGACTCTTTAGTATGCTCTAGCTGTTTTCTCTTGGCTTCTACTTCTGCCTTGAGGGCTTGCTTACTCTCGTTAAGCTCTTTATCGCTTTGCGCAATTAGTGCTTGTTGCTTGGCATTTCGTTGCTCAATCTCGTTTAACTCGTGAGAGAGTTTCTCATATTGTTGTCTGTGTTTCTCTTTTTCAAGCTTTTCAGCTTCGGTCTGTTGTTTTGCCACCTTCAATATATCTTCAGCTTCTTGCAGTTTTTGTTGCTTGGCTTTCAATTCTGCCCATAGCTTTTGCTGCAGCGCCTGTTGCTCTGCTTTTTGCTCCTGCTCTTTAAGCTCTAATGCTTGCTGTTTTTGTTCCGCTACAGCCTCAATTTCCGCGAGTTCTTGTTTGACCTTGTCTAGTAAAGCTTGTTGATTATCTTTTTCTGCCTTTTCTTTTTCAGCCGCTTTTTGGGCGTTTTCTAGCGCTTCTTGTGTCGATTGTAACTGGTGTAATTTGTCTTCTAGCTCTTTCTTAAGAGCCGATTGTAAAGCCTCCATGTCGCCTTTTTCTTGACTCGACATTTCTTCTAACTTTTCCATTTCACTCTGCAAATGACTTAAATGACGCTCTTTATTATTTAATTCACCTTGCGCTATTTGATAAGAATGTTCGATTTCTCTTCTCGCTTTTTCTGCCGCTTCGCTTGCCTGCTTTTGTTTTTCTAATTGTTCACGAAGTTTGTCGGTAGCTGTACTTGAATCGTTGAGCTTCTGCTGCAGCTGACTAATTTGCTGCGTCACTTCTGAAATTTGGTCATCTTTATCTGACACAGATGCTTTCATATTCTTGATCTGATCAATCAGCTCGTGCATTTTATGACTCTGCTGATTTTGCTGTTCTCTTAAGTTGGCAGCATTTTGCTCACTAATTTTGAGCTCTTCTTGAGCCTCTTTGTATTTAGTTTCTGTCTCGTTTAAGGCTTTTGCTATCTCTTCTCGCTGCTTGCTAAGATTATCCATTTCTTCGGTAGAGGTCTCGAGTTGAGCATTCAGTTCCTCATTGGTTTTTTCAGCTTGCTCTAATAATTGCCTGCTTTCTGAGTAATCTTGTTTGAGCGCCGCTAAATTCGCGGTTACATCTTCATGAGCCTGCTTTAGTGAGCTGTATTCAGACTGTGTTTCATTAAGGTCTTCTTGTACGGCTTGCAATTTGTGTTCGGTATCGGCCAGTGTGCGCATTTTCGTCGCTAGCTGATCTTGACTAGTAGCAAGTAATCTTTGTTTCTCCTGCATTTGGCGTTCTGCAACTTGTTGCAAATTGATTGCTTGCTGACGCGCTTCGTCGGCTTTTTTAAGCTCTCTCTCATCCATCCATATACACAAAATAGAGTCAAAATTTTGATCTTTATACAAAGGGACATAGGTCGCATGGCAAGGCAATTTCAAATCGCCTACTTGATGCTCCCAATTAAACGACTCCGCTTTCCCACTGGCTTTTACTTCGTTAATAATGCCTTTTAAAGCTTTTGCATTATCCTCATCGGTATTTAAACGAGTTGAGTGAGGAAATATCCCGTAAAATTCGTGCTCTTCGTTAATGCAGAAAAAATCACAGGCTCGCTGGTTAAGCTTTAAAAATCCATTTTCTCCTAAAGTCGCCATAGGTATAGTGCTGTGCTGTAAAAGACTGTCAAACTTATCTTGTTGAAACTGTTCGTCAGAACGATCCGAAATCCAGCACAAGTATTCTTGTTTGTTTTTGTCGATAATATCAACGTGCAGTTCGCTAGGATGAAGTTTTTTAGTTTTGCCTTTCAGCAAAGCATGAAAGTCTCTTAAATGACCGGTTTGATGAATTTTTTTGGCCGCTTTACCCGCTTGTTCAGGCTCACTAAACAGATGATAAAAGTCTTGTTTTCTCAGCTCTTGATCACTAAAGCCTAAGCGTCTAGACATCACATTATTTGCGCTGATAATTTTGTCTTCTTTGTCAATCGTTGCAATTGCGACCGGCGCGAGGTTAAGCATATTATCCAGTTGCTCTTGTTGCTCTATCAGTGCTTTCTGCGAATTTTTAAGTTCGCTTTGGTCTTGCATTATTCCAATGACACCAATGCTACTAGTGTTACTAAGACGATCTTTTATGGTGAAGTAAGATAAGGTCAATTTATAAGCGTAAACTGACTCCGACTTAGGATCTGGATCGGATAACTCAAACTCGATATCATAACTTCTACCAGATACACCTGTTGAATTTTGATGAAGCTTTTGAACCTCTTCGGGGAAAAACTCGGCTTCCAGTAAATTTTTGCTTTTATTGTTTGGTAACATTCTTCGAAAAAGCATATTAAAGGGTGAGTTTGACCACAATATGTTGCCAGTTGAGTCAATGGAATAGATTGGATTGTGACTAGCATTCAAAAGTGTTTGTCTTATTTGTACTTGGTTATCCGCCTGCTGGTGATATTCCTCGGACTCAGAGTTATCCAGTAAACACACCTGTATGTATGGAGATTCGTCCTCGTTTTCAGAAAGGTTAACTAAGAAAGCGGAAAAAGAGGCAAAATTATGCTCCTCATCATTACTATCCGCTTTAACTCTTATGCAAACGTGTTGAAACCCCTCGTTTGCTGCGTTATGCAGAGCTTTGGTCCAATTATTTAAGTCTCTGGGATGCACCCGTTCATTGAATGTTCGAATCGGTTGTTCGGCGCTTGTATTGGTTTTAGGATCAAAATCTTGGGTTGTAAATGAAGATAAGGCCGCGAATTTTTGGTCATACACAAACGTATCTTCATGTATATCAAACCAAATTTGGCCAACGTTCAACACTTTGAGTATTCGATTGTTCTGCTCTAAAGAAGTTGTTGCTGACTTCTTTTGTTTAAATGTTTGATTAATGTTGGTTAAGCTTACAATGTAATATGCAGTTCCATAATTCGTAATGAGTGAACTGGATTCAACTTGTAAAAATAAATTGCTCGCTTTCGCTTTGATCGTAATGTCTTTTTGCTCGCTTAACAACTGATCCAGCAAATGATGGTCACCGGCGTCAAAGCAACTAGCAAGATTCTGTCCTACTAATTTTGATTCTAGTCTTCCTAATAACCGGTTGGCGGATGCTGTGGTTTTTAATATAGTGCCCTGAGCCGATACGTTAAGCACCCCAACCGCCAGATTTTCATTGACCGATTGAAACTCTAATAGTTGAGTTTTTGTGTCTCGAGCCAAGCGTTTTGATTTAAGTAGCTGAAAGATGAAAGCAACTGTTAATAAGAGGAATAATCCTCCCGTTACATATACTAAGGCATTGATAGTACGGACACTTTCAGACTTAATCGCTTCGCCAAAACCAAACGCGTTTGCAATGCCGAAATTAGCCAGTAAAAACATTGTGCAAAATGAGAAGATTAACTGTTTAAACTTCGAGTAGCTTGCAAGCAATAGTGTTCTATAGTTAATTTTGTACATAAGTTTTATGAGTTCAAGCCTTAAAATGTAAAAATAAGAAAATGCCTGTTTATAAGCATAGCGATAACGCAAGTTAAAAGTGTACCTTAGTGTGAATTAAGGTATTTTTATGCATATCTATATAAGACAGCTTAGACATGCCCACTGCTTAATTTAATCATCGTTCAAAACCGACATGGTTATCTAAATTTATAACCATGCGTATATTTTCTATGTCAGTAGGTTATCGGCCAAACCATAGAAAGTATTTAAACAAATTAGATAAAGGCTAAATGAGATCAGATTCATCTGTAACATTGGACCAGGCACTGCTTAGTGGATCCGCGAAAAATAAAATAGACAGTCGGACTTAGCGATTGGCTCTCTGGTTGTGATCATAAATAAAATCAGAGGTTGTGAGGTGACTAAACTGTTTGACTCGACTCTAAAATAGCGGGTTATGTCGTCATCTTCCTTATCGAGCATAAAATGGGACATTTCATCCCCATCGACCCAAGCTAATAAGGTATTTTCTTTGACTCGCTGAAAGTTAAACTTTTCAATATCTTGTCGAAAGGTGACGTTGGCAAGGGGGCTCATTTTTGTATCGTATTTAACCGTGCTCTCAACCTCTAATTCCAAACGGCGAGGATTTTTCAATATTTCAATATCTTGCTTTTGCTCAAAAATGTCTTTCGCTTGTAAATATGACGTTATCCCATTTAGCGCATTCACATCCGCCTGTTCATCGTAGGCGCCACCGGCTTCAATCGTAACAATTGGACATCCATAATCTTGTTCCATTATTGAACCTAAACGGATATCTGTATATACCATTCGGTGCGTAAAATGCGAGGCTATTGCAAGATATTCGGGTCTATTATGAATGCTGACGCTGAATGCTGGTCCACTACCAGAGGTATTATGAATGTCGACTACCGCCTCTGGTGAAAACTGTTTTATATTTTCATTAATGGCTTTAGCCAATTGGCTTTGCAAATCTTTTTGCTTACTCGAAAAGCATCGATTAAGGTCGGTTTTTCCTGGCAACATTCGATGCGTAAACACAGGCTCCGTTAACGAAGCAACCACCGAAGCGATGATTATTTTCGTATCGTACTCGGGAATAAACTGATTGGATAATAAATGATAGATTGCTTTTAGGCCGGACGGCTCGTTGCCATGAAGTAAGGTCACTATTACGCGGCATTTAGCAGAACTCCTTCCGGTTATATGGATAACAGAAGGGCCCCCTAAATTGGACAAAAAGTGCAACACAGAGTCACCTAAAATGTTGCTGTCTATTGTGGTGATATGGTTTAACCTAAGGGCACTCATATAAATGTTCTCTTAAGATTTACCACGTTGCCACCGGTTCGCCTATCTCTGAGTTTTGCAGATAATCGTTGAGCATACAATTTATCGCCTTTTCTTTATTATATTTTGTGCAGTAATGCGTTAACCTTTTTATTTGCCAATTTGCACCCGTTTGTCTGGTACTTAAACGCTTTTCGATCACGCCTAACAATGTCGATATTTCATCTCTATTGACATTTAATTCTGCCAATCCGTCGGCCGCCTTAGGTATTAAACTGGAAATCACATCACTTACGGCGTGCTCTCTTAGACTGTGTTGATGTTTCATTGGCCATAATATGTTAGTGGCGAGCCCACTTTTTGCGGCTCGATAAAAATTATACTCGGCATATTCAAAGGGCAATTTTGTGATTAAATCGTCTATTTCATGCGCCAGCGATTGCGTTAGGCCAATGGCAAAGGCTGCGTTTGCCATCATATCTATGTTTGTTGGGCCAGCGGGTAAATATCTATATTCAATCCTTAAATGCTTGTTTTTGCCAGGCTCAAAAACGGCTCTATTCCATGACCAAACGGTACCATGGTGCAAGCATAACTCTGAAAACTCATCGCCCCCCTCAAATACATAAGGAATCAAAGGCCGATATAAAGCGACATTTTCTTTAAATAATTCAAATGCTGAATGGCGAACCCAGCCATGTCCAAACGACACTCTAGCGGGTTGACGCCACTTAGTAAGTTTTCTAACCCGGTTGTCGATTGACTGCTTAAACAGAGCAATGCGGGTTTCCTGCCAAAGGCGCTGACCTAAAAAGGTTGGAGAGTTTGCTGCAATGGCCAATACTAGCGGGGTAGTTATTTGAGCCGCATTATAAAGCCTTGCAAACTTGTTTGCCGGTACTTTCAAGTGAACTTGAAAGCTTGTATTAGCGCCTTCTAAGGTGACTTCATCACAGTGCATCTTTAATGAATCTTGACCATTGATATCAACTAAAAAAGGCTCGCCTTTCAAAGCTGAAAGCTCTTTGGTTAATGCTTGATACCTAGGCATATCGGTTATATAACTATGATGCAGATGCGAGCTGTTTAAGGTAGGTAAAATTCCAATAGTGGCCATTTTGCAATTTAAATCGGACGCGGTTTTTTTCAACGGTTTTAAAATAGACGCTAGTTCATTTTGCATATTGGTAAAGGGCATCCCCTCAGCCATGACCGGCGATAAATTAATTTCGAGATTAAACTGGTTAAGTTCTTCGGTTAATAATGGGTGTTGCATAGCATCTAAGATGGGCATGCTTTTGGCGCATGGTAGATGTTGCTCATCTATCACATACAGCTCCAGTTCTGCACCAAAACTGGCTTGGCCCTTAGAAAACCCATCGGCATGAATAATAGGCTCAAGAGCGTCTAGTTGCTCGTACAATTTTGCTCTAAAAACATCATGATCTTGTGGGGTAAAACTGTCTTTGTTTAATTTTTTTCCCATTTGTATTCCCACCTAGGTAGCTAACAAAATCAGCATTCAACTTTAGTGTAATATCGGCTTAGCAAAACAACAAGCTAACTTCTTGAGTTAGGTCATTTAAATCAGTTATTAGACCAAATCGAGCTTTGCACAGTATGTAATGTTTTAATTGAGATGTTTTAAAAAATGGATTCGTTGACACAGATTGTACTTGGCGGAACAGTGGCCTATGCAACGCTAGGACCTAAAGTCGGTAAAAAAGCAATTTTATATGGGGCAGCCCTTGGCACTTTGCCCGATTTGGATGTCTTTTTGCCTTATGGAGGAGAAGTTGAAGCGTTTACATACCATCGAGGGTTTAGCCACTCGCTAATCGTTCACTTGTTGATCAGTCCTATTCTTGCCTGGCTTCTAGCGAAACTGCATCCCATTACTTCGGCTGCTAAGTTTACACATAGCTGGTACAAATGGACCTTGCTGGTATTTCTTTGCTTATCTACCCATGCATTGCTAGACGCGTGTACGGTGTATGGAACCCAGTTGTTGTGGCCAATAACCGAATATCCCTTTGGATTTTCCAATGTTTTTATTATCGATCCAGCGTTCACTTTCCCTATTTTACTGGCTTTCATCGTTGGATGTATGCCCAAAGTCTCTATGCAGAAAAAATACCGAATCAATGCAATTGCTTTGGCGACATGCAGTTTATATTTAACTTGGAGTTTTGCTGCGAAAATGTACATTGATAATAAGGTGAGGCAAGCGTTGGCATTGAATGATATAGACACAAGGGCTTACATAAGCACTCCAGCCCCCTTTAATACCTTACTTTGGCGCATTGTCGCCGTCTCTGAGTCACACAATGAATATTATGAAATTTACGCGTCGGTTTTTGATACTCCAAGCCAAGTCAGCATCACAGATTATTCTACTTTCCCTGATTTATTAAACGACATTGATGATAGTTGGGGAGTGCAACGATTAAGGTGGTTTATGAAAGGTGTGTACAGCGTCAAACCTGAACAAGATAAGGTAATCTTATCCGACTTACGGATGGGGCTAGAATGCGCCTATGTGTTTAACTTTGTGGTGGGTGAAATGACCCAAACTGGTGTCGAATTAGGCTCATTTGAAAAAGTAACCCGTCGCCCCTCTTTTGATGGAGTGTCGAATCTGCTCAACAGAATTGTTAATCCGGACATTCGTTTGAGTCCCACTAAACCCTGTAAAACTGATTTGCAGTAATCGTTTAGGTTAGACACCAGGTAGGCACAGTATATCGCTTACATCATGATGCGCGCCCCTTAATGCTAGAAAGCTAAAATACGATACTATTTATCGTTTTCTGACAGGTTTATATTGTGTTGAGCAATATCCTCTAGACACGTCCTTGCTTCTTAATTTCATATGCTTAGTTTTTCGACCACTCACCCTGGCTCGCCAATTGTTGAAGGTTTTACGGTTAATGCTAGAACGCATTATTTCAATCACTTCGGGCTCTGACAAAGAGTATAACTTCTCAATGGCTTCAAATGGTGTCCTGTCCTCCCAGGCCATTTCAATTACTCTAGAATGGTCTTCTGTGGTCAAGTCGTGCTTTTTCAGTATTTTGTTCATATCCCCAAAAGGCTTTTAGTCAAATTCTGAAATCTATTACGACAGAACCTGCAACGAGGTTTGTTGCCCCGTTAAATAATCGTATTGGAGCGTAAATCTGACTATTAGACAGGAGCCATCTGCATATCGAGTCGCTTTTCATTGATTATATTGAGTAACTCGGCTGCGGCGACGGCGTCAGAAAGCGCACGGTGATGCCGGGTCATGTTAATATCAAAATGCTGAGTTAAATTTGCCAACGAGTAACTTTTTAAGCCCTTATAGTGCTTTCTCATTTGCTGCACAGTGCACATTTTAGGTCGCCTGTAAGTTTGCCCCAGCCTAGCAAATTCCTCACGAATAAATCCGTAGTCAAAATTCACATTGTGTGCCACAAAAATGCAGTCGGATGTTAATTCGTCTAATTGATCAGCAATGTCCGCAAAAACCGGGGCATCCATCACCATGTCATTGGTTATGCCTGTTAGCGAAGTGATCATCTTGGGTATATTTCGCTGTGGATTGATCAACGATTGCCACTGGTCAATCACCTCGCCATTGACTATTTTCACTAAGCCGATTTCAGTAATGCGATGCAAGTTGGCGCGACCGCCGGTGGTTTCAATGTCGATGACAGCATAAGGCTGCATAGGATCCACTACATAGTCCACAGTGGTAATATGCACATCAATGTTCGCGTTTTTCAGGCTTTGTATTTGCAATAGTTGATTTCGTCTCAAGCTATCACCAGGTGCTTTTATTTCTTCAAATCTGAGCGTGCCATTTTCAAGTACCATAATGTCTGGGTAGCCATCGTGGTAGATCTCCCAATTGGAACATATGGTTAAAAGTTGCTGTTTTAGGCTGTCAGCTTTTGTGTATTGAATGAGGATCTTGAGTGGATCAAGCATATTTTTATGCCAGCGAATGATCCCTTGGCTCTTGCCAAAGTTCTCGGCTGCATGTTTGGTCACAAGAAGATGTAAATCTTTGGATGTTTTGATCGATGCTAGGCGAGACTCAATTTCAGTCTTTGCTACCTCTAAAAAATTATGATGTTTGATGCAATTAGGCAGATAGTCAAATGGAGTGGCCAATCCAAGACCATCTATGTTGAACAATTCATTCCAGAAGACCAACCCAAATAAGTTCTGCCAAACATAATTTTCAGTGCGATACGCTTTTATTCCTCTTGCTTTGTAATAGGCTATGACCCCTTGTTCAACATTGCCTTTAAATGTTTCATCTATATGCAAATGTTGAGCGTTGTTTTTGAGCATATCCGTTAAAATACTGGTGCGTTTTTGTTTGTATTTTCTCGCTAAAAAGTCTTCTGCAAAATGCAAAAGGTTGTCAGTAGGAGGATTATCGATAATAGCTTGCAAGCGCTCACTAACAAGCTCTCGCTTGTTTAATTTATAGGCTTGTCTGCACCAATATTCCTGCGCAATGGGACTTTGCAATGGCTCGCACACGTCAACCGCCCTTTCAAGACTGAAGGTTGCAATGTGTTTTACTAACAAAAAGATTAGCCGTTCATAAGCGTCTGTTGCTTGAGCGCCATGTGGGGCAGGAAGTTGGTCGATAAAAGCCTGTATTGTGTCAAGTTGTTGTAACTCTTGGTCGTTGATTAAGCGCTTTGCACGATAATAAGTCGCGTGCATGGTATAGCAGCTAAAGGCTTCGTCAAAACTCCCGAATCGTGATTGCATTTGCGCTTGAGCGTCTCGTGTTCTCATTATGCCTAAATCGCGCATTGAAAAATGATTGAGTCGGCCTTTTAAGTGACCAAAGTATAAAAATAAAAAATAATCTATAATTTCACTAAACAAACATACAATATATTCATCAACGACTGGATGAGCTGCTACGTAAGTTGTATCAAGCTTTTGACAGTGGCTCATAAACACTTCTTTGTTCGCACTTTTTACAATGCCATGAGGCCCTTCTAGGGAGCAATCGTTTGCTATTAATACCAATTCCGCTTTTGTTAGCACATGCAATAATTCGCCTACGTGATGCGATTCGACGTCGCCAACTAACTTAAGTGTTCTTAATGCACCGAGAGACTCAGGAATATTTTCTAGTTCAGAAAATACTAGGCTATTGGCTTTAATAATGTGATGTTTTCTGTTTACCAACCTTACCAGTAAGCATTGATGTTGGTGCTCGAGGGCCTTAAAGGTGTCAATGAAATACTGGTGCTCTTGACTTAAGAGGTGTTTGCAAGGCTCTTTTATAAAGTTTAAAAATTCACAAAAATGAGTGTGATAATAAAATGTTGGGAGCGTTTTAAAAGCCATATAATGCGATCACTTACTGACAAATACTGGCTAAATATACAGTCTAAATTATACAGGTCAAGTCAGTTTTAATGCAAATAGCTAGGGGCTGTTTGAATTTTTTCATTAAAAGCAATATCCAAAAAGCCCCAGTGGGACAATCCGCTGGGGCTGATAATTGGACATTGTGCTCTAGTTTTGGGTCAGCATATTCTGCTTGCTAACAAGATACATATTGTCTTTAACTAAGTTTGAGAAAGCGCCTAATTCGTTGGCTACTTCTAAGTCTTCTGCGCTTGCTTGATAGTCGCCATTCATGTAATGCAATACTGCTCGGTTGTTATATGAAATAGCAGACGCTTGGCCGGTATTTACCGCTTCATTACAGTAAGACTTGGCCTGCTCCATATTTTTAAGAGCAATGTTGGCGACACACAAGTTGTCTAACAGCGGTTTTCTCAATGAAGCAATGGTAGCTTTTGCTAGCGCAGCTTCACTTTTGCGAATGCCTCTTTGGTAGTTGCCCGCTTCAATATCCCGTACTCCGTTTACTTCGACAATGCTCGTTTTCACTGCTAATGTGGAAAGCTTAGTATCTACAACAGCAGACGCTTGACTGAATGGAGCTGATATTAATACGGCTAATATGGCAGGTGTAAAAGTTTTAATAGAAATTTTCATAATTAATTGCCTTTGCTGTTGTATGTAAAATAAAACGCTATACTTTGTATTCATTGATTGTTAACGAAACTAACAAGTAGTTAACGTTTAACGTTGGGGCGAGTATGGAAGTGATTGCTCGGAAATTCCTGACGAACAACAAATGAAATACCGATTTAAACCCTATAAAAAGCCGATGAAAAACCGATGAAAAGGTGGTATTTATAATAAATTCAATTGGTTAATTAAAAAATCTCATATAGAATATTACGCATGATTTTTAATCATACACCTTGTCACTTAGTAAAAAACACGTGTTGTAGAACTAATTATTTATCGTTAATGCAAATAGGTCATGCACCACTTTTAAAAAGTTGTGTAACACACGCAAAAATACGTTGTTGAGGAAAACAATTGCCTGATAAAACCCCATCTAAATTTGGTTACTTTAGTGTTGGAGCATACCTAGTTGATGTGGGAGACAATCGAGTGTTCCATTCAGGAGTGGGCAAGCACATTGAGCCGAAAGCCATGCAGGTACTGTATCATCTTGCGGTAAATGCTGGAGAAACGGTTAGTCGACAAGAATTAATGGATAATGTTTGGCAAGGGCGTGTAGTGCTTGAAGATGCATTAACTCGCACGATTTCGCAGATTCGATCATCCTTTGACGACAGTAAAGCGCGCACTTTATTTCAAACCGTACCAAAAAAAGGCTATCGACTGACAAGTGATGTGGTCTGGTTATCCAGATCTGAATTCATTGACAACTTAGAAGGCTCTAAACAGCCCAACACAAATGAAACAAAACCACCTCCAATACCGAAAGAAACACCACAGACAAAGCCAGCACACACCAGATTAGTTAAAACAGTGTTAATCGTGCTCGCTTGTATTGCTTTACTGTGGTTTATGTACTGGCAATTCTTTACATCTAAAGATGGTTCTACACAAGAAGAAAACGATGTTGTTACTGCTGTCGATGTGTCGGTTGCATTTTTGCCATGGCGCAATTTATCGGGGAAAGAGACTAACGATTATTTAGCCGAGATGTTGCCAGAAGAATTATCCATTAAACTGGCCAAAATAGACAATATAGATGTGCTAGCGCATTATTCTGCTGTTGTGCTGGCCAGAGAGCCAATTAGGTTAGATAAATCGTTCATCGAGCAATTAGAGGTAAAATATCTTGTCGAGGGCAGCATTACAGAAGCCTCCGAAAACATAAGAGTGCTGGTGAGATTGGTGGATAAAAACACTAAAAGTACCGTTTGGTCAGAAGCATACGAAGATAAAATGACTAGCCTGATTCAACTTCAAAGTACCATCGTTAACGACTTGCACGACAAGATCCAACCGCTTTCAGCCGATCAGGGTGTGTCAGAAGATACCAATACTATTGATATAAAGGCTTATCAGGCTTACTTGCAAGGCAACTATTGGTTAATGAATGGCAAAACGAGCGAATGGTACACCCAAGCTCTTTCCTCTTTTTTAAAGGCAACCGAGTTAGATCCTAATTTTGCAGAAGCCTTCGGCAGTCTAGCATTTATGTATGCGAGAAATGATTATCACGATCTGTATATGTCAGATGCTCAAGCAAAAACGCTTTCCCAGAATGCAATAGATAAAGCACTGTCGCTAAACCCTCAGGAGCAAAATGCACTCATTGCACAAGCCTTGCTTGCCATCAAAGAGATGCGGTTTCCCAAGGCAAATGAAAGCTTAAACAACGTCCTTGATATCGACCCGAAAAATACTCGAGCACTTTACGTGTATTCAGAGTTAAAGCTGGCCGAAAACGAGTTTGATGCTGCTTTAGCCTATGCCCAACAGGCGCAAAAGTGGGATCCTTTATCACCGTGGATCAATGTCAATAAAGCGATTGTTCATTTTTGGCGAAACGAATTGCCTGACGCGCTTAATGCCGTTGAACATGCGATTGCTATTGATCCCAATTACACGTGGGCATACGTGTGGAAAGCGAAAATATTGCATCAACAAGGCAAGACTTCATTGGCTCTCAACGCTTTACAGATGTGTCTTCAGATAGACGACGGCTCTCCAGTAAACAGTATTTACTTTGCCAAACTTCACGCTTTAAATGGTCAAGATGCTCAAGCTCAAACTTGGTTTTCTCACACTGCGTCGCTCTACGGTGATTCACCGGATGCGCGTTTCTGGCAAAATTATCTAGCAATTGTAAACGGCAATTTTAATCAGGATATTTCTCTTGGCTTATTGCAAACAATCAAAGTAAAAGACACACGTTTTTTCAATTTGTATTCGCTAGAATACGAGCTGTATCAAAAAACCAGTGCTTCTTTTGATGGTTTACTTAACCCACTGCTACAAGATTTGACCATCGCAGATACCAATGAGATATGGGTGAATCATCGTAATTATCAAGCGGCTCAGATCGCTGTAAAGATCCTTAATGCACAAGACATGACAGACAGGCGCCCACTTATTGAAGACATAAACGAGGCATTAACCAATTTCAAAAACTCTTTGCAGTTTCAACTTTAAATCCTGCCGCCGTGGTTCATTTAGGTGCGTCTACTTTTTGTTTCGCTACCCATGAAAAATGATTCGAAAGTTTTTCATCGTTTTGCAGCGCCGCTAACGAATTGAAATGTTTGGCCAGTTGCATCTCATCGTAGGTCTTGTGGATCCCAGTATGGCACTTACGGCAAATATCAACGCCATGCGCCAATTCCTGTTTGCTGTAATGTTTTTTAAAAAACGTACGTCTATGCATTTTCTTGGGAATAAGATGATGAAAGGTTAAGTTAGTATTACGTTTACACAATGGACAAATTCCACGCCGAGAACGACGTGGATAGTTGTGGGTGGTCAGTAAGGATGGATCCACTGATTTACTGAGCGACTCTTGTTGGAGATAGAATCACTGCGTTTGCCAATAACAAATTAAGGCCTTCTAAATAAGCGCGAGTAGTTGGGCTTTGGGTAAATCCTATCGCGATGCCGCCTGAATGGTATTGCGCTATGACAAATGGTTTGAACGCTAATTGCAATCGGCTTTCTTCCCATAAATAACCACTTTCGAGCAGTTCCTCTGCCGCAGCAAATTTAAATACGTTAGTGCCGTCAGCTTCGTTGAGAGGTTGATAAATCTCTCTACCTGTCACCAACGCAATCGCGCTTTGATAGCCTGACGCTAAGAAGTGATTTTGGTCGGCCAGAGTCTTAACCAAAACGCCAGGAATATCTTCTGGTTTAGCGTTGTGGTTGTGAATGTGTTTTTCATAATCTTCTATAGAATTGAAATTCACTCCTTCAGCTGTGTCACTATCAGCTTTGGTTGATTTATTCTCTTTGTTGGAGCTCGCATTCTCGAGTTTTGTCGAAAACAGCTGACTTGCGTCTTTCGCTAATTGAGCAATGCTAGATTCAAAGGCGACCAGTGTGCCGCCATCAGACACAAATTGTTTCAGCGCGTTTGCTGTATTTTTGCTAGATAAGTCGCTACCGTAAGTATCGGGTACAATGATGACGTCATAATTTTCTAACTTTGCACGGCTTAAGGTTGCCATTCTGATGGGAGACACAGGCAATCCAAGCTGCCTTTCAAGTACAAATCGAGTATTGCCTGCTGACAATGGGTTCGTGCCTTCACCCCATACCAAGGCAATTTTCGGCAGTTTTAACTGAGCAAAAGAACGACTCCCGAAGTTTGGCCCCTCTTCCACCCAGCTAGATTGCATGGGAGTGACGCTGCTGCCGTAGCGAGCTGCAATTTCAGATAACTGCTCATACAGATTGTCTGGATTGTCTGCGACGCTAAAAATCACACTGCCCATGGGTAAGGTTTTTCCTTGGTAGGTAAAGGCCTTATCGGTTGTCTTTCCGATTAATCCCGCTTTTAAAGCATCGACGACTGTTCGCGCTTGTCCTGCATGATCCCAACTGATGGCGTAACCAAACTCTGCACGAGCAAACTGCTGATTCATTAAAGGATCGCTACTTTCGATAATCGTTGCATCGTCCAGCTTGACTCGATCGCACTCTTTGCTGTTCAGGCCACTCATCAATATCATGGACCAAGCCGTGACATCGTAAAGTTCGTGATTTAATCCATTCGCCCTTCGCTTTTCTTGTTCTTCAATAAAGCTTTCTTTTAGCGGCGTATTTTTACTTAACAGTGTTTTAATCAACCTGCCTTGGGGTTGAGCCTTATCTATGACGATGGCTCCCTCATCAAAAGTGGTTCTGCACTGACGCGCCCCCTCATTTAGTCGGTGCACTTCAATGCCCTGTTTGGCAAGTGTGCGAGCTAACCTTTCTGCTTCATATCGTCGCTCTGCCAAGTCGATCAATATATATCTATTATCGGCTTTTTTGCCCTCTTCAATGGCGCTTTGTCGGTAGTCTAAATACGACCGCAAAAAGGAGTTTTTGTTATTGGCGACGGTTTCAAGTGTTGCCAATGAACTTAACACATTATTGCGTACCCCTTCTTTATATGTTAATAGTTTTCCATCGCGGCGTTTTCTTACCAAAGCTCGCGCTGAAGCCTGCTCAAAGGTCATTGCAATGGCTCCATTTAGCGTGGGCCACATATCGCCATACCCCGGGTAGAAAGCATCGTATACTTCTCGGGTAAAATACGGCACGCCGTAGCGGTCAAACCATGAGCCCATATTCTTCCCTAGTTGAGCCTGCCTTTGATGCTGTTTTTCAGTAATGTTTGGGTTGTGGGGCTTGGCCGCCGGGGGGAAATAATAGGTACTTTCGCCACTCATTTCATGGCTGTCCACATAAATAACGGGGTTGTATTTCAATACTGCAGCGATTTTGCCCTGTGTCTCAGGTTGAGTCATGGCAAACCAATCACGGTTTAAATCGAATAAATAATGATTGAAGCGACCTCTAGGCCATGGCTCTTGATGCTCAACTGAATAAATATCGGACAGCGGCGCAAGGCCAACCGACGATTCAAAGTGATGCACAAAGCGGGCTCTACCGTCGGGATTTTGAAGCGGATCGATGACAATGACCGTGTTTTGTAATAGGTTATTTACCAACTCATCATCTTCAGCTGCAAGTAAATGATAAGCAACAAAAAGAGCACTATCTGGAGGCGAGATTTCGTTACCGTGAACGCCATAAGACAACCAAATGACTGCAGGCAAGGACTCTATAACGTCGTCGTCAAGACTTTCTCCTTCTCCAAGCTTCTGTAAGTCTGCTTGAATAGAATCTAGTCGAGCAATATTTTCTTGTGATGATATGACACCGTATATCAAATCGCGACCTTGCCATGTTTCTCCATATTTATTGATTTTCATGCGCTTGGGCTGCTGCTCTGCCAATGCTCGCATAAATGTATGAATATCGGTTGGAGAAGAGATTGCTTCACCGTGGTCGTGCCCCACTACTTTTTGTAAAGTGGGGACATTGGGATCGTATTTTGCAGTTGGAAAAGTTTGGCTGCCTGCCTGAAACGCCACTCCAACAATCAGTATGCATGCCGTAAGAATTTTTTTTGTTATCACCGGTAGTGCCCCATTTATATCTTGTTTGGTATTAGTTGATTGATACCATTATTATCCTGTCTTAACAAGTTGCTGATTGTAAAAATGCATTTTAATTAAATCTAAAGACGGCTCTGGGTAGGCATTGGCATTTTTTATCAATCCAGTCTAGGCGTCGGCAAGTATCAATTACTTTAATTCAAAGAGAGTCAACAATGAGTCTATCAAGAGCTGAAAGTTTTGAATGTCCTTATTGCATGGTACTCAACGATATTGAGGTCGACGAAATAAATGACATAGGACAACAGCAAATTGTGGATTGCCAAATTTGCTGCTCTCCTATTGAACTGACGATGTTCGACAATGGATTTGGACTTGAAATAGTAGCAAAACGAGACGATGAATAATGACCACAAAACTGTTTAGTGAGCAATCAATTTTGCAATTACCGCAACGTGTACGTGCAAATTTGATCAATTCCTTATCGGGCTTTAAAAGCGCCAACTTAGTAGGTACAACGAGTGAAGACGGCGTGCATAATTTGGCTATGATAAGCAGCGCATTTCATGTGGGGGCAAATCCACCGCTGCTTGGAATATTAATGAGACCTCATACCGTGGTTAGAGACACATTAGCCAACATAAAAAATACCGGCGTATTCACAGTCAATCATGTAAGCAAGGACTTTGTCGAACAAGCGCATCAATGCTCTGCCAGATACGAGAGTGAAACCAGTGAGTTTGAAGCCACAGGTTTACAGGTGCAATTGGCCAATGCAATCAAAGCCCCTTATGTTGAAGAAGCTAAAATAAAAATGGCGTTACAGGTCGAGCAAGTCACTAAAATAGAATTAAACAACACAGAATTAGTCATCGGTCGCATTGTTGAGGTTATTATTCCGAACGATAGCCTATTAGACGATGGTTACGTGGATATAGAAAAGTATCATTCTGTCGCAGTATCATGTTTGGATAGCTATCATTCAACTGACAGAATAGATCGTTATAGTTACGCTAAACCAGATAAAGCCCTTACTTCTATATGGACGAATAAAGATGATCCCGAATCTTGACCAATTATTGCTGGTGTGTGGAATTTCGCTGGGGGCAGTGGCCCTAATTGTTTGGCTCATGCTAAAAATACCGAATGATACGGCCAATGAGGAAAAAGACGACCAAAATGAACAATGACGAACTAATCAACCAAATTGGTGTCCAAATAAGTTAACATAGATCAATTTACTAAAAGTATTTACTTTACAATCCATAAAAGCTCGGTCAAAGTAAACAACATGTATTAAAGGCTCGTGATTTTCACGGGCCTTTGTCGTTTCAGGCTATAAGTAAAAAAGAATTATTATCATTAGCGTTTTAACATTAAGGAACTAACTATGAAATCAGTAAATCGTCGAGATTTCTTAAAACTCACTGGCACAGGTCTTATTGGCATGACAATGGGCGGCGCAGCACTACGAGCCAACGCTCAAGAGCGTGTTGATCCAGCTTCACAACAAGCAGCCGCATTAAAATACGTAGAAGTCTCTCCTAAAGAAGGCCAATACTGTGAGAACTGCATGTATATCCAAGGCGAAGCGGGTGCCGACTGGCGTCCATGTGCAATCTTCCCAGGTAAAGTAGTAGCCGCTAAAGGCTGGTGTTCTGCCTGGATGAAAAAAGGATAATACGGTTTAGTAAACCTCTGTCCATGTAATGCTCCTCCAATTTCAAGGAGCGCCGTAATTAACTCATCGCCTGATAAGCGGTGAGTTTTTTATGTCAATATACTGAATCCAACTTGAAGGGTTTGAAACCAACTAACACTGAATCTGGTGCAGACAGAGCCGGGTGTATTTACAACCAAGTGGCACAAATCGGTAATAAGTGTATAAGTCGCTATAATTAACACACACATTGGCAGTTTTTGTGCTTCGTAAGTTTCTAAAATTTGAACAAAATTCGGTGTAGGTAGGATATTGAGCCCCATTTTTTCATCGATAAAACCGAAGTATACGTACGTTTTACTCGATTTAATCCGATAATTTATTGAAACCACAAAGAAAGTATCTAATAAAAATCATTTAATTCAATTGGTTAATTGTTATTTATTTGTGAAAGGGACTAAATTTTTCGCATTACCTATATTCTCTCCAGTTATAAATTAAATTTTAATTAGAACTACTGTGTATATAAGAGTTCGGCTTTTTCTTTCATTTTGTCGTACTGTTTTATGTCGCGTTACAAAAATAATTAGAGGGAAAGTAAATGAAGAAAATTTTAATAACCGGTTTGTTAGCTGCTGTTAGTTATACAACCGTCGCGCAAGAAGTATGTGAAGGTTATGGGCCTCAAACTCCAAGAGATATTGACTCCTTGGAAGGCGAAAACAGTGTCATGTTCTCTTTAGCACCTCCTGCAAAGCATATGAATCTATGTAACATACACTTTCATGTAGGGGCTGAGCATAAGGGCAAGGAATTTTCACTCACCACAGGTGATCCTTCAGATGGTTACCAATGTGAAATTAGCACCACCCTTACTCGCACTGAGCTTGCCGCTCCCGAAGGGGACGTATGTAATGGTTTAAAGCCTGGCGATACCATTGAAATGCACTGGGTTCATACTTCTTGTGACGTTGAACCGGGTCCAGGTTTAGGTTCTTGCTTGTCTGATGCATGCGCAAACCCGAACTTACGCGTTGAGACTCAAGTATTTACGCTGGTCAATGACTCAAGTGCGATGAACTTTATGGACATGGATGCCGGTGGAGAGATGGGTGGCTATCAACAAGCCAAAATGATCCCAAATACTACAGGTGCCCCAGTAGAGTTCTTAGGCTCAACAACGGGTCCAAGCTTCACAGAGCAAAAATGTTCACCACTGCAAGTTAGCTGGTCGGTAAGACCGCAGTGCGCGAAATTGGATATTAATAGCCTTGCGAAATGGTGTGAAAGCAACGACTTCGACGAGAGCAAAGCACATGGCGTGCGTGAGTTAGTAACAGATAAGCGTTTGTTGTCTCACATTCACTAAGCCGTCGTAGTTAAATTAACATTTAGGATTAGCCGGTGTTATTCATTCACCGGCTTTTTTTTATTTACCACAACAGAACTCGCTTAAATCTAGAATGTTTACTTTGACATTCTAGTCTCTCATTCAAAATTATATTCTGCCGATAACTAAGTCATTAAAAGTCAAAGATTAATATATATCATGATAATGGCGCAGCAAATAGTGAGAGATACAGCACTTTCTAAAAGTTTACAAACCATTCCGATAAGCCAAATTAAACTTGGTATGATCATTCATGCGATTGGCAGTCAATCAGGATCTTTGGGCGTGAAACATAAGGGCGAGGTTAAACATTTAAACGTTATTCCTCAGTTGAAAAAGAATGGCGTTAAGACGGTGGTAGTTGAGCAGCCTAGCGACTCATTTTTATATAAAACTGCTCGTAAGATAGGATTTTTTCAACATTTTGCAAACAGCCTGACATTTACAAAGGCAATTAACCAGACCAATATAGATATCTTTGAGTCGGAAGGGTTTAGTGCTGAATACGCCACTGCCTATAAACTTATTTCGAAAAGCGAAAGCATATTCAACGACATTAAAAAAGACATTGCTTCTGAAACACCTGTGTCAATTAAAGCAGTAGATGAGTTAGCAAAAGCTATTTATCAAAGTCAAAGCAAAGACCCAAACGCACTGCTAGGCGTTTCCATGATAATGGATGCCAACACGTATCAAGCCAATCATGCTTTTCATTGCGCGAATCTAATGTGCCATTTTGCTCGTCATTTAGGCATGTCAGAGCGTGAGTGTATTCAACTATCTGTGCTTGGGTATGTGTTTGATTTAGGCATGCTTACCATAGACAAAAAAATACTCCAAAAAACACATGCACTCACTAAAAGTGAAACCGAATTAATTAAAAAGCATGTGAATGTGACGCTTGACCTAGTCCGCCATTTGAAACTTGATAGTGAGTTATTATTAGCAATAGAACAACATCATGAACGGCTAGATGGATCTGGTTATCCAGCAGGGGTCAATGGCTCAGACATTCAAAAATACAGCAGAATGCTGGCGATTGTAGATGCCTATGATGCAATGACATCCCAGCGTTCATTTCAAACTCCAGTTGTGCCGCAACGAGCGTTATCCTTAATTATGGAAGAAAATAGCGGCTTTGATTCAAAACTGGCGAAACAATTTTTACACAGCATTGGGCTTTACCCAGTAGGAAGTCTAGTCATATTGTCTTGCAACAAGGTTGGAATTGTAACAAGCATAAATAAACACAGTCTTAGAAATCCGACGGTTCAAATATTCTACGATGCCAAAAAGCGACACTTTATTGAGCCAAAAGCGATAGATTTATCCAACATAAATAACCTTGCCGCAAAAGATAACGCGATAAGTATTCAAAAGTCGGTGCTGGCCTGCGAATATGGCATCACACCAAACCAAATCTTTGGTGTGTAAAGGTTTGTGTAATTGAAAGACTTTACTTTATAAACCGTCTTCATTACTTGAGATAGCCACTCATTTTTCACTGTTGGTATTGCAAAGACGAAAAGAAATTGATGTTTCTAGTGCAACTTAAGCATGGGTCGTAAACGCTTGTTAATTCGATTAGATATCATAAACAAAAGCGTCTTTAGCTTGCCAAAAATAACGAGTTGATGCATTCGGTATAGGCTGATATACACCATGCGCGCCAGTTTGCCCTCTATAAAAACACTGCCTTTGGTCAAATTGCCCATAAGACTGCCTATTGTTGAATAGGACGATAGGGACACTAGTGAGCCATAATCCACATATTGATAGTCAACCGGCTCTTTCCCCTTTTCTGAAAGCTTTATATTGTCAAACAGCCTGCTCGCCATTTGATGCGCAGATTGTGCGCGAGGCGGGACTTTTGAGCCATCTGGCATTTCAAAATGAGCACAGTCGCCTATCGCATAAATACGTTCGTCTTGTGTGCATTGAAATTGAGAATTGACGATTAGTTGGTTAATGCGATTGCTTTCTAGGCCATCGAGCTTAGCAAGAAATGGTGGGGCTTTGATCCCGGCTGCCCAGACCGACATTTTACTGGTAATAAATCCGCCATCTTGTGTGTGCAGTCCGTCTTTGTCAACTTTTGACACCGTGGTGTTTAGCTTAATGTTTACCCCAAGCTTTCTTAACTCGGACGCAACATTTTGTGAAATACGCTCTGGAAGTGCAGGCAATAAACGAGGACCTGCTTCGACTATGGTCACTTCAAGACGATTAGAAGATACCTGCGTATACCCATAAGAACGCAGCAACTCGGCTGTTTTAAATAACTCTGCGGCCAGTTCCACACCAGTTGCGCCAGCGCCAACAATGGCGATATTGAGGATCATATTCTTTTCATCAGCTTGTAGTTTTAAAAACTCATCGAGCAGCCTAGTATGAAACTGCTGTGCGCTTTTCACTGAATCTAAGAATATGCAAAAGTCACTTGCGCCAGGCGTACCAAAGTCGTTTGTTACCGAGCCCAATGCAAAAACAAGTTTGTCGTAATTGATGTTTCGAGCTTCAAGCACTTCATTGCCTTCAGCATCAATAAGGGGAGAGAGTTTCAGTTGTTGTTCGTTGCGATCGATGCCTGTTACTTCGCCTAAGTGAAAATGAAACCCATTTCTTTGGCTAATAGCAAGATAGTCTACGCCATCGATATTAGCGTCGAGTGACCCAGCAGCGACTTCGTGTAATAGAGGTTTCCAGACATGAGTTCTATTTTTGTCAATTAATATGACTTTTGTCGAACTTTTACGATAATAGCGGCCTAATTTAACGGCCAGTTCAAGGCCTCCAGCGCCACCACCGACAATAACGAATGTTTGCATTTCCAGTTTACCTCGTACTAAGCCAGAACTATGCAAATATACTATGTAAAGTTGCATAATGTTCGAGAGCGCCCATGTATAATGAGGTGTCTAATAGGCACTTTCTTCATACTGATATATTACATTATTCATTAATTTTTCATTTAGTACTAATGAACGATTTGACTTACTCACAAGGTATAGGATAAGAAAAATAAAAAAGCCCCATTAAGAGGCTTTACATACGTTATCAAAATTTACTTTATAATTTTGCGGATCCTTGCAAAGGCTAACAAGCCAAAACCTAACAGTGCGATGTGAGCAGGTGCGTTGACGGGTCTTTCCATATAATCGTAAATAATAGAAATGTTGCCTCCCGCATCTGTTCTAAACTGAGTTAATAGATTGCCGGCGCCAGTAGCAAAAGAAGTAGCAACAGCGCCTAGGTTAAGATCGATTGTCTCACCAGTACCCGTAAATTGTGCAAGAGTAGTTGTATCGGTGAAGGTTTCCATCTCTGTTTGCATATTGTTTAGACCAAAAATCTGTGTTCCAGAAGAACCGCCAAAGTCAGTCGTACCGTCATATTCAGTTGCTGCAAATTGCGCTGTATCCGATGGAACGGTAATCACTAACGTAGTGTTCGTTACAAGTTCACTTAAAGTGATTTCTGCTGACAGACTTACGTCTATAATAGTTGGCTCTGCATCTAAGCTCTCCAAAGATGCGTCCCCGTTTAATAAACCTTCAAGCACGAAAGTGACTGAGTTTAGGACTCGGTCGCCGCCCATATCATCAAACTTAGCGACTGAAACGACTTCATCAAAGTTGGTAGTTTGAAGTGGCACAGCTGCAGTAACAGTAATGGATGCCGCGCTGGAAAAGCCGGCCATAGACAGCAGTGCAACGCCGCAGAGTAATTTTTTCAACATAGTAGCTCCTTTATAAATTTTAAGGTTATCGCTGTACAAGACTGCAACCTTACGTCTTGCATTTATTCAGCTATTACTTCCTTGCAATGTCTGTTCCTATGGAAAAACTATCGACTTATCATGAGTTTAAATTAGAGCGCACCATTAGAGTACTTATATTGTAAAAATGCCGGACAATCGTAAGTGTGTAATATTTTCATACTTTAGTATAAAGGGTGGTGATTTTAATGATTTTACAAAAATTAGCCTTTAGTTGTATGAATTGTTCAAATTTTTACTGTTAAAAAAGTCGACACTTTAATGGGTTTGAGTATTTTTAGTCTTTATTTTTTGCCATACAAGCACTCTGATTTAAGTTGTTAGAACAAACATTTCATATCCAAACTCGCCCAAGTACTGTTCATATATTTCAATTTCTTTTTCTAAATCTGCTATGGCGGTTGAGTTAGGCATAGCGGGTTTTAGCGTTTCAATACGCGCTTTAAGAGGCGGGAAATAGTTGAGCCATGCTTGTCGACTCATTGTGAAATGCTCTATCACTTTAAAGCCAGCTTGATGCATTTGAGTTAAGCGCTTATCTGCCCGTTGCATATCTGGGTATTCGTGTTTCCAAAATTTTAGGATTTGAGGACTAGGATCATCGGTCAACCACACTAAATCACTGATCACCATAAAGCCCTGCTCTTTAAGCAAAGGCTTCCAATGTTTTAGAGCTTGCTCCACGCCCATTATGTAAGCAGAGCCTTCAGACCAAACACAATCAAAGCTAGCCGGAGGAAACGGCACGTTTGTCATACTGGCGCATTCAAAAGAAACGTTTGCTTCTAACTGCTGCTCTACCAGCATGTTTGAAAGATCGTTAAGGGCGCTTTGCTCGTTATCTAACGCCACTATTTTTGCTTGAGTGTTCTTTGCCAGCAAGCGAGTTGAAAAGCCTTTTCCGCAGCCAATATCAATGATGCTGCTAGGCTCTGTAGGTAGTAAGGACAACGCTTTGAGCGTGTCGGAATCTGAGCCTGGGCCCCAGCGTTCTAATGGTTGAAACACCGTCATAAAGTCGGCCATGTACTGATCGTGTTCGTTCATATCTGTCGACAACTATTTTGAGCAGAGCCTGTTTTTCGGTAAAGCCTTGCTGTTGTAACCATGCCTGATGAGTATCGGGCGCGAGTGAATTTGTGTGTTGATGATAAAGGCGTATTGAGCTTTTTCCAAGGTGCGTAGTTGTAAGAGTTTTGTGTGTTGTGTTTGGGCTAGGTCTATTCGACTTTGCGTTCTAAAAAGGTGTTGCTATGAGTGTCAGCCTCCTAAGGTAACACTCAATCTGGGTCAAATGGATTAAATAAATCAACACCTGTTCCCGCAAAATCGTCTGTATTTCTTGTTACAACAGTTAGACCATTCGTTAGCGCAATAGCCGCAATTTGTTTATCTATAGAATTTTCGTGATGAGGAACCCTTAGCCTCCCCCAAACCTGAGCCTCGACTTCTGTAAAGTCCAAAATCATATTCGAAAAATCAGATGTTATTGTATCCAGCCATTGCTCAAGTAGTAACGCTTGCTTCACATCCTTTCGGTATCGAATAAGCTCAATTCCACGTCTTATCTCACCAATTGTAATAACGCTTAGATACAGCTCAATGTTTTCATTGGTTACTTTCTTAAAAAAACGTTTAACGC
>CBFIBG010000013.1:0-108884 GCA_965660815.1 Glaciecola sp.
CTTGGGCGATAACGAGTGTATTGTTAAGTTATAGCGGTGCAGTATTGTTAGGTTAACTTATCAGTTAATCTATTTAGGTTGAATGAACAATGTCCTACGCTCGGTGTTTTGCTCAATTTTGTGATACCGTACCAAAAAAACTTAATAAGATTCTCCCATAATTTATCATTTATTGATTAATATTGATGTTGTCTTATAGCGTTTTCTCGGGAGCAAACAATGAAATTACGACTATTAATATTTGCATTTGCTGCCATTCTCGCATTCATTATAGGCCTTATCAGTAATCCAGTCCCTATTGAAGAAAAACTAATCCGAATTCACACAATCGAAAACCTGAGCGAATTCCCAAATATAGAAAATGAATCTATTGAGTTACAAGCTACCTTAGCCGATATGTCTCACGACCCTTTATTGGTTTTAAAAGCTAAAACAGCAATGCTACGCTATCCAACCATGTCGAGGGTATTGCTCCCTATTTATGGTTCTACTCCTGAATTCCAAGGCATATTTAGAAAGTATGGGGAGCTAGCGTTACCTGCTATTTATTATTTTGTTACTACCCCAATTGGTTCAATTGAATGGATAGATAGAGTCGGTAAGCAGTATAACTGGTTAATGACATGGTTGGATGGTAGCGATAATAACACTTTGACTAATGAAGAATTATCTAAGGGATCCAAATCCCTGACCCCAGCAGAACGTGGCTGGTACGCGATACAATATATTCAAACTGAGGGGCATGATTTCATTGGTCAATTTGTTATAACTAATGAAAGCGAAGTTAAGTGGATATTAACCGAGCGAGTTATGGAAGGGTTTACTCAATTTTTTAGCAGTGGTATTCGCAATCTAGAAACACGCTTCTTAATGGACGAACAAGTCGAAGTAAGTGATATAGGCTGGGCAAGTTTAGATGTATTAGTATTCGCCAGCGCAGTAAAAGTTTTACGCATCGGCCGTAACGTTGCAGTAACGGCTCGAACTAGCAGCGCTACTACCCGCTCGGCGGCATTGACCGCAAGGATGATAAGTGGAGGGCGTTTGATATTGAACAGTGCTCGCTATGCCAAATGGCCACTGCTGTTAGGCACAGGCTACCTCATATTTTCCCACCCTAGTTTAATAAACGACTTTCTGTTTGAAATAGCTGGCATTATTGACCTTCCTCCAATTTTAGTACAATTTTTAGGATGGTTTTTATTACTGTCACCTGTTTTATTTTTAATCCATTATTTACTTAATTTTGTCATGCCCCTAGTTAACAAATTATTATGGAGTTTGTCCCTATTGCTGGCTCGAATGAGTGGAAAGAACACCGTCTAACGAACTAAAACATACAGATATTCCCTTTTGTGAGATAACAAGCCGCCTTTCACATTCGACTCGCTCAATCCACTATTAAAAGCCGTGATAAACAGCTAATTGTGTTCAGCCTAATCTGTGCCTAACTTTGTAAAATATGGGGATTTGGAGTACACTTAAAAACGCAAACGTTCAAAAAACAAACGACAGTCAACTCAAACTATTATGAGAGCTAAGCACATGATAAGAGTAATAATTGCGGTTACCTGGATAGTGTTTACAACCTCTCCTGTATTGTGCGAAGAATTGTATAATGGCGCGGTTCGCACTTATTTCGATTCAGAAACCATTGTTAGTGGTGATGCCCAAAGTGACACCGTGCAAATTCCAAGAGCTTCATTTATTAGAAAAGAGCCCACTTATAATATAAGTATGGGAGATCGTAATATGGAATTGAAAGCTCTTAGGTTTTACGAACGTAGCGACGAGCCTTGCGCGGTGACGGTAATCACTGCCCTATATATGGTCGGCGAGACAGAGCACAGCTGGGATGAATGCAATGGCCGGGCCCGTTCTGAGAAAGAAATTGCTTATTGGTTTATAAACAATGTCGAAACACCCCAAGGCGCAAGCTCTGGTATGTTCACTTACGAACCGGATGGCGTAGAGCCAAGTGTTGATCACGACGCAGTTGAAAATGGTTTTCTAACAGCAATAAGGGTATGCCATACCAATGACACATCTAAGCGCCCAGGCATTGTTAAAGGCGTTGAAGCAGAGTGGACGAGTCATGCAGTAGCGCCACAGTGGGCTGAAGTTGATTCTCCATTGCCTTGGAATAGGCGATACGCAACCGATAAATTCAGTCGCACCAATTGCAGAGGTAACTGGCAGGAATGGGCACGCTGCCCTTTCAACACAGTTGCACTAGCCCTAAAACTGCATCACAAGGCGTTAGGAGGAAGACGCGCGTTAACCGGTATCTCACTCAAATGTCATCGTATGCGCAGCGTTTTAGGATACGTTGACTCTACAGATTTTTCTTATTTTGACTATCACCCTGTTCAAAAGCCAGGCGGCAATGATGCGTCTCCTCCTAAAATAAAAAGACCAATTACTAAGGGTAAAAACAAAAATTAGCATTTAATCAGTATTCAAGTGAGTGAACAGACTTAAGAATGTGCGCTTAGCTCGGACAGAGGCACTGTGGAAAAGTCAGTCAGCTTTTGTTTGCCAAGCATCGTCAGGTTGCCAATTATCAAGCCATTTAGGTATATCCGCCGCAGGCATTGGTCTGGCAATGCAAAAACCCTGTGCCAATTCGCATCCTAATTGCATCAGTGCTGCCCCATGGGCGACGGTTTCTACTCCCTCAGCAATAACGTCGCGCCTGAATGCTTTAGCTAAACCAATGACACCTTCCACAATCGCTAAATCGTCTGTATTTTTAAGCATGTTTCTAACGAAAGTCTGGTCGATTTTGATGGTGTGAGTAGGTAGATGTCTAAGATGATTAAGAGAAGAATATCCTGTGCCAAAATCATCTAAGGCAAAGTGGACGCCCAACTTGCGGCAAGCAGCAATGTTGGCGGACACTCGGCTGATATCACTTAATTTTCCGGTCTCCAGCACTTCTAACTCTAAACAACTTGCGGAGACTGTGGGATGTGCGCCTAATAATGTTGTTAAGCGACTGACAAAGTCGGCTTGCTGTAGCTGATGTGCACTGATATTGACACTAACTGGCAGGTGTAGTCCCATGTTTTGCCAATGACTTATTTGAGCTAACGCATTGCCAATAACCCACTCACCTAATTCTAAACCGATGGCTTGATTTTCGGTAACAGGTAAGAACTCCAAACACGAGATTAAACCGCGCATAGGATTCTGCCAGCGAATTAAGCCTTCAACACCGATCACTTCACCAGTGTTCATATTTACCTTGGGTTGATAAAGCAGTATAAACTCGCGATTAGCTAAAGATGCGCGAATATCATTTATATTTTCGAATTGAAGCTTAGCCGCATAATCTTGCGCAATATCAAACAGATGATAACGATTTTTGCCAGCTCTTTTCGCATCATACATGGCCCTATCCGAGTGTCGTATGAGATGGTCTGCATCTAAACCATCTTGTGGATAGAAGGCAACACCAATGCTAGTAGAAACTTTCACTACTGCCTCACTTAAAACGAATGAATTTGCAGTGGTCTCTAGTAACCGTTCCAATACAGGCGCACTGTCCTCGTGTTTTTCTAAATCAACCATTATTACAATAAATTCATCACCGCCAATACGAGCTAGAGTATCTCCTTCGCGTAAAGCGTCATTGATGCGTTGTGAAAATGTAATGAGTAATTCATCTCCCACTTCATGTCCGTAGGTGTCATTGATGTTTTTAAAGCCATCAATGTCAAGAAAAGCAACGGCCAACAACTGGTTGCGGCGTTGGCACTGCATTATGGCTTTGCTTAACAGGTCTGATAGTAATACTCGGTTAGGCATATTGGTAAGCAGGTCATAATGGGCAATGCGTTCAAGTTTTCTCTGATACTCTTTTAATTGTGTAATATCTATTGACAATGAAACGTATTGTTGCACTAAACCATCGCTATCCCTAACGGCACTTATGGTAAGCATCTCAGCATAGAGTTCACCATTTTTACGACGGTTCCATAGCTCTCCACGCCAGTAGCCTTTCTTGAGCAACTCACTCCACATTGCTTTATAAAACGCTGGTGATTGTCGCCCCGATTTAAGAATACGCGGAGTTTTCCCTAGCACTTCATCACGGTGGTAACCAGTGGTGTTAGTAAAAGTATCGTTGACTTCAATAAGAGCCCCAGTGGCGTCCGTTATCATGATGCTTTCACGGGCATGGCTAAAAACGCTGGCGGAGAGTCTTTGCTTTGCTTCAGAAGCCTTGCGTGCAGTTACATCCTGAATGATGCCTACAAGAAAATAGTTACCTTGTGGATCAGTAAATCGGGTCTTCCTTGTCTGAATTATCTTAGTTTGTTGTCCACTGGCGGTAAGTGTCTCTTCGCATAAAACCTCTTTTCCTTCTTTTATTACTTGCTTATCGATAGATAAAAAATGTTCTCTCTCGTTAGGAGGAACATGTTCCACAAGGGTTTTACCGATCATCTCTTCTCTAGTTAACCCAAAGATGGTACTACATGCATCATTTGCCATTAGCAACCTAGAAGCCTGATCCTTTACGAATATTGGATTTTCTATATTATTGAAAATCGCATTTAGATACGCCAGATGGCCAATTGAAACTCCCTCTAATTCACTTAACGAAGTATTACCTTTGTCTTGATCATGCGGCATGTCATATTATCCTTCGCTAACGTCACAACGCTCGAATGCGATTTGTATGATAATTATATTGTTACAAAATTTTGCTTTACTTTTCAACAAGTAAATTGGTTATAAAAAGCGGATATTTTTATCAACTAGCCTTATAAATACGGGAATGTAAACAATCAGGTCTTTTTTCTAAGTTATTTTGTATGTTAGGGTGCAGTTGCGTGCTAATAAAGGAGCCTTACAATGACTAAAGATCTAATTCCATGCATAGATAACGCAAGAGCCGAGTGCATAAATGAATTTGGCGGTAAGATAGAGTCTTTGTCTCCTATCGGTGCAACCGTATCGGATATTAATCTGAGCGCCAAAAAACCTCCTGAAAGAGTTGTTGATGCTTTAGAAAAAGAAATGGCTGCACGTGGTTTCATTGTTTTTAAAGGACAGATCAATTTAGAACCCGAGCAATTTTTAGCAGCGAGTTGTTGGTGGGGGGGCAAGGAAATTCATAGCACCCATAGCGTTCATCCCGAAACACCAGGCATGAATCGCAATATCTTTCGCTTGTCTAACGACCAAAGCAAGGGATTTCCGGGCGTCGGTCCGCAGTGGCATAACGACGGAAGTTTTAATCCTAAAACTTTTTCGCATTCAGGATATCATATCATTCGCCCTGCTGAGAAAGGTGGCGGCACAAGTTTCGTGCACCAGGGCGCTGCATTCGACACCCTGCCAGAAAACAGAAAAGCATATTGGCGCCGACTATCTTCAGTCAATTCAAATAATGGCGTCGTTCATCCATTGGTGCATAAGCACCCGATCAGCGGCAGAGAATCTGTATGGTTACACTTAGGTATGACCGGTGCGGTGTTAGATTATGTGCCTGAGCGTGGCTTTAGGTTACTAGATGCAACTGAATTGGCCAAATTATGTCAGCAGTATAATTACTTACTTAATATTGGGTTTGAAAAGGGCTATGCTGTCAATTACGAGTACGAAGAAGGCGATTGCCTATTCATTGATAACCTTGCTGTTGCCCATCGCGCAGCACCTGAAGCCCATCTCCCCCCCGAACAACAAGGTTTACGGATAATGCATAGAAGCACAGTAAAAGGCGTTGATTTATTGCGACCGCGACATGATTTACCCGAATATTTAAATATTGAGGGGCCAAGTCCAGATAAATCAGGCGCCGGTGTGTGGCATTCTGGAGGGGTGGGTTTTCGATGGCAATCTAATATTCCCATGCAAAATTAGTCAACACAATGGCTTTAATAATTTCGTTATTAAAGTTCTCGGACAGATTATGCGGATAAATCTTTTGATTTATTGATCGGCTAATAACGATATCAAACTTTTCGATAAGGCTTAAAGTTATCTTTTTACAAGGCGATAATAAATTATCGTCGTATTATCAGTTTTTTTTAAGCCCAGTGCTCTGGTATCATAATATCGTAACTAACAAATTTTACTTTGCGATATCCAAAACAATAAGATTATGTGATGCACAGACTGAATAAAGAATTACTCGATTTAGTAAAAAATGATGAATCCATATTTCAATTCATAGAGCGATCATCTCTTGATGGAATGTGGTATTGGGATCTCGAAAATCCTGAGCATGAGTGGATGAGTGAATCATTTTGGAAGACCCTTGGATATGACCCGGCAAGCAAAAAACATCTGGTATCTGAATGGCAAGATTTGATTCATCCTGATGACTTGGCTGTGGCGATTTCAAGCATTGAAAAACATCTCGCAGACCCCTCACATCCATACGACCAGTTAGTCAGATATAAGCACAAAAATGGGAACACGGTTTGGATACGTTGCCGTGGACTAGCCACTAGAGATGAGAATGGAAAACCAATTCGAATGTTAGGCGCCCATACCGATGTCACAGAGTTAAAAGCAAAAGAAGAAACACTTACCAAAACGCTTAAACTTCGGGATAAATTCTTTGCTAGGATGTCGCATGAAATAAGAACCCCTTTGTTTGGCTTAATCGGTCTTGCAGAGAACCTGAAAGAGCAAGTGTCTGACCCTTCAGTACTGCAGAAACTAACGACTATGGAAGCATGTGGTCACCAGTTACAAACATTATTGAACGATATTCTTACTTTATCACGGCTTGATGAAGATAAATTGCAAGTCAGTAAAGAAGTAGTCAGGTTAAATGACATATTAAACTACCTAAAGGAGCTTTACCTACCTGCTTGCGAAGATAAAGGAATAAGCTTAATTATCAGTGAACAATTCAAGCGACTTCATGTAAAAACCGACCAAGTTCGACTCACCCAAATTCTTTCTAATTTATTAAGCAACGCTATTAAGTACACAAACGAAGGCAACGTAAGCCTTGAATGTGATCTTTTAGATAATCATTCGGTCCGACTTACGGTTGCTGATAATGGCATTGGGATTAAAAACGTAGAGACGGTAATGGGCGAGTACAACCAAGAAAATACTGGCTATGAAGAAGCCATATATGGGACTGGTTTAGGGCTCGATATTGTATTAAAACTTGCAAAAATGCTAGGACATACGTTCGACTTGCAGTCTCAATATGGCGTCGGGACTCAAGCAAGCCTGATTGTTGACCTAGCGGCGGCTCCTGTCTTACAAAACCAAAGGAAAAAAGCCAGTAACTTAATCTCAGATATTAGTGGCGCGAGTATTTTGGTTACCGATGATAATGAAATAAATCGAGAGGTGGTCAATAGTATGCTTCAGCACCAAGGCTGTAGTCTCGATTTCGCAAAAGATGGACAAGAAGCAGTGGACCTCGTGACTGTCGAAAAACGCCAATACGACATAATTCTGATGGACATTAATATGCCAGTTAAAGATGGATATAAAGCCACCGCCGACATTCGTCGCTTAGATTCCATAAAACAGCCTTTGATCATTGCTTTGTCAGCAGATGCATTTGATGAAACCATAAAACGTTGTGAACAACAGGGTATGGATGGCCACTTAGCGAAACCGTTTACCAAGGCACAACTGCTAGATACTATTAAGCGTTTTTTCACGTCAACCTAATGATCTAATTTGTGAGAGCATTAAAATAGGCCAGTTAGAACCTAGCACACAACATAGTTCAAAACATGGAAACTACATGAACAATTAAGCATTCAAATCCTAATGTAGAAGCCACATAGGTAAAAGTTTCGAACTAACGCACGACAGAATAAAAAACTCCAAACAAAGATACAGACCTAAAGGGCTAATACAAGCAGCATAGCTATCAACGAGCAGATTGATTCTATGATGGAAGCATAAACATCACTTTATCTTCGATGAAAGCATTACCGAGCGAAACAACAGAAAAGGGCTTAAAGCTCCGAAACAAAAAAGCAATTGAACGTTACGAAATGCCCGAGGTTTAAAGAATCGTCCCACCCAAAAAAAGCAACGTCAATTATGACATGTAATTTGCCATTTTTGGCAAAAAAAGATTAAAAAACATCTGCGTTTTTTTAAAATATCATTAAAATTCATACAGTTAAAAACATGGTTGCCCTGGCATGACTTCTGCAGAGTAAAAGCAGAAATATCAATTAACTTACTTTGTGTAATTACAGGCAATTTTAATCATCTCAATGACATTGCGTAGCACAAGGTCGAACCCACACTCGACAAGTTATGAATTGAGGATTATGCATCATGTCTGAGCACATACCCATTAAAGACGTCACTCCTATTAAATTAGATGACGCAAATATAGAAATTACTAAGTCCAATTACGCAACCAGAAGCCGTATTTACGTTCGTTCAGTGAAAGGTTTTTTTGAAAGCCTAAAACAAAGCTTAGGTCTGGTGATGATTGGTCTATTTATGCTTGCTCCGTGGGTCCAATATGAGGGCAGACAAGCTTTATTATTCGACCTTGCTGAGCAACGCTTTAATATTTTTGGGCTTACTTTGTGGCCTCAAGATCTTACTATTCTTGCCTACTTACTAATTGTATCTGCCTTTGGTTTGTTTTTCGTAACCACTTTTGTTGGAAGAGTTTGGTGCGGATTTACCTGCCCTCAAACCGCATGGACTCATATTTTTATCTGGTTTGAAGAAAAGTTTGAAGGCCCTAGAAACAAAAGAATTAAGCTCGACCAGAGAAAGATGGACAAAGACAAGCTTTTGAGAAAATCAGCAAAGCACTTAGCTTGGATCACGTTTTCGCTGTTAACGGCATTAAGCTTTGTCGGTTATTTTGTTCCAGTACAAGAACTCTTTATCAACTTTTTCACATTAGAAGTAGGCTTTTGGACCGCATTCTGGGTGATATTTTTTGCGGCTTGTACATATGGTAACGCAGGTTATATGCGTGAAGTAATGTGCACACACATGTGTCCATATGCTCGTTTTCAATCTGCTATGTTCGATAAAGACACCTATACAGTTGCATACAATGCGCAACGAGGTGAAAACCGCGGTCCTCGCTCTCGTAAGTTGTCACTCGAACAAATTAAAGAGAAAGGCTTAGGCGAATGTATTGACTGTAATCTATGTGTTCAAGTTTGTCCCACCGGCATAGACATTAGAAACGGTTTGCAGTACGAATGCATCAATTGTGGCGCTTGCGTGGACGCGTGCAATAGCATGATGCAAAAAATGGGCTATCAGAAAGGATTAATTAGCTATACATCTGAACACCAACTATCGGGCGGCGAGACCAAAATTTTCAGGCCTAAATTAATTGGTTATGCTGTTGTTCTCGCAGTTATGAGTTCATTATTAGTCTATGACATTATGTCTAGAGTGCCGCTGGAGGTAGACATTATCAGAGATCGTAATTCGCTAGATAGAGAAACCAGTCAGGGTTTAATTGAAAACGTCTACACTCTTAAAGTGTTGAATAAAAGCCAACAGCAAAGCACTTATACCATCGAAATATTAGGTCTGGAAGGAGCAAATTATAACGGTGATAACAGGGTAACCGTTGACGCTGGTGGACTGTATACCTTGCCTATTAGTGTGGCAGTAGCCCCTGAAAAGTTACAAGAAGGCACACAAAAGCTCTATTTTAAAGTGGCGACCACATTAAACGGCGAAGTTGTGGAGACTGTTGAACCTAGTACCTTTATTTATACCGGCTCTTGGTATTAGTCAAAGTCGATAAGAACAATAGTTTTATAGGAAGTTTTTGCCTCAAATCAAGTCAACAAGGGCTATGAGGTAAGATTGAAAAGTTAAATACAAAAAAGGTGATTATTATGTTAACGATGCTATTAAAAGATCCAGTTGTTTGGGGCTCTCTTCTAGGAATTCTTATTATGCTGATTATGTGTGGTTATTATGCTTATTTGTTTATACACAATAGTGCAGAATCTGCAGACCATCAGTAAGTGACTTTAGGCTCAAGGGCATATTCGATGTGGCTTGTTTACGCCTGCTAAACATGCACGCCTGTCCGACATTTTAAAACGAGTCGACTGACCAAAAATAATGCAGGCAACAAAGACTTACTTAACTGAATAATGGTTAATAAAACTTGACTTGTTGCCTGAGTATTTTACCCAAAGACAAATTAACTTATTCGCTGAATTCATCAAAGGCTGCTAGCGCATCAGCTGCATACATAAGTGAAGGACCTCCCCCCATGTATATTGCCATAGCAAGGGTTTCTTCCACTTCTTCTCGAGGCGCTCCTAATTCTACTAAAGCTTTGGCGTGAAAACCAATGCATCCATCGCATCTTGTAGAAACACCTATTGCAAGTGCAATTAGCTCTTTTGTTTTTTTATCTAGTGCTCCATCTGCGGTAGCTGCTTGTGCCATTGCAGAAAAACCTTTCATAGTGTCCGCTATACTCGGACGTAAATTTTTTAAATTATTAGATAAGTCATTTGTGATGTCTTTATAAGATTTACTCATTTTATTGCTCGTTTGGTTAGCTAAAACTATAAGCTAATAATAACCTGTTAAAACGACGATGAGAAGCAGATGGGAAATCAATTAGCCGCCTGACTTAAAATATTATTCCAAAGAGCTCAACGCATTTTTATTGTGTTTAGCAAAACTTTATACGGCAATAAGGATGGGTTTTTAAGTTATTCTAACTCGTCAAGTTGCTTGCGAACGTTAAACAGTATATGTTTTAGTTCGTTAAAGTTAGAAAGGTTGTCGCTGAAAGCTGTCGATTGTTTTTCAATGAGCTGATTTAAAACATGCTCTTGATGCTCTAACAAATCTAATTTAAAGAAATTTTGCTCAAACTCAATTCCCATATCTTCAATTAAATTGATAGTATTCGATTCTATTTGCCCGTGTAACTCGTATGCCATGTCTAGAGAAGCGGCGATGTCATGAATGACTTCTTTATGATCATTTGATATCGAAAAATCTTGCGAGGGCTTAGTGCTTTCTTGTTTGTCATAATTGACCGCTGCGCCATTGGCGGAAAGGTTTTGATTGAGTGAATTTGTATCTTCTAAAATCATCATTAGGTTGTCGCGTAATTCCCCCAGCGCCATTTCATCCTCTACCGGCATGTTTTTAATGATCACAGACACGCTCTCAAAATTTACTATGTAACGAGTTCCGCGTTCTAAAAACCGTCCTTGCATGCCTTCAGCACGGGTCAATAAATCTACTTCTAGAGGCGTTAGAGTGCCATTAGATGCTTGGTTTAGCACAGTTTTTGGAGTTCTCAGTTGGACACAGGCATCAATATGTAAATTATCAAATACATCGAACAAAGCGCTAAGTAACCCTTCATGACTTTTGATATTCAGGCCAGCCCGCAAAAATCCTAAAACGGTACCTAAATTCCCCGTAGAGGTGATCACCGACATAACCATATCTGATGTATCTTGATTTTGAGACTGTAGCTCGACCAATTTTGCTCGTTCGTTGAGAATAACTTCAACTTTCCTAGATACCACATTGGTGTCTATAGGTTTAGTCAAATAATCGACACCGCCTACATCAAAGCCGGTTAAAATTTCTTCGGTAGAATCATTGCTAGATACAAATACGATAGGCAACTGAGGAGACATTTTAAGTAATTGCTTACATACTTCATACCCGTTAATATCCGGCATCATAATATCTAATAAGACCAACTCTATAAACGGATCGTCCTTTATCATATTAATGGCTTGGTGACCACTTGTAGCAACTACTATGGCGTACTTATATTTTAATGTTTCCATCAAAATTCTAAGTTCGCTTGGTGAATCGTCTACTATCAGTATTCTGTGTTTATCCATGTTTTAAACCAACGTATTTTTAGCTTGCGTGATCGCTCTTGAAACAGTGTCTAAATCAAATATTGACATTGCTGCGTGTGCTTCGTTGACGAAATGTAAAGCTTGTTTTGTCAACTCACATTGCATCAAGTCGTGTAAACTTTCTTCTGAGGCCAGAACATCTCGATTTAAATTGTACAAAATACTGTCCATTTGTTTGATTATATAATCTGAGCTCTCGGTACGTATATCGGCTTTATGGATATTTATGTGAGGATTTTCCAGCTCTTTGAAACTCTCGAACGTTCTATTTATTTCGCTTTCAAGCTCGTTTAATTCCTGCTCTGTTGGGAGTAAAGCTGGAACTTGCCGCAATTTAGTTTCAAAATTAGCGGCTATACGGGATACATTTGCGATCGCCAAATTAGCCGCACTGCCTTTGAGTTTGTGAAAAATTTCGCGGAGCCTCTCACTGTTGTCTTGTCGTTGCAATGCTCGTAGGTTGGCCACGACTTGCTCGTTTTCAGTTAAAAAGCGCTCTATTAACGAATAATATAGCACCCAATCGCCATGCAGGCGTTTTAATCCTTCTGTCAAATCGATTCCATCTATTGTTTTGCTAACTTTTTTTGTGGTTTCAGTCGACTGCACGATATTCACATTTAAAAATTTAATGAGTATTTTTGTCAGTTTATCGTTTTCGATCGGCTTTGAGATATGACCCTGCATACCGACGTCTAGGCATTCATCAATATGAGTTTGAGTGTTATGCGCCGTCATAGCTACAATGGGAGTGTCAATATCAATTAAGCCTCTATTTCTTATTTGCTTAACCGCTTCAATTCCCCCCATTACCGGCATTTGCAAATCCATAAAAATCAAATCAAAAACGTTATTCTCCAATAGCTCAATGGCTTGCTTACCATTTTCTGCAATAGTAAGCGTTACGCCCTGTTTGGTTAACATTTTTTCAGCCACAATTTGGTTAATCTTATTGTCTTCCACAAGAAGTATATTTCGAGTGCCGAATGACCTATCGAAATTTTCATTATTTGCGCACCTGTCGAAAGGCTGTTCACCGATCTCGAAAGCAACAGTAATGGTAAATGACGTACCCTTTCCTAATTGGCTACTCATTTTTATCTCGCCATTAAACTTATCGACTAAGCGTTTGGTTATGCTCATTCCCAAACCCGTTCCGCCAAAGTCTCTTGTTATAGACGAGTCAGCTTGCTCAAAGGCTGAAAATACCGACCCCTTGCCTTGCTCACTTATTCCTATTCCAGTGTCTTTAACAGTTAAGCAGAATGTGGCAAGATTACCCGTGATACTCTCGCACTCAAGATCAACGTCAATATGTCCTTTTTTAGTAAACTTCACTGCATTTGACAACAAGTTACTGATTATCTGAGTCATTCTAAGTTTGTCAGTAATAATGATATCGGGCACGTTCTCTGACAGATTTAAATGCAATTCAATGTCTTTTTGATTGGCTTGGATCTCAAATGGCTTACACACCACATTGAACAATTCTTTTAAATTGACCGGAGCAAACGATAATTCAAGTTTGTTTTCTTCAATTTTAGTAAAATCTAGAACATCATTTATCAATAGTAAAAGCTGCTCTCCAGATGCTTTTGCAGTGCGCAATAACTCAAGTTGATCTTGGTTTAAGTCTTCGTCCGCTAATAAAGATAACATACCCAACACTCCATTCATTGGGGTGCGAAGTTCATGACTGATGTTAGCGATAAAGTCAGATTTAATTTTTGAGGCGAGTATCGCTTCATCTCTTGCCCGTTGCATTTCTAAGGTTCTGTTCGCGACCTTTTTTTCTAGATTTTCAGTGAGAGCGGCTAGCTGCTTATTTTTTTCATAAAGCTCCATGGCTTTTTTTTCTAATAGGTCCTCAGCGCTCTGGCGAGCTAGTTTCTCTCTCGCCAATCTTTTATTTAACTTCTCAACATCTGTTAACATTGACTGTATTTAAACCTTAACGATCGTAAATTTGCACATGTGCGTTTCACTTTCTCGGGACCGTTCCAATTCGATCTTTATCGTTTCATTGTAATAAGCCGAGGTTTGAACAATTAAGCCATGCGCTAAATCTGCTAAAGGTCTTTTCGAACGGTAATAGAGGACAATTTGATTGTCCGTCACATTTTCATAATCAAATTCAGGTAATTCTGCATCAGGGTAAAGCTTTTTTACCTCTACATGTATATGTTGGTCTATTTCTCGCAAAAGCCCAAATGTGTTCCCTGCCTCTGCGAAAAAACCATTGAATTTACGCGCAAATTGAGTTCCTAAATGCTTGCCAAATTCGTGCAGTAGAACAGAAATTTCGGTTTTGGTCTTCGAACTCAATTCAACCACCATAGCTTCAAGTTCAGCATAGTCGTAAGAACCTACTGATGTGTATGCTCCGAGTGACTGTGGTTGAGTAGCGTCAATAAGATAATCGACCATGTCTTGGTCATATACATCCTCTACCATGTCAAAAAACTCTGTGAAAACCAGCCCCTTCATTGAGTAGACCTCATATAAAATTATTTTTTAAATGGTCGAGTAAAGGATTAATTTGCCTTATCAACCAATGCGCTTATCTTTTATTATATCGACCCAAATGCAGTTAACTTCTGTCTGTTTAGGTGTTGAGTATAAAAAACATTTCATATTAAACATACGCGCGCACAAGAATACCATTAAGCAGTGTTACAAGTAACTCACTTCTGGCTGCAAATTTAAGCTTGCGCACAAATATAAAACATTAATGCAGTTGTTAAATATATAAGCGAATAGTCTGCGAGACAGTGGAGTTAAAATTTTAAAACAGTTAGACTTACGAAGCTTGCGCAAGTACTTCATTGAGCAAAGCTGAGCTACTTCTATTAACGATATAATTCAAACTACATAAGCATTGAGAGCGAAACATGATTAAACCTGTAATTCTAGCTGGCGGCACTGGAAGCCGACTATGGCCAAAGTCTAGGGCTGCATTGCCTAAACAGTTTTTATCACTTACTAGCGATAAAACTATGTTGCAAGATACACTGCTGAGACTTCCCTCAAGTGGCATGGATAAGCCTATGCTAATTTGTAACGAAGAGCATCGATTTTTGGCCGCTGAACAATTGAGAGCTGAAGATATAAAACATTCAGGCATTGTGCTGGAGCCAGTCGGGAGAAATACGGCTCCAGCTATCGCAATCGCAGCTTTATTGGCCGCCAAAGAATCGCCTAACGCAACTTTATTGGTATTGGCTGCAGATCATCTTATTGAAGATCACCAAGCTTTCGCTCGTTCGATTGAAGTAGCGGCTACATTGGCAAATGAGGACAAATTAGTAACTTTCGGTATTGTCCCAACAGAACCTCACACTGGTTATGGTTACATTAAGGCTAGTAAACCAGCAGGCAATGGTGGACTTGAAGTGGTTGAGTTTGTTGAAAAACCCTCAGAATCGGTAGCTCAAACATATCTAGAGGGCAAAGAACATTACTGGAACAGCGGTATGTTCATGTTCAAAGCGAGCGCATATCTGGAAGAGCTTAAAGCTTATCGTCCTGATATTTATCAAGCGTGTGTAGACTCTTTATCGGATACTTCGAGTGATCTTGACTTTATTCGATTCAATGAAGAGGCCTTCAAAGCGTGTCCAGACGAATCAATCGATTATGCTGTAATGGAGAAAACTCAAAAAGCCTGCTTGGTGCCGTTGGACGCAGGCTGGAACGATGTGGGTGCTTGGAGTTCGTTATGGGAGACACATAAGCACAAAGACGCCAATGGTAACGCCTGTATCGGCGATGTCATGGTTGAAGGTGTTAATAATAGCTATATAAATTCTGAAGAGCGTTTGGTTGCAGTAATTGGATTAGACGACGTCGTTGTGGTTGAAACCAAAGATGCAATGCTAGTCGCCAACAAACATAAAGTGCAAGACATTAAACAAGTAGTTAACAAACTAAAAGCTCAAAATAGAAGCGAGTTTGAGTTTCACCGCGAAGTGTTTAGACCTTGGGGTTGTTATGACTCAATTGATAACGGTAGACGCTATCAGGTTAAGCGCATAAGTGTTAAGCCAGGCGAAAAGCTATCTGTACAAATGCATCATCATAGAGCAGAACACTGGATAGTGGTATCAGGCACCGCGAGTGTGACTATTGGAGAAGAAACTCAACTTATCACAGAAAACGAATCTGTATATATTCCTATTGGTGAGGTGCATGCCTTAGAAAATCCAGGAAAAATTCCTTTAGAGCTAATTGAAGTGCAATCGGGCAGTTATCTTGGTGAGGACGATATCGTTAGGTTTTCTGACCGTTATGGCCGAGTGCCGAGCTAATCGCTTAACAATTAAAATAGCATGAACACAGGTATTGTTAGCAAGTAACAAGACTACATAAGTCTTTTTCATGAGGATAATATGGCTGCTCGCTCTTTAATATTGATCGGCTTGATGCTGCTGACTTGTTCAAATGGGTTGTCTCAAGAACTTAGAAATAATTTTTTTGGCAACCCAAAGCAACCTGGCACACAGTTAAATCAAGCAATTTTCAAAATAACAGAAAAAGGATATACCGATAAACAGGCTATCACCTTTTCAATCAATGAAGTTATTTCAAATGCCAATTCAAAACAAACTGAAAGCATAAAGCAAAATTTAGCCTCTGACATACCCATGTCAGAAATGTTTTTTTCGGAAATGATGGCAACAAGCGATCTGATTTACGCGACAAAAGTTGTGACCGAAAGTAATCCGGATAAACTTGTACAGGCCATCAGACTAACGACTTCTTTGTATCCAGATTATGTTCAAGAAATTTATAGTGCTGTTTTGATGACCGGGCTGTTACCATCACAGAGTATAAAAAACATTTTTGTAGAAATGGGCATTGATGCTGATTCACTTAACCCATTAGTTTCTGCTCAAATATCCAATAGCGCAATCATTAATCCCCCACTCGGCGTCGGCATAGGCTCAGGAGGAACGGGAGCGGGAGATATAACCGTATCGTCAAATTAAATTTATAACGTTATCTAAGTCATGAAAAAGAGAAATCACAATTAACGTAGCAGAATACGACAGCGACAAAAGCTTTAGCTTTTTGTTAATAATACTATTTTTGTTGCCTATCCCTCTTGGTGCGAATAGACCATGGGCTTGGGGCTTTTTTGAGGTTTGTATATTTTTACTCACCATTTTCGTTGTAATCAAACACAGATCGGTAAGAAACTTGGGCATTGAACGCTACGTAACTATCATGTATTTATGGATAGCCTTCATCTTGCTCGCCACTCTTCAATTGGTTCCACTGCCCTCCGGCCTAGTAGCATTTTTATCACCCGAATCTTATAAACATTATTCAAGTGTGAACGCGTTAAGCTTTTATTTATCTATTGATAGAAGCCAGTCGCTGGTAAATTTTACTAAATTATTGAGTTTATCTTGTTTATTTATATGCGTACTGGCACTGGTAAATAACGAAAGAAGATTGAAATTGCTATTGTTTACAATAGCAGGAGTCGGCACTTGGCAAGCTCTTTACGGTATTGTTGAAATTGTGTTTGGAAACAATACCAGCATTGTGTTTTCTTTTCCTATAGAAAACAAAGCCACAGGTAGTTTTGTTTATAATGGACATTTTGCGAATTTTTTAACGCTCGGACTAGCCGCTGCGATTGGGCTGTTAGTGTCAAAACTTGAAAAAGGAAAAAGTCATCGACCTAGCAACAACCATACCCGAATTTTTCGCTTGGCAGTAGACCCAAAAATCATAATAAGCTCGTGTATCGGCATAATGGTGATAGCGCTAATTATGTCTCATTCAAGATCAGGTAACCTCGCATTTTTTTCATCCTTGGGATTAGTCGGAATTACCGCATTAGTATTCATCAAAAAGCCAAGTGAAAAACTAAAACAATTAATCATTGCTTTTTTAATAATCAACGTTATTGCCTTAGCTGGGTTATATAGTATTGGTCAAATGAAAGAGAGCTCAGCATCATTGGAACCCTGGGCCAGCGATGACGCATTGCGCGACGCTTATCCAATCGTTGCAGATTACCCAATTTTTGGCTCAGGGGGAGGCAGTTTTTATTCCACATTTCCCAGCTATCAAATACAGGAAGCCACTTTATTTCATGACCATCTGCACAACGATTACCTACAATTTGTAATGGAATATGGCCTGCTAGGCGCTTTTATATTATGGGGTTTAATGGTATTTGTGTTTTACAAAACAATAAGAGCCATGGGCAAGCGCAAACATTCAATTTTAAAAGGAAGCGCCTTTGCGTGTTTAATTGCATTTGTCACGATGGCTATCCAAATGGCCTCTGACTTTCCGTTACAAGCCTACGCAAATGCTTGCTACTTTGTGATTTTTATCGCGATTGCGATGGTCATAAATTCCATTCATTTAAGAACATCGAAGAAAAGCTCCAGCTAAAACCTCAATAAGTGCAGTCTAGATGACTAACTGCGGTATATCTATCAAAGTCTTTAAACCATCGGCAAACGTCTTTTTTACTGTTAGTGCTATCAATATATGACAAAACTTGTTGGCGAATACTTTTACTTCTCAGCCCTGCCCTAATTCGAGCAAAAATTATATCTTTAAACTCCATATAGAGGGGATGATTCGCCTGATACCAAATGATACCCAACTGAGTAAACAACAAATGAACCTCTTGAGTTTGCGAGCCCAATTCATCAGCAGTTAATAAGTAATGTTTAAAATCGTTATCTATTTCTTGCATTCGCCATTTTGTCATAGCTAAATTCGCATAGGTCGCCGGCCATAAGGGACGTTTATGCAATGCTGATCGATATAAGTTTTCAGCTTGTTCTAATTTCCTTGTTCCAACAATTTGAAATACAAATCCCCACTCCAGAATTTGTGCGTAGGTTTCTAGATATAATGGCTTATCAAAATGATATGCCAATGCACTTTGAATTGCCGATTCGGCCACTTGGTACTCTTCTTTCTTGTTTAAATAATTTCCAGAAGTCCATTTGTCTATAATTATCTTTGCATGATAATAATTAAGGTTGGCTAGAGTAAAATTTATTGAGTTATACAAACCCACTGCAACCATCAATATAACAAAGACCGCCATCACATGTTTATGTGGGAGGCTCACTTTTTCTAGCGTTTTAGTGACCACGGGTGCTGACGATCGCCGTCTTCTTCTTCGACGCTTTTTTTGGTGTTCTTGATTCATTGACTATCCATTGATCTTAAGCCTTAATAAGGAACCTGGATTTATTATAAGCGTACTGAAAATACGCCTATAAGATGCTTTTGGCGCTTCTTATAAAATATGCTCACACGCGTTCAAAGGCTAACGGGTTGCTTATGATCAGACTTTATCTTATTTAGTCATGATTTGAAGCAGTTTTCACAATTTTTTTGAATTTTCTAACGATTAAGATCTTTGATATCCCAAGAGCACAATGCGTCAATAAAAAGTTTGTTGTTCAATAAACATTAACCTAGTGTTGCCACAAATTATTATAGCTATCGCCATAAATAAAAATCCAAAGTATATTGTTTTACGAACAAATGATTAACTTAACTACTTCAACAATTGACTCGTTATGCGTTGAAACTAACTTAAAGAAGATTCTGTGATCCCATTAGTTTTTCATCCAATATATAGCCAACTAGATTTGCCCGTTAGACACAGGTTCCCAATTGAAAAGTATCAAGCGATTGCTGATAAACTAAAAGCCCATGGGGTACCAAGTGATCACTTTTTTACCCCAGAGGCATTGAATTTAGATGAACTGAAGAGAGTCTATGATCCCGCTTATGTTACTCAACTCATAAATGGTACCTTGGACAAAAAGGCAATGCGAAGAATCGGCTTTGAATGGAGTGAGCAATTGATAAGAAGAACCCTCACAGCTGTGGGAGGAAGCGTACTCACAAGCGATTTAGCATTAGAACACAAAAAGGCTTTAAATCTTACTGGGGGTTATCACCATGCCTTTTCTAATTTCGGTTCTGGTTTTTGCATGATAAACGATTTATATCTATCTGCTTTAAATATGTTACAAAACGAACATGTAGATAAGGTTCTTATTTTCGATTGTGATGTACATCAAGGAGATGGCACGGCTAAATTGGCAGCGGGGAATAAAAATATATACACCGTTTCAATTCACGGAGAAAAAAATTTCCCATATCGAAAACAACATTCAGATATGGACTTTGCTCTTAGTAAGGGTACTGAAGACAAAGAATATTTAGAAGTAGTAGAGAGCGCGTTAGATATGGCCATTAATTACTCTGCTCCGGACGCTGTAATCTACGATGCCGGAGTAGACATTCATATAGATGACGACTTAGGTCATTTAAATATTACCACCGAAGGCGTGTATAACAGAGACAAGTTGGTATTCGATCGCTGTGCAGATTTAGAATTACCTGTATTAGCGGTTATTGGTGGTGGGTATCAGCGAAATATTGACGCTTTGACTAATGTTCATATGCAATTGTTTAAAGCCGCAGGCGTTTATGAATAGTTTATAATCAATTTGATTGCATCTTCAATATCAAGGACCTATAATCTGTATTTATATACAGTACCATAACTCGTAGTAACCCATCTGCACTGTATGGGTTCATTACAATACATAATGCGGTACTTTTGATGTGATCAGAACAATAGAGATACCCTTATGCAAATTAGTGCGGCTTACAGTAATTTCAGTAACTATATAAATGATTTAACACTTGCTCAAAAAGAAAGACTTGCATTTATCGACTTTAACCTAGAGTTCTTTGGAACAGTTACTCGAAACGATCTTATTAGTCGTTTTAAGACGGGCTTAGCAGCAAGTACCAGAGATTTCGCGGCCTATAAAGAAATTGCAGAGAATAATCTTAGTTTAAATCACAGCACTAAACAATACCTCAGAACCGATAAATTTGAACCAATTTTCCAGTTTTCCGCAGATTCTATTTTACAATCAGTCAGTAAAGGCTTCAGTGATGGCATTACTGCCTCAGTGCAACCCTCTAGTACCTGCTTTGAAGCAGTTCAATTAATTCATCCAAATATCCATGTAATTGCGGCTTTAATGAGAGCTATTCACAATCAAAAAACATGCAACGTAAAATATGTATCCGTTAGCTCCGGTGAAAACGAACGTAAAATAGTACCACACACACTCATAAACAATGGACATAGATGGCACGTTCGCGCTTTTGATAAAAAATCCGAAAATTTCAGAGACTTTGTTTGTACGCGGTTTACCAAAGTTTTAAACACTGAAGAGCCTACTTCGTCAAATATGCTCTGTTCCGCAGACAATCAATTTAATCGACTGGTTACTTTAGTATTGATGGTTCATCCAGATATAAAACATTCACAAGCCATTGAAATGGATTACGCCATGCAATCAGGTGAAAAAGTGATGCAAGTAAGGGCAGCGTTAGCTGCTTACGTTTTGCGCTATTGGCAAGTAGACTGCTCTTTTGACCATCGTATCCTAAACCAAGGTTGCCAATTAGCGCTTAAAAATCACGAAGTGTTGGCCAGTATAGAAAACCCCCAATTAGCGCCAGGTTTCATAAAGAAAAAATGAACTTAATCAGCAGTTTCCGGCTCTAATATTTTTGTATATGCACGTGATATTAGTGGTATTAGCGACAATACAAAAGTATTTTAGATTAGCTGGATTTTTCACAAAGTTAGACTAACCTAACATAACTTGTGAAAGTGAAAACTAATCAATTCCATTCTAGCTGCATCCGCACAGAGGTTAGATATGCCAGAAAAAATAAATAAAAATCAATTGGATACGAAACTACCGAAAAATCATCATGATTCAAAGACACCCAGTAACGTCTCTGATGAAAATAGTAATGTTCAAAAAAAATCAGCCACTAGAGTATTAGAATCCGAGCCACCAACAAAAAACATTCTTGAAGAAAACGAGAGCACTTCGGCAATTAAGCTGACTGAAAATGACTCAGGCCAAATTAAGGACCTTGTAAGCCAGCAACAATTCAACGAACATTTAATTAAACTGTTAGTTTTACTCTACCAAATCGACAACAAAATAACGCTTACTGAGCAAGACTATTTTGAAGACTTGATTGAAAAGCTTAATTGGAATAGCGGCGTTTCTATCTCCGCTTTTATAAGCGATGCTATACATCAAGCGAGAGTCGCTATTGACCATGGGGAAGAACGAGAATTTCTGTTTTCTTTAGCCAAAGGTCTTAATCATGATCCTGCTGAAGCGTTTGAACACGCCATGAATCTTACTGCTGTCGATGGTAAGCGAAGCGATGAAGAACTCGAAATGTTGTCACTTTTGTCAAACCGAGTATTAGCAAAAGGTTTGGTAGCCTAAAGGCTTCTCAATTACCTAGTAAATAGAAGCTCCATACGATTAGATTAGCGCTATTTGAGATAGTTAACAACCGAAATGCGGTGACGCTAAATGCTGGTTTAAGTTTGATATATTTGAATCATAATGAGCGTTGTCTCGCATGTACATTATTCAATTTTTATGTAAAAAAAAGCCCAGTCATTTTATAGACTGGGCTTTATCAACTTAGAGAAAACTCATTTTAGAAGCGGTAGTTAATACCCACTCTAATTTCCCAAAGCGAAGCGCCCTGAACAATACCTTCTCTTTGGTCAGCACCAAAGAACTCATTGTAAACGTATTGCCCGTCGCCATTAACAGTAGCATCGACCACATTTTCAGATACAAAGTTACCCTGCTTTAATACACCCCAGTCGTCGTTTAGTAAATTACCAAAATTTTCGACAACGAAGAATGCAGAAGCTCTGTGTCCTTCAGCAAACGCTGGTAATTCTTGACTGACGCGAATATCAACCTTAGTCCACCAGTCGCCATGCACTGAGTTACGCTCCATAATTTGACCACGTGTTAAGCCTTCAGAAGCAATAAATGCATTGAATGCTTCCACGTCAAATCCTTCACCGTAGATAACGTTAGGGTCGTTTTCTGTTGGTACATAAATCAATTGACGGCCACCACCAGAATCGTCGTCACCAACATCCTCATCAAATGCATCATCAAACGTATAGCTCATTCCACGGCCTTCGTTTGCAGTCGCAAACATTGTGAAACGAGTAGTCAATCCTTCGATAAACTCTTGGGCATAACCTAGCCTTAGAGTGAAGCGATGTGGGATGTTGTAGTTTGACGTAAATGCACCAGGATTATTAGGATCAGATGTTGCGAAGTTTCTATAGTTAGAACCCGCTACAGAACTCGTCATTGGGTTAACGTCAGTAGAATCGTTATAAGCATATGCGACGCTTAAATCAAGTCCGTTATCCCACTCTTTTGTTGCTGCTAGTGAAAGAGTAAGCGCGTCCCCATTGTCGCCTGTGGCGTTTGTCAGTAAGAAGGTGTTGTTTGAACCAGAGTAAACCGGACGTCCATCAAACAAAGTACTTTCAACCACTCTACTAGGCTCTATGTAAGTTGGCGCGTCTTTCTTATCTGTGTATAAAATATCGGCTTGAACCAATACGTCCATTGGCGCTAAGTAAGTCGCCCCCAATGAATATTTCCACTCAGATGGAATTTCAAATTCTGGGTCGATCGCCACTGTAAAGCCTTGGAAACCTCCTGTATCTCTTCCCGCTACATAATCAAACAATGCTTGAGGAGGAGCCACTACAGGAGCACCACCACCCACTCTAGGAAGGTCGAAAATGCTTGTCTCGCCAGCTACAAAGCCATCAATATTTCTTTCTCGAGCGAACACTTGTGTAACACCGTCGTTAGAATAAGCGTTAGATACCCATACGTTCGGGTTACCACCAGAATATAGACCAAAGCCACCGCGAATTTCCAAGTCATCACTTACAACATAGTTAAAGCCGAAACGAGGTTGAATTAAGTCTTTTCCATCTAGGTTACCTGTGTTGGAGAAACCATAGAAATCTTCAAACGCTTGGTTGAAGCGAGGTCGGTCGTCTGACCCATATTCGTCATAACGTAAACCGAACAATAAGGTAAGGTCTGGATTCACAAACCATTCGTCTTGGATGTATAGGGTAGTGGTAGAGAATGAGAAACTAGCCGCAACATCATTTGGATCATTCGTACCAGCCGCATTGTTGTAATATATACGATTTGCTAGACCAGCTTCGAAGTCCGCAATTGAATTGAAGCGATACTCACCGATTCTATGTTGCATGAATAAGTTGAAAACATCTAACTTTTCATATTCAACACCCGCAGTAATTTCATGATCACCCATGATGTAAGTACCGGCGAGTTTAAACGTAAGGTTGTCCCAGTTTAGGTCGTTTGCTTGACGTGAATCATCAGGTCCTAAATAGACCGTTGCTCCACCTGGCACTCTGACTTGTACTTCACCAAAACCTGAATCAGCATCAACTGAAATTTGACGATTGTCTAGTTTAGTTTGACCGATACGAAGCTCGGTAGAAAAATCACTTGTCCAATCAGAGAATACAGAACCAACCAATGTTTCAATCTCAGCACCACGCTCATAGAAGTGACCATCAAAAGACACTCGAGATGAACCCGAGTCTGACTCTGAGATATTAAAACCATCATTCCAGTTGTACACTAACTGTGCACGGTGGTCTGAATTAATGTTCCAATCGATTTTCATGAGAATCTTTTCATCTTCCACTGGAGATGAAGGCTTGAATCCACCTGGGTCGTAATCATATACATCGCGAGATATTTGAGCAATTTGGTCAAGCTCAGCTTGAGTCACACGGCTTAGGTTATAGTCGTGAAGTCTAATTCCCTCTCTCTTCTCATAAGCACCAAAGAAGAACAATGTATCTTTTATAATCGGAAAACCAACATTAAAACCGTAACGCTCTTCTGTGTAATCACCTTGAGGAAAATCTTCTCCTTCAATGCTGTCACCACGCAAGCTGTCGGATGTATAATCGACAAATACACCACCGGATAGTTCGTTTGTACCCGACTTTGTAACGGCGTTAATATTACAAGCAGTAAAACCACCATATTCAACATCAAATGGAGCCAACTCTACCGCAACTTGCTCTATTGCGTCATATGAGAATGGAATGCTTTCAGTTGGATAACCATTAGAGTTAAGACCAAAGTTGTCGTTAAGTCTCATACCATCTAAAGTCAAGCTGTTAAAACGCGGAGAAGCACCGGCACATTGAATACCGTCACTAAAAGATTCGTCGATGTAGATTCTTGGGTCTATTCTTACTAAATCTTTGATATCACGGTTAATTGCAGGAGCGTTCTCTAGGTCATCTTGTCCGAAAATTGCCGCTGGCCCAGTTTGTCCAAAAGCAAAAGACGCAATTTGAGAAGACGTTACTTCGATAACTTCAACATTATCAATCGGAGATAGTTGAAAATTAAATGTAGTCGGGTCTCCAACGGATAAAAACACTTCGGTTACACGAGTATCTTCGAATTCGTCTGAGTCGATAAGAATTTCATATGGACCACCTACCCGTAATCCAGATAGTGAAAACTGGCCATTTGCACCAACGGTAACAGTTCTTACAGTGCCAGTAGGTACGTGACGAACAGTTATTTCTGTGCCGATAGCAGGAGTACCTTGAGGTGTAGATATATTGCCCTTCAAGCCGGAAGACGTTTCTTGCGCCATTGCCGAAGTGGCTAGACCTACAGACAGTGCAACTGCTGCAGCAATCTTACTTAGTCTTGTGTTTGCAAACATTATGTTTCCCTAAATATTGTGATTTAAAAAATTATTGTAATGTAAAAATCGCACGTATTATGTTGATACTCCATTACAGTTTAATTACACGGAGCATCTTTTTTCGAGGTCGATTAGGTTATTATGTGAATTCACTTTTAGACTTTAATTGCTCATTTGATACTTTTACACAAGTTCAAAGCCCTTGGTATAAATATGTTATGAATCTTATATTTATTCTAGTTCTACCCGCAGTATAGGCTATGCAAAGAGTTCTGCAAAAAATCATCCGTGTGAATTCTTGTCGAAACCACTCAAATTTATGCTATGAAAACCTCCTGCCCGCCACACACTTTTGTGCACTGCACAATTTTACTTACTTTACGAACCCGAATAACGTTCAAAAAAACATCTGGATTGTAAAAAAAGTTTCATAGGCGCTGATATAACTATGACTAGTTTGATGATTGTTTATTACAGTTTTATGACAATAACTTGTAAATGCAACTATTTACATTTGTCCCTGAAATTCAAACATTAATTAATATCTTTAGCCAAGGATTAAATAAGAAAGCGCTCAGTTGTACGAAATAATCAAGGTTAATTGACATATTGGTAAAGCTGAGAGTATATGGCTATAGGGAGTTTGAACTCCATAATCGCTTAGAGAAATTATATGCCCTTAGAAGGATAAATGATTATAGATACTCTTGATCTTGTTACCAATAATATTGTGGGCTTGTGGAAAGCGTACATATATCAAGCAAAACCAACCTTACTATAAATCAACGTCGCGCCTTAGTTAGCACTTTGCTTAAGTTAAAATCTGGGCTTTGACCAAAACTCATCTTCTATGCTTTGCTGCGTAACCAGTTCGAAATGGTCGCTTTGCACGTTGTCTGGATTAATCTTTTCAATTGCATTTTTCAATGCTTTTTGTCTGGAATTTTCAGAAAAAGCTTGAAAACTTTCTTTGTCTCTCCATTGCGCATAATTAATCAAATGTGAACCGTCTTCGCTGACATGAAGATTGCAACTTACAAAACCAGAACATTTGCTAATCCATTCAGATAAGTGCTCTTGATAGGTATTGGCGAGTTCTTTTGCTTTTCCTGATTTAAGCGTAAATCTATCGATTTGAATGTATAGTGCATCTCGAATGTGAACCATAAGTCTCCTTAAAAACCCTTTGAGTAACCCAATTGCAGATAAGTATGTATCGAACCGCAGTCAACTACAAAAGAGCCGTAATCATTTCTATTAGCCTTAGGTTGCAAACCGTATGCCCAAAGCAAACGATTGAAATTATGCTATTTTTTGAATTATGAAGGTTGATCAATGAAAGTTTATTGCATAAGTAAGTAAACTTTTCACATTGAGTATATAACTGGTAAATCGATTACCATGGATAACTATGTTATTTTTGCTTTAGTCTCATTTTGATTGCCGAAACAGCACATAATCAAAAGAGGCTCAACCTAATAGTTACTGCTCAGATAAGTATCAATTAAAAATTTTTGTGGTTTCCAATAGCGTCGACACAACAAGGGTTCTGTTTTTGTAACAAGAACACTTTTGATTGTTTAGTTTTTATACATAGACATGGTAGGGAGTAATTTTTCTGCAATTAAAGTAGATTAATTGTTTTAGGCGTTTGCTAGGAATATATTTTTAAAGTCTTTTAATGTAAACTTAAAAACTCAGTAAGGCTCTATCCATCCCCTTTTGGAGAAGAACAATAAAAAATGAGCAAACCAATAGTTTTAGCAATTTCTGGAGCGTCTGGCTCCGGTAAATCGTTGTTTACCCAAAACCTCAAACTTAAATTAGAGAAACATGAACGGCAAGTACTGGTGCTTCAGGAAGATCACTACTACAAAGCACAAGACCATATTGCTTTAGAAGATCGGGCATCGACCAACTACGACCATCCCGACGCGTTTGAACACGATTTATTGCAAAAACATTTAATTTCTCTTTGCGATGGTAAAAGCATTGACTATCCCATTTATTGTTACAAAACTCATACGCGTCTCAAAGAATCTGAACGAGTTAAAAGCGCGCCAATTATCATCGTTGAAGGCATCATGTTGCTTACTCAAATACAATTATTTGAACAATTCGATTTTAAGGTATTTGTAGACACTCCATTAGATGTTTGTTTAATGCGAAGGATGCTACGAGATACTCACGAGCGAGGAAGGACGCTTTCTTCTGTGGCACAACAGTACGAAAAAACTGTTAAGCCGATGTATCATAAGTTTATCGATCCTAGTAAAAATTTCGCCGACCTCATTGTTCCACATGGAGGTGAAAACTATTTAGCAGTTGATGCGCTGAGTGCATATTTGTTCAAACAAAACTATGGGAATAACAATGATTAGTGTTCTAGGCGTGATATTTATTTTTGCACTGGGTATAGCGTTAAGCAATGCTAGGTCAAAGATAAACTGGCGGACCGTTGGCGGAGCTTTTGCCATTCAAGCTGGCATTGCAGGTTTCGTCTTGTATACGAGTATAGGCGTCACTGTGCTAAACAGTGTCACTCGATTTGTTCAAAACATTATAGATTACGGCAAGGCAGGCACGGCTTTTTTATTTGGTCCATTATCAAATTTAAGCGCAGAGCCAAATCTTGGATTTATATTCGCTTTTCAAGTGCTCCCTGTCATCATATTTTTCTCGTCACTGATCGCTGTGCTTTATCACTTGCGTATTATGAGTGTAATTATCAATTTAATTGGCGGCGGTTTAAGTAAACTCCTTAAAACCAGCAACCCTGAGTCAATGTCTGCATCGGCGAACATATTTGTCGGCCAAACCGAAGCCCCATTAATTATTCGCCCTTTTCTCCCCAAAATGACACGAAGTGAATTATTTGCAGTAATGGTCGGTGGTCTTGCGTCCGTGGCTGGCTCAATTATGGCTGGGTATGCTAGCTTAGGCATTGAGTTGAAGTACCTAATAGCGGCAAGTTTCATGGCCGCACCTGCAGGATTAATGATGGCGAAAATTCTTGAGCCTGAGGTGGACGAGCCTAATCAAACACTTGACGAGGTCAAATCCGACGCACAAGAATACACCAACGTATTTGACGCGGCCGCGAGCGGCGCTGCATCTGGTATGAAATTAGCAGTCAACGTAGGGGCGATGTTACTTGCTTTCATAGCGTTAATAGCTCTACTTAACGGAATTATGGGCTATATCGGAAGCCTGTTTGGGTTTGATAACTTAACGATTCAATATTTATTAGGGATAATCTTTCAGCCTATTGCATGGCTTATAGGGATCCCTTGGAGTGAAGCTACTTTAGCTGGGAGTTTCATTGGGCAAAAGTTAGTAGTAAATGAGTTTGTTGCTTACCTAGATTTCGTTGCCTACAAAGACCAGCTTTCGGTCTCTTCTCAAGCAATAATTACCTTCGCGCTATGTGGATTTGCAAATTTATCGTCCATTGCAATTTTGATGGGTGGGATAGGGGCAATGGCTCCTAACCGCAGATCAGACATAGCTAGACTCGGATTGAAAGCTGTATTCGCTGCTACTTTAGCAAATTTAATGAGCGCTGCGCTAGCCGGCATTTTCTTGTCTCTAGCATAATTTAATCAATTGATTGAATATGACAAGATAAATTCTGACATAGAGTAAAATGAAAAATGACTTTAGAAGCTGTTGATTATCATTCTAAAAACGCTGCAAAAGACTTTGTTGAATCACTTAGAAATACCGGGTTTGGTGTATTAAAAAACCATCCTATTTCACAACAAAGTGTTCGTAGCATTTACCAAAATTGGGAAGCCTTTTTTAATTCAGACGAAAAACAAGCGTATGTTTATAACAAAGAGACGCAAGATGGCTTTTTCCCTCAATCTGTTTCAGAAATTGCAAAAGGATTCACCAAAAAGGACATTAAAGAATATTATCATTACTATCCGTGGGGAAAGTGCCCTGCGCAATTGAAACAAGAAATACATAACTATTACACTGAGACTCTTAATCTTGCTTCACAACTATTGTCTTGGATTGAACAAGAGTCTCCGGCAGATGTTCAGGCCCAATACAAAGAGCCTCTTTCTAACATGATTGACAATAGTTCTCAGACACTCCTGCGCATTCTTCATTATCCACCATTGAAAGGAGACGAAGAACCAGAAGCAATAAGAGCCGCGGCTCATGAAGACATAAACCTAATTACTATCTTACCAGCAGCCAACGAACCCGGTCTTCAAGTCAAGGCTAAAGATGGCAGTTGGTTAGATGTGCCTTGCGAGTTTGGCAGTCTCATTGTGAATATTGGCGATATGTTGCAAGAAGCATCTGGACACTATTTTCCTTCTACTACGCACCGCGTTATGAATCCTCAGGGCACTGATACAAGCAAAGCTAGAATTTCTTTGCCGCTGTTCCTTCACCCGAGACCTGATGTTATTTTATCTGACAAATATACCGCTGATAACTATTTAAAAGAGCGCTTAAAGCAGTTGGGTGTGGTCTAGTTAAAATAAATAAAGATATTAGAAGAGTAATTCAAGTTTGGCTGAATATTTTTCAGCCAAACGATTGTCTCGGGAGGCAGTCTTAGCCTTTAGTAACGCTTTTCTACTTTGCTGTTTTTTATCAAGTTCGTAGTATGCGGACGCCATGGAAGCATACACCTCATGCAATCTGGCGTTTAGTTTTATTGCGTCATTATAATGAACAATCGCTCGTTCAAAATCAGCTCTTCGAGCGGCTTTCTCTCCCAGCATAAAATGATAATATGGATTGGATAGTCTCTGTTCATGTAAGTCTGCTAGCAGCTGCTCAGCCAGTTCGTAATTCCCTGATTTGTTGTATAAAATCGCAAGGTTTTCATAAGCCGATGAATACTCTGGATTGAGCTTTATCGCGTATTTATAAAACTCTTCAGCGATCGAGTCTAAATCATTTCTAGCAAGTAAAACACCTATATTTAAGTAGGCGCTTTGATTAGAATCATCTGCTAATAAAGCCTCCTTTAGATACGTATAAGCCATTGCATAATTTTCTTTGATTAAATATTCAGCTCCTTTATTTGAGTAGAAAAAAGACACTATCTGTTGTTTAGTTAATTTGACTGTCTCTAAATAACTATGTCTTCGCAAAGGATTAAAATCAATAGTGATTTTATTCTGCTTCGTGAAGTACTTTGAATTAGAAATAGACGCTTTTGATACCAAATTCACGTGTCTATTTATCAGTGTGTTACCTGCCCTAGTGGTCCAAAATTCAGGTATTAGGACTTCTTGGAAGGACGTTTCCAAGTTAAGCTCTTTTAACATGGCGTAGGTCATTATAGTGAGTGACAAGCAATTTGCCTGTCTATTTTCAAAAGTCTGTTGAGCGGTTGTATTAGCATTACTTTGATAAATTAAAGACAAGTTACTGTTATCAAAAATTGAGGTCACCAGCGCAGTAAGCTGTGCTTGTTGGGTTTCAGAATGCTTTGTCACATGTCTGACATAACGCTTTGTCTCATCGGCTAAATAGAAAATGTCTTCAACGCTTTCAATTTGCGCCGATTGCTGCGTTTCAAAAAGTTGAGTAGGGAGCGTTGGTGGCGTACGTTCAGGATTATATTCGGACGTTATTTTGCAGGCTGAAATAAAATATGACAGCATTATTATCTGTATACAACGTGCAAGGCTCATATAACGTACCTCCACCCAAAATACATTACGAATTAACATAAGTATAACATATAAATGTCTGGAATAATGCATCAAGTAGAGTGACCATCAAGAACACATATCACCCTGTAAAGAAACCTTGTCTTTAGACTAAAGAACTGAAATATATTAGATAGTAATATATGAATGCATATGAAGCTAAATTCAGTTTTTCTTTTATTTCACCTCAACATAATACGATAGTCGTAACTCTCTAATGCAAATCTAGTTTATTATATTGAGTTTATGTTAAGAGATTGTGCAGGATAACTTTATGTCTTTAGGTTGGCTAGCCTTAGCTATCAGCTATTTGATTTTTCTTTTTTGGATAGCACGGTGGGGAGATACTAACTCTCAAACTGCAAGGTGGCTTACCTCTCACCCTTTTGTTTACAGTTTAGCACTTGGCATTTATTGCACCGCATGGACATTTTATGGTGCGGTAGGTCAAGCAAATGAGCAACAGTGGATGTATTTACCCATACTAGTGGGTCCTATTATTGTTTATTTCTTTGGTTATTCATTCATTTACAAGCTTACCCATGTAAGCAAAAAGCAACATATCAGTACTATTGCCGATTTCATAAGTTCAAGATACGGCAAACGTCAAGTAGTTGCTTTAGTCGTTACTATTATAGCTCTATTAGCCACTATTCCCTACGTGGCATTGCAGTTGAAAGCAATTGGTTCAACTTTCCAGCTGATTACCTCAGAGCAAAACAGTACACTAATAGTGGTATCTGCAACCACATTAATTGCGCTATTTGCGATGTTTTTCGGCACAAGAAATACCGATGTCACCCAATATAGACGAGGATTAATATTAGCAATATCATTTGAATCTTGTTTTAAACTGCTTGCTCTAATCCTTGTCGCCGTTATCGGATATCAATTATGGCAGAATTCTGGACATACAGATATGTTTTCTGAATACACAACGCCCGAGGCTATCTCCAGTTTTTATTCATTTGACTTTTGGGCACAAACGCTGATGGCTGCTGCCGCCATTATCTGTCTGCCAAGGCAATTTCACGTAGCAGTTATTGATAATTTAAAGATCTCTCATTTGAAAACTGCACGTTGGTTTTTCCCAATCTACTTATTGCTAATAGCTGCAACCATTCCGATCATTGCAATTGCAGGAAAGGCTATGTTTGCAGACCAAAATATTTCTGCAGATACTTATGTAATGGGGTTGGCAATTATGTCTGAGTCAACACTTTTACAAGTAATCGTCTTTCTTGGAGGTCTATCTGCAGCCACAGCAATGATTATTGTCGCTACCCTAACGCTCAGTACTATGATTACAAATGATGTTGTCTTACCAAAACTTATGGACAGAGAAACTTACGCAAGTGTGGATAGAGTAAAAAGAATTAAAACCATACGACGCGGAATTATTGGGTTTATTCTTTTGCTTGCATTGGCGTACCAACATCAAATGGCTAACCAAGCTAGTTTGTCGTCTATCGGCTTACTCGCATTTTCGTTGGTTATTCATCTATTACCTGCAATTATAGGTGGATTATATTGGAAGAATGGACATGCGCATGGTGTATATGCGGGCCTAGTTGGCGGACTGCTGGTATGGTTGATGTTTTTATTTTTACCTCTTTTTGGGGTTGATGCGCAAACCGGTAACTATGCAATACAGAACAATATGCTTAGTCAAGCTGCGATATATAGTTTAATTGCGAATTGTCTGTTTTACATCGCTTTTTCATTAATGGCAAAACCGAGGCTTATTGATAGAATTCAAGCCAAAATGTTTGTTGAGCCCACCACTATTAATCCTCAACTGAAAGCGTTTCAAATAATTGAAGTAAACGTATCAGATTTAAAAACGCTCATATCAAGATTTACCGGTGACAAAAGGTCACAGCAGTTATTCGATTTATATATAGAACAAGAAAATGACAATCAACCACTTATCGACAATGAAATTGCCGACCAAAAGCTATTAGCTTTTTGCGAAAGAGCGCTAGGTGGTGTAGTTGGTTCGTCAAGTGCAAAAGCTCTAATAGATAGTTTAACCAAGGGTAAAAAGCTCGATATAACCGACGTTGTTAACTTCTTCGATGATACCACTCAAGCAATGCAATTTAATATGAGTGCGCTTTTGACGTCTCTAGAGAACATCGATCAAGGTATTAGTGTGATAGATAAAAATCTAAGATTGATGGCATGGAACAAACGGTACACTGACTTATTTAATTACCCAAGCGAATTAGTAGCAATTGGCGCGCCAATAGAACCCTTAATACGGCATAACGTTCTTCGCGGAACCTGTGGGCCTGGTGAAGTAGAATCCTTAGTCGAGAGGCGGATGCAACACCTTCGAAATGGCACTCCTCATAAATTCACAAGGCAAAGAGACGATGGTCATGTGATTGAGATGGTAGGTAATCCATTACCTGGGGGTGGATTTGTGACCAGTTATCACGACATTACTGGCTATATAGAAATACAAGAGGCACTTAAAGAAAGTAACATTGATTTAGCAGCACGAGTAGAGAAAAGAACCGAAGAAGTTCACTCTATTAATGCTGAGTTAAGACTTGAGATAGAGAGGCGAAATGAGCTAGAACAGAGCCTTATCAGAGCAAGACAAGAGGCTGAAGCAGCGAATGAAAGCAAAACTCGATTTTTAGCTTTAGCCAGTCATGACGTATTGCAACCATTGAATGCGGCAAAATTATATTTGACAGCTTTACAAGAGAGTAGTTTTGAAGACGAAATCCAAATTATATTGAAGAAACTCAACGATTCGGTTGTATCAAGTGAAACTCTAATAAGTACCATACTCGATATTTCTAGGCTAGACCAAGGTGAATTAAAGCCTTTTATTGAAACAGTAAACATCAGAGAAGTCATTCATCCGATCATAAATGAAATGAGCATGAAGGCGAAAGACAAAGGATTGAATTTTCGTCATAGGATTATGGACTGCTGGGTGAGTGCGGACAAAACCTATCTTTATCGTATCATTCAAAACTTAGTTTCTAATGCAGTTAAGTACACTAAAACAGGTAAGGTATTAGTGACTGTTCGTAAAGTAAAAGGTAAAGCTGTGATACAAGTACGAGATACCGGTATAGGCATACCCAAGTTACAACAAGCCGCTATTTTCAGTGATTTTTATAGAGTTCAAAATACCGACGAGCAAGGCATAGGACTTGGTTTAGGGGTCGTTAAACGCTTAAGTCAGCAATTGAGTTGTACGATGCGCGTAGATTCTACTGAAAATCAAGGATCATGCTTTACTATTGAGTTTGTCAATGTGCCGCCACCAGAGGTGCCAAAAGTTATTCTTAAGCCCTCACAATCTATCTTTAACAAACTAAAAATTCTTTGCGTGGATGATCAGCAAGAAAACTTGGACGCGATGGAAACGGTACTGCTGAAATGGGGCATTCAAGTTGGTTTAGCTAAAAATCATACTCAAGCGCTAGCGGTGGCAAAAGAAATAGAGCCTCATATCCTATTAGTGGATTATCAATTAGGCAAAGGCCCTGATGGACTAGAAATAATTGATATGATTAGGCAGCAATCTAACGCGATTATTCCCGCATGTTTGGTAACTGCTAAAAGAGGTGACGAGTTGTTAAAAATGTGCAGCGATCAAGGAGTAAACTACTTGTCTAAACCAATAAAGCCTGCCAAATTGCGAACATTAATCCAAAGCATGGCCAAATTTATTCGCAACGTAACTGTAGAACAAAAGAAGTAAATGGGTATAAATAATGCTCAGTATAAGGAGTAACCCTTTACTCTAGCGTATCGTTATACGAAGAAAAGTGTCGTTGGAGGAAGAAAAGTGTCGTTGGAGGAAGTATCGTTAAGACAATGCAAATATATTTTGCCGAGTTAGATATTATAAAAGAGCATAAATGCTCTTTTATAATTGAAGTATCAATAAATTAACCGGCCTCTTTCTCTGGTGGTTCTAATTGCAATTCAGAAGCTATTAAAACTGCTTGAGTACGATTATTGATACCAAGCTTCCTAAAAATTGCTGTAACGTGAGCCTTGACGGTCGCCTCTGCAATATCTAAGTTATACCCTATCTGTTTGTTCAATAAGCCGTCGCGCATATAGCATAAAACCTTGTACTGAGAAGGAGTCAAACTAGCGACGTTTTCAGCTAACTTACTAAAGTTTTCATCAACATCTTTGATTTTAAGCCTTACTGACTCTGGTAACCATATATCGCCCTCTAACATTGCATTCAAGGCTTGTCCAATTTCGTCTGCACTGGCTGTTTTAGGAATGAATCCCATTGCACCCAAGCCGACTATTTTGGATATAAGATTTGCATCTTCAGTACCAGATATTACAGCTATCGGCAAATCTGGAAATTGTTTCTGGATGTGCAAAAAACCAAATAAATCACTGCTTCCCGGCATATGTAGGTCAAGCATTAATAAGTCGACTTCATGGTCTTGAAGGGCACTTACAGTGCTGTTTAGATCACCCGATTCTACTATTTCGATATCAGAAAAGGATAAGTTCAGTGCGCCTTTAAGGGCATCTCTGTATAGAGGGTGGTCGTCAGCGATTAAGAGTGAAATCATAATGCTTCCCTGTTTTTAATAGTGTGTCATGTTTGCTAAATCATTTGTGTATGTCAGCGCGTTATAGTTTATCAATTTGTTAACAAGTTGCAATGAGTTTATGAATTTACTTATTCATAAGTGTATATTTGCCTATATTCATTGTGTAAATCAATTATCCAATTAAAAAAGGCAAGCTAAATTAGCTTGCCTTTCTGTTAACAACTACCACTTAGTATGATTAACAATTAGCGATTTAGTCTTTTGTCGATAAGAGAATCAACAACAGATGGATCGGCTAATGTTGAAGTATCACCTAACTGGTCATGCTCGTTTGCAGCAATCTTACGCAAAATCCGGCGCATAATTTTACCAGAACGTGTTTTAGGTAATCCAGTTGTCCACTGAATTAAATCTGGCGTAGCAATCGGGCTCAACTCTTTACGTACCCACTTTTTAACTTCGGCAGTCAAGTTATCGTCAGTTGTGATGCCTTCGTTTGGAGTCACGTATACATAAATACCTTGACCTTTGATGTCATGAGGGAAGCCTACAACAGCTGCTTCTGCGATATCTTTGTGAGCTACTAAGGCGCTTTCTATCTCTGCAGTTCCCAAGCGGTGACCAGAAACGTTAAGAACATCGTCTACCCGGCCGGTTATCCAATAATAACCATCTTCATCTCTGCGCGCACCGTCACCTGTAAAATAAACATTTGGATAAGCACTAAAATAAGTTTCAATGAAACGTGGGTGGTTGTTATACACCGTTCTAGCTTGGCTAGGCCAGCTATCGGTGATAACTAGATTGCCTTCCCCAGCACCTTCTAACGCATTGCCTTCAGCATCGAACAAAGCAGGCTTAACACCAAACATTGGACGCGTTGCACTTCCTGGTTTTAATGGAGTCGCTGCTGGTAGAGGAGCGATCATCATTCCGCCTGTCTCTGTTTGCCACCAAGAATCGATAATTGGGCAACGGCCTTGACCGATTACTTTGTGATACCATTCCCACGCCTCAGGATTTATAGGCTCACCTACTGAACCTAATACTCTCAAGGTCGATAAGTCGCAACCTTCAACTGGCTCTTTACCATGTGCCATCAATGCTCTGATTGCAGTTGGGGCCGTATATAGGCTATTTACTTTGTACTTCTCAACTATTTGGGCAATTCGTTTGTTGCTTGGATAAGTTGGAACACCTTCAAAGAACACTTGGGTCGAGCCGTTTGCTAAAGGACCGTATGTCATATAGCTGTGACCTGTAATCCAACCCACGTCGGCAGTACACCAATATATATCGTCCTCTTTGTAGTCGAATGCGTATTTAAACGTTAATGCGGTGTATAACAAATAACCGCCAGTGGTGTGCACCACACCTTTAGGTTGACCGGTAGAACCAGAAGTATAAAGAATGAACAAAGGATCTTCCGCATTCATTGTTTCAGGCTCACACTGAGCGCTACAGTCTTCTACAAGCTCATGCCACCAAACATCAACGTCACTATTCCAAGCAACATCACCACCGGTAAGCTTGTGCGTTATGACGGCTTTAATGGATGGACAAGCACCGTTGGCAATTGCCTCATCAACGTTTGCTTTTAGAGGTACTGAACGTCCTGCTCTTCGACCTTCGTCACATGTAATGACAACTTTCGCATCACTATTGTTAATACGATCAGCTATTGCGTTAGGAGAAAAACCACCAAAGATTACAGAATGAACTGCTCCGATTCGCGCACAGGCTAACATTGCATATGCGGCATGAGGAACCATAGGCATGTAAATAGCTACTCTATCTCCCTTTTCAACGCCTAGCTTTTTCAGACCATTGGCCAGTTTACATACTTCATAGTGCAATTTTTGATAAGTAACCTTTTCTTCGTCTTCTGGAGAATCACCTTCCCAGTATATCGCGACCTTTTTTGCATTATCTTTAAGGTGTCTATCGATACAGTTGTAACTTGCGTTTAACTGACCATCTTCAAACCATTTTATTTCGCATTTTTCTGGCGAAAAGTCTGTATTCTTTATTATGGTTGGCGTTTTAAACCAATCTAATTCTTTTAATTGCTCTGCCCAGAATGCCTCTGGATCATTTATAGAGGCTTCGTACATTTCGTTGTATTCAGCTTCGCCAAAATGCGTTCCTTGTTGTAATGATTCTGGTACTGGATATATTTTGTCACTCATGGCTTTATCTCCGTTGAATAGGTTTAGATCGTTCTATACCCATAACAATAGACTTATTGCGCCAAACCAAAATGCTACTTTGGTATAATCTGAAATATCTTGTTAAAAAAATGTACGCATATAAAATCAAAAAGCCCTAAATGCAGAGTGTTAGAGGGTTCAAGCCACCTTAGTCTTATAGACCAACCGCTAATTTTCAAGATTTTCCATCTGATAGATTATTAGCCTGTCGAAGCAAATACACACTTGTTTTGGCAAGTTGATAGCAAGTAATTATGTGGTAAAGATAGCATCTATACCGGTTACTTCGTAGCTAAATACCTACAGCATTTAGCCTATCAGCACCTCTTCTTACTAGGATCTTTGGCCACCATTATTATGGTGGCTTTTTTTATACAATATTATCTTGTGGGGCATTACACGGCAGTTGTATCTTCAGTTGAAAGATTACGCTTAGTAACATTGGAAGCACTTTTTGTGAAGCTGTGCATAATTATTGGGATTGATTTTGCTAAATTAGGGTCAAATTAATTCAATCAGTGATTTCGAATATAGCATGTTAATTCATTAGGAAAGGGTAAATATAGCAACGAGCGGAATCACAAAAAACACTCCGACAATATACACCAACCCATAGAGCTTTTGCTCAGCAACCTTTACCGAAAGAGCATAAGACAACTTAGGAGGAAGTTCCCTCAAAAACCAAATACCGAAAATCACAGCGACAGCGAGCAGATTGTAAGTAAGATGCACTAACGCTATTTGCAAAGCCAAAATTGCATTCGCTCCAGATATTGAAAGCGCCGCGATTACAGCTGTAATGCAGGTACCTATATTGGCCCCCAAGGTAAACGGATAGATAGAGCGCGCCGTGACAATGCCATTTCCGACTAAGGGCACCATTAATGATGTTGTAGTAGAACTAGACTGCACCAAGACAGTGACAACGGTTCCCGACGCAATTCCAGTTATCGGACCTTTACCTAAACTTCGTTGAAGTATTTCTCGAGCCTTCCCTACCATTAGCGATTTCATAATTTTGCCCATGTAAGTGATAGACAGAATAATGAGCGCTAATCCAATTAATATTCTCGCTCCGCCATCTGCAATCGGTGGCAGAGTCGCAGTTAATAACTTCACACCGTCTATTATCGGCCCTGTTACCGCTTTAATTGGATTAAATCCGCCTACATCAGTGCCTGAGCTTTGCTCTAGGAAGGACACGAAAAAACCACTTAGTTGCTCTAAGAAACCAAACATGATTTCCAGAGGGAGAAATATTAAAACTGCAAAAATATTGAAAAAGTCATGAATAGTGGCAGCATTAAAAGCACGTTGAAATTCGCCTTTATCTCTAATGTGCCCCAAACTCACAATGGTATTGGTGATACTAGTGCCAATATTAGCCCCCATCATCATTGGTATGGCAATGGTAATGGGTAAACCACCGGCAACCATTGCCACTATAATAGCTGACACTGTGCTAGAAGACTGAATAAGAGCCGTGCAAACCATGCCTATTATTAGGCCTAATATTGGGTTAGATGCAAACTCAAATAAAGCCAGCGCGTGCTCTTCGGTCGCCGTTCTAAACCCTCCGCCAATCAGACCAACCGCTGTGAGCATTAAAAAGATAAGTAAAACTAGGCATACCCAACGAATATACGAAGGCCAAGCAGATAAACCGTGCGTTGGATGTGCATTAGGTGGAATAGAATTATTGTTATTCGTCATACAGGTCTTAAAAAGTCAGGGGATATTGTTTAAGTACAGCATTGATATCATCAGCACAAGCCTTGTCAAGTGGCGTGTCGAATGCTTTGATATTTTCTTTTAATTGCTCGGAACTGGTCGCACCGATTATGGTTGAGGTGACCCCATCTATCGAGTCACACCATTTAAGCGCTAGAGCAGCTGGGCTAATAGAATGTTTTTTAGCAACTTCACAGTATGCAGACACAGCTTCCTCGCTCGTATTTGTATCTCTAAACAAACCCATGCGTTGTATCAGTGTAAATCGGCTTCCCTGTGGTCTAGCACCGCCTAAGTATTTACCAGTCAGTAACCCTGTTGCTAGGGGGGACCATGGCAAATAAGCGATGTTCTCAAACATACAGGTTTCAATTAAATATGGCCAATCTTTTGGATGTAATAAGTTAAACTCGTTTTGGATAGAAACTGGCCGAGGAACGTTCATCTCGTCGCATAAGGACAGATAAGTATGGATTCCCCACGGAGTATCGTCAGACAGCCCCCAATGTCTTATCTTGCCATCATCAATCGCCTTTTTAAGGCCGGTAAGAATATCTCTCATACGGTCTTTTTCTTTCGTTATATCGACAGTACTTAGTGAGTGTTGGTTAGGCCAGTGTTTGCCAAAGTGCGGAGATTGTCTATTAGGCCAATGCAATTGATATAAGTCGATATAATCGGTATTTAAACGAACTAACGATTGTTCTATCGCATGTTCAATTGCCTCGCTTGAAATCAAGCCTCCCTTTCTTATGTAAGATAATCCCGGGCCCGCAATTTTTGAAGCTATAATTATGTCGTTTCGTTTTGCAGTGTTTCTCTTTAACCAATTACCTATGCATCTTTCTGTGTCACCATAGGTTTCTTGATTGGGCGGGACAGGATACATTTCAGCAGTATCAATAAAATTAATACCTTGTGACAATGCGTAATCGATTTGTTGATCCGCATCTTGCTGGTTATTCTGGATGCCCCAAGTCATACTGCCCAGACATACTCTGGATACTTTGAGTTCAGATGAACCTAATATTGAATAATGCATATAACCTCATTAAAAATAGAAGGCACGATGGCCTCACTAGCATTTCACTTTGATGGTTATACGCGAGTAATATGAAGTTTGTATTAAAATTAATTTAGTATTCGCTTAACTGGCCAATGTTTTAACATGGGCAACTACACTTCTGGCTAAAGCACTTAAAGCATATCCACCTTCAAGAACAGACACTATCTTGCCTTTGCAATGTTTTTCAGCGACCCGTTTTATTTCTTCGGTCAACCAGACATAGTCATTTTCAACCAATCGTACGTAGCCCATATCGTCTTCAGCGTGAGCATCGAAACCCGCAGATATGAAAATTAATTCTGGTTTAAATTCATCTAGTCTCTTAAACCAATGACTGACTAATTCTCGGTATTCTTTACCTGAGGTTCCTGCGGGAATTGGCACGTTGACAATGTCCTCTCGGGACTCTTCGTCACCGCAAAAAGGATAAAAAGGGTGTTGGAATGACGAGCAGAACATAATTCGTTCATCATCAAGCACAATATCTTGCGTACCGTCTCCGTGATGCACGTCAAAATCGATAATGGCAACGCGTTTCAAGTTGAGTTTTTCAAGCGCGTATTTAGCACCTATTGCAACGTTATTAAACACACAAAACCCGGCTGATGAAGCTTTTTTTGCATGGTGACCAGGGGGCCTAACTGCACAAAATGCACTAAGGGTTTTCTCTTCAACAACTAAATTGACCGCATCTACCACGGCCCCGGCCGCATACAGAGCAGCGTCTAGACTTTTGGACATAAATATTGTGTCTTCATCTATCCAAACTCGCTCATAGTCTTCGGTAGGGGCTTTGTCAAAAACATTGTCCACAAAGCTTTTGTCGTGAGCTAGCGTTATTAAACTTCTGTCTATTGGATTCGCGTCGGCAAAATGAACGACATATTCAAGACCGGAGGCAATTACTTGATCATTAATTTGGTGCATCCTAGCGGGTGCTTCTGGGTGCTCATCTCCCATATTGTGCAGTACGCACTTAGGACTTCCTATTATCGTCACTGTCATTGTAAATTCCTCTGGTGTGAATATTAATTTTGTAATTTAATGCCTAACTCAATATCGGCCAATGATTCTTTAGTCAAATCTCGAATCAATTCAATCTCACCAGGCTCGGGGTTAAACGTTCGTTTAAAGCCATTACTTTCAAATACGGCTATCATTGGTTTATTGTTGTTTTTCACAATCGCAAATACTTTCTCAAGCCCTCTAAGCTTGGCAATTTTTACCATCTCTGCGAGCAAACGCTTTGCCATGCCTTTTCCTTGGTTGTTTTCTCTTGTTACAAAAGCGACTTCACAGGCTTTTGCTTGTTCGTATAAATAATAACGGCCTACGGCCTCAATGCGAATTTTGGCCCCCTCTTGTTGAACAATCGTAAGCGCTACGTCTTTTGTTTGGTCAACACTAACTAGGTCACATGATTTTTCTCTGGTCATTGACTGAGGAATGTAGTTGTAACGCATACGAATGGTTTCTTTGGTATGAGAATAGAAAAACTCCTGCAAACGTCGTTCATCCGAAGGATTTAGAGGCCTCAAATAAAACTTTTGCTCATCTATCATAAATGGTTTTATTTGAACCTCGCCAAATTCAACGACATCTGTTGGAAACTGCTTCTGATAATCGGGTACCCAGTAATATCGGCGGATATCCTTTAACAGGTCTTCTCTGAATTTGGGATGAGCGACTCTTATAAGTTCAAGAGCTCTTTCTCGAATGCTTTTGCCTTTTAGATAGGCTATGCCAAATTCGGTAACCACATACTGCACATTCCCCCTAGACGTCACCACACCGGCTCCTTCACTTAAATGAGGAACAATTCGCGAAACCTCTCCGTCTCTCGCCGTGGAAGGCAGAGCAATAATCGATTTTCCCCCTTTGCTTTTAGAAGTTCCATCTATAAAATCAACCTGTCCACCTATGCCACTGTAAAAATCGTAACCAATAGAGTCCGCTACAACCTGACCGCTTAAATCAATTTGCAGCGCACTATTGACTGAAACCATGTAGTCGTTTTTAGCAATGTTGGAAGGCTTGTTAATATAGGAGGTGGGAAAAAACTCTACATGAGGATTGTTATGCAGAAACTCATACAATTTTTCACTCCCTAGAGCGAAGGAGGTAACCGTTTTGCCTGGATGAAAGGTCTTCTTACGATTATTTACCACTCCTTTTTGCATTAAATCTATTATTCCATCGCTGATCATTTCAGAATGAACGCCAATGTTTTGATGGGTATGCAAATATCGAGTAACTGCTTCTGGAATTTTGCCAATACCTAGTTGAATGGTCGCTCCATCATCAATTAATAGAGACACATATTGGCCAATTCGGTCACTTATTTTGGTTTCGCTAGCCAGTTTCACTTCAGGCAATGGTTGTGATACCTCTATGCAAGCTGAGAATTCACTTAAATGCAGAAATGAGTGACCAGATGTTCTTGGCATTTGCGGATTTATTTGAGCAATTATGTGTTTAGCATTACGCGCCGCAGACATCACGACATCGACCGATACTCCTAGCGAACAATAGCCCAATGAATCAGGTGGAGACACCATAATAAGAGCAGCATCTAAGGGCATTACATCATTTGCAAATAAGCCAGATATTTCTGACAAAAAACAAGGCGTATAATCTGCTCGTCCTTCATCAACTGCCGTCCTAACCGCGTCACCGTGAATGAAGAAGGTATTTACTTTGAAGCGATCTTTAAATTCGGGTAATGCCCATCTATTTTCCCCAATAGTGACAATATGGGTTACCTCAATATCATCTATCCCCTTACCGTCGTCTATTAGGCTGTCCATTAACGCATTGGGAACGGCCGCGTTTGAACCGATAAAGATACGATTTCCTGACTTTAAAAACTGATGCCAATCTATCTTATTATTAAATTGAGATTTGACTAGTTGCATGAGATTAATTTCTTACAAGATTATAAATTAGCAATAGATTATAGATTATCGTAATGAATTATCTTGATCTAGATTAGACATACTCCATTTTCCGACCATTTATACAGGGCATAAAAAAACCGATACCCTGCGATATCGGCTTTATGTTATTAACACAATGATGCAAAAATGACTAAGGAGCCGCAAGTATCTGTTGTCTCTGCTGATAGGATGTTTGCTCTTTTTCTACATAACTTTTCCATTGTCTAGCCGCTGAACGACTACTGCTATAATCTTCTGCCAAGGCTAGTTGCTCAAGTGCTTGATTAAATTCTCGCAAGTTGTAAAGGGCTAAACCTAGCACCATATGAGTGTCACCAGGCCTTGTCAAATCTCCTTTTTCGAGCGCAGTTTTCGCAGCGCTTACGGCTTTTTCATATTTTGAGTTGTTGTAAAAAAGCAACGCTAACTGTCCATCAAGCTTACCATTGTCGGACAACTCAGCTGCATTTTGCATCGCAATTATAGCCTTATCGTCTTCTTTGGCCGCTTGCCAAGACTGAGCTAAAAACTCCAAATTACGCAAGTTACTAGGCAATACCCCTGATTCAATAGCCTGTTCCATTAGTCTTGCACCCTTGTATGGTACTTGATGGTAATAATACAGTTGCGCGAGATTAAAGGTATCTGAAGCAGAATTTATAAAACCTCGTTGATAAGCTATTTCCATAGTCGCAAGCTGTTTTTCCTCTTGCTCAAGCTCACCATACATTCCAGCTAACTGAATCCAATATTTGGGTTGGTCGTATAGCCTTATCAGCTTGATGATGATGTCTTTCACTTTTTCAGGCTGTTTCATTTCAAAATATATTGCGCGTTGCAAAATTAGCCAATTTTCATCGGGTAAATAACCGTCTTCTTCATGTCCAATTATCGCAGCTTCAATATATTTCATCGCTTCTTCATAAGCTTTATCTTGATACAAAGCCTGAGCCTTCAACACATAATTTCGTGGGGGTATTTTACCGTTATTTAAAGCTTCCCAGCGCTCTAGATAAGCAATAACGTCTTTATAATTGCCTTGAGCCATGCTCAATTGAGCCAAACTAAATAAAGCGGTTTGTTCAAAACTGATCGGGATAGGAGATTGACTTACCGCCAGTTCAAAGCTTTCTATGGTCTTGTCAAAGTCTTCTTCGGCGTAATAAATAAAACCATAAAAATTATACATCATGGCTTTTTCGTAACTGTTCATACTCGAGCTTTTATCTTTAACTTCGTCAAGTATGGCTAAAGCTTCAGCCACGTCACCTTTGTCCGCAGTATCTTGTGCTCGAGCAAGTTGCTCATACACTCTCGACCTTAGAGCAGGCGTTCGTCTAGTTTCGCGCTCGCCTAAATTAGTGGCTTGTGCCTTAGCGTCTGCAACGACCAAATCAATTGGAACAAAACCTGCCAATGTAAGACACATTATAAGGCACATACATAAGCAAGAAAATTGGGAAATAATGCGCATATAATTCATCCTAATTTAATTCAAATGTAATGCGATTTTGAACACCAGCTACGGGTGTCGGTTCGCCGTTTATTACTCGAGGTTTGTATTTAAACTTAACCACGGCATCTAGAGCTGCCCGCTCAAATATCCCTTCAGGACTTGCTTCGATAACGATAGGATCAATTACCGCACCCGTTTCATTAACCGTAAATTCAACAATCACGTAGCCCTGTATCCCGCGCTGCATTGCTCTGCGTGGATAAACTGCCTGTACTTTTGTAATTGGCACGTACTCACCATCACCAGAATCCAGTGCTAACCCGCCATCTAGCGCAACGTCACCGCCCATGTCTGCGGCAAAATCCATTCCTCCTTGGCCCCCGTCGGGAGTGCTTGCTTCCATTGGAGGAGCTTCCATTTGCGGAGGTGGCTCTTGAGGTTTAGGTGGCTTACGAGGCTTCCTGTCTTTCTGTTGGACTTGTTGTTCCTGTTGAACTCGAACAAAGTCCAACACTTTACCCTGTGCCGGTTCCGTCAAGCTCGTATCGCCTGATGCAATAAGTGCTTGCATTAAAAAAAATAAGCCTAAAGTAATGAAGCCTGCTACGAATATGGCAATTAAATAGCGAAACATAATCTACTCTTCAGTAGCGACAGCAGCGTCGTCAATACCAGCAGCTCGGGTGGCGTCCAACACTTTCATCAGCATTTCAGTGGTAGATTTTTTATCTGCTTGGATCACCACTCCACCCTGAGGATTTTCGGCATGCAATCGTTCAATATTAGCCTGGACCGCTCTTACGTCTACTCTGCGTTTGTTAATCCAGACTTCGTTGTTAGCGCTAATGGCCACCAAAATACTCGCTTTGTCTTTTTTCACCGCGGTCGACGCTTCTGGTCTGTTTACATCAATGCCTGCTTCTTTCACAAAAGAGGCAGTAACAATAAAGAATATCAGCATAATAAAAACAACATCGAGCATTGGAGTCATATCGATATTTGCTTCTTCCTCGTCCATCAAATTTTGAAAATGTTGCTTCATAATTTTTCCTCAACACTACGGCTATTATTCATATTACAGCCGTATTTAATTATTGTTTGCCTAACCGAGCTGCCTATCAAGCGGAAGTGCCTCTTCCAAATGGGTTCGTTCTGCTTTAGAGCTTCGCATTAGCCATGCAGACGCAAATACCCCTGACAAGGCACCTACCATTCCCGCCATTGTAGGAATAGTGGCTTTGGATACACCAGATGCCATAGAGCGAGCATTACCACCGCCAGATATCGCCATGACATCAAACACCTCAATCATCCCAGTTACGGTTCCCATCAATCCCAATAAAGGACACAGAGCAACGAGCGCTTGGATAATTGGAATTGTGCCGGTAAGGCTCATAGTCAAACGTGAAATGTAAGCTTGTCTAATTTGCTCAGCATTCCAAGATGAACGTTCCTTTCGTCGCATCCACATTTCAACTACGTCTTTCTTCAGTTTTTTGTGCGTAATTTGGATGTACATCACTCTTTCTAAAATGAGTAACCACATCACAAATATAAGGACACCAATGGCTTTTAAAACACCACCACCGGTTTCCGTAAAATCTCTAATTGCTTCGAATAATTCTAGCATTAAAGCCTCCCTTTCTATTTTGGAGAGCTTGAGCCAAGTTTCTCAGCGCGTTCTGCAATCACACCACTTGCCTGTTCTTGTAAAATGTACACGATGTTTTTACTACGAGTATTTAACATAGCGTATAACAGGGTGGTAGGAATGGCGACAACTAGGCCAAGCACAGTCGTGACAAGTGCGGTTGATATACCACCGGCCATTAGTTTAGGGTCACCCGTACCAAATAATGTAATCTGCTGGAAGGTTACGATCATGCCCGTTACCGTTCCAAGAAGACCCATCAAAGGAGCGACAACGGAGATAATTTTAATAATTGTTAAGAACCGACTCAGCTTTGGCATTTCGCCTAAAATCGCTTCTGTTAAGTGAAGCTCCAATGCTTCAACGTCTGCATGCGGATATTTATCTCTCACTTGCAACACGCGGCCCAGAGGGTTGTTATCTTTAATCTTGTCTGATTTAAGTTGAGAATTAACTTTTGTTCTTATCAGAGTCAAACTAATAATTCTCTCAAGCGATAATAAAAGAGCAACGGCGCCAACGGCTAGTATGATATAACCAACTAAACCACCCTGCTCTACTTTTTCTTTCAAGCTGGGCGCCTGAACCAACAATGCCAAAATAGAACCACCCGTTGGATCTAAACCAAATCTGACGATCTCGCCATTCGAATTTTCAATCGCTGATGCGGTATCTAAGAAGCGGTCTGCAGGCTGTCTAATAAGTTCAGCAACTGTGCCTGTGGTGGAGTTATATTCTAGATATTTGCCATCAGCAACAAGCGCGAATGGCCCAACGCGTGTGACTTCTTTTTCTACCTTTTCACCGTCTGATTCGACCACTCCGGTGTTAAACGTCGTTACTTTGCCAGATTCTGTCATTTCTCTTTGTATTTCAAACCAAACTCTTTCTATCTCTTCGATTGAGGCCAGTTTAGATGAAGAGCCCATGGATTGAGCCATTTGATCTAAAAAGTCTGAACGGCCTGGTATTTGAGCACTGATGACAGAGTTCATGAATTTATTTTTAGTATCTCCAGCAACTTGCTGTAGAACACCAAATAGCTCTTTTAGTGAACCTAAACGCACATCCAATGCGCCGTTTAAATCGCCTAACTTAAATTCATTTTCTTCGAATTGTGTTTCTAGACGCTCTGACTCAAGAAGCATGGCATCTCGCCTCGCCCTCGTTTCTCTTAAAATTCTGTCTTGTTCTGCTCGTGCTGCAATAAACTCAGCTTCGCGCATTTGGTTTTGTTGTGACTGCGCAAATTTGCCCTCTTCAAGTTGTTGAAGAAGCGCGTCGAGATCTAATGCTTTTTCATTTTCTTGTTGAGCAGAAGCAACAGACGAAAGGCTCAATGCAAGCAACATAACTGAAGTAGATTTTATTGCTATTTTGACCAAAGGTTTAATAAATTGCATGTGTTATTTCCTACTTCTTAATTAATCGGTCGTGGCGACGGGCACCATAATAAGGTTTGGTGCAAGTTGTTTCTTGGCCATTCTCAAGCCTTTTGTTATTTGTGTTCTATAGCTTGAATCAAGCTCTTCCCATTGGCGAGTCTGTTTATTCCAAACGCCTTGATTACTTCCGTCTCGGGTTTGATAAATTAAAGCCGTTCTTCCGATACGCAAAAAGTCGACGTCTCTTGGCTGGCTGCCAATCGTGTGCAGACCACTGTATGCTTCGATAGTGCGGCCATAATCCATTTCAACTTGGTAAGCTTCCATAACCCGACGGAATTTCTCTGATGGAGCCACGTTCGCTTTATCCATCATTGTCCTTAAGTCAGCTATACGATCACTCCTTTCTTGCTCTAGAAAAGGCACGTCCAGCTCTATAAATTGAGCCAGTCCATCGATCATATTGAGCATAAGAGGCGTGATTTGACGCTCGATCACACTCACTTCGTCTATCGCATCATTTAAGTCAATCATCTCTTGCTCTTGATTGGCTATCTGCTTACGCAACTGACCGTTATAAACATCTAGCCCTTCAATCTCTTTAAGCAGGGTTTTGTAGTCTTGCAACTTAGAATCAATTTGCTGTGTGATCCCATTAATAGTCTGCTGTGTTTGACGCGCAGAATCGTTTATTTCTTCAGCTTTTTTATTGGCTTCACTTAAATATTCTGACTCTTGAGCCATTAAAGATGTGGATATACCCCCGCAAGCAATACACATAATTGCTGTTGCGAAAATGGGACGAAAAACCTTCATAATGCATTCCTGATCGTGCTTTAACATATGCGCGCTAGGATAGTAAGAATCTATGACAGTTTTATTACAAACGAGTAATTTTTAGATGGGGTCTGTGGTATGAAATTATGCAAAAGCTCAGTTGCTTTGGTGACTCCTCTATGACTATACCTCCTAGAGAAATAAAACAATAAGCTATGAGGTTAAGCCCTGTCTACCGTATTCTCTTCATGAAAGGCAATAGCAGAGCTTTCTGTTCTAAGTTGTTATCCCAACAGCACATATAAAAGACCGACAAGCAGCTAGACTGCCCATCACAGGACCGATGAAACGGCTACGAGGTTATTATTTAAGAAGATATTACTGACTAGTTAACAGCATTTGTTGCTGCTTGAGTTGCATTCTCTTAGAAATCGAAAAGTATCCATTTTCAGCCACGATCGCTTGCCCTTCTTCGGACAAAACAAACTTCAAGAAAGTCTGCTCCAATGCGGAAAGTGGCTGTTTCGGCTCTTTATTAACGATCAGATACAAAAATCGGGTGTATGGATACCTGCTTTCTCTGAGGTTTTCTGGTGTTGGCAATAAGCTAGTATTATTGGTCTTAATGCCGACAGGCTTCACATTAGAGTTTTGATAACCCAGCGCTGCGTACCCAATTCCGCCTACGCTGGATGCAACACTTTGAACCACTGAAGCAGAACTTGGCATCTCATTGACCGTTTTTAAAAAATCTCCATCGCACAGCGCCTTGTTCTTAAATAAGTCATAAGTACCTGATGCAGAATTTCGTCCGTAAAGCTGTATTTCTTGAGTGCCTCCAAACTTTTCAACGCCTAAATGACTCCACTTAGTCACATCCTTTGCACCTCCACAAAAGCGGGTAGCAGAAAATAAACTGTCGATTTGATTTAATGTTAATTCTTGCAGAGGGTTGTTTTTTTCCACATAAATCGCGATAGCGTCTATTGCGACAACAAAACTAGTGGGTTCGTAGCCATGTACGGATACAAACGCATCGATTTCTTGCTCTGTTAACAATCGTGACATTGGCCCAATAGATGCGGTACCTTGTGTCAATGCTTGGCTAGCCGTCGAAGACCCGGTGGCTTGAATTTGAAACTTAACGTGGGGGTAAAACTCTTGAAAACGTTGTGCCCATTGCGCCATTAGACCTGCTAAGGTATCAGAACCAATCGACGTAATGGTTCCATAGACTCCTGGCGTCGACCTGTAATCTAGAGAAATAGAAATATGGTTGTTTAAACTTGCAGGCGCATTATTAATGGTACTTTGCTGCCCAAACACAAAAGAGCAAGTTAAAAAAAACATCAATGTTGCAACGCCAAGCGAATCAAAACAAGAAACTAGCGCTACTCCTTGCGGTCTAGAAATAGGCACTCTTTTAATCATTAGAATCCTCTGCAATTAACTCTTCTGCAATTTTAAAAGAAAAAACACTCCCTTTACCAACAACACTTTTAACGTCTAGACTTGTATTATGGTGATGCAAAACGTGCTTAACAATCGAAAGGCCCAGACCAGAACCACCCGTTTTGCGTGATCGAGCCTTATCCACTCTATAAAATCTTTCGGTAAGGCGCCGAAGATGTTTATCTTCAATTCCGTCACCATCATCGGTCACAGAGAACAATGCAAAATTGGCCACTTGCTTCCATTCTACCTCAATTTTTCCGTTATCGGGTGTATAGTGAATCGCGTTAAATACTAAATTAGAACAAGCGCTACGAAGTTCTGTCTCTACGCCATATATATGAAGGTTAGCATCAATTTTAAAGGTAATTTGATGATGTTTTTGTTTATTAAGTGCATCGGCTTCTAGTCGTATTTGTTCGAACATTTGAGGCATATCTATGACATTTTCAAAAATTCTGTCAGATGATGATTCTATCCTCGATAAAATCAAAAGATCTTCAATTAGAGTTTGCATCCTTCTCGTTTGTGAGCCCATTTCAGACAAGGCTTTAGACACTATGGGAGGTTGTTCAGATGTACTGGTTTCAAGGACTTCCAGATAGCCATTGATTACAGTCAATGGCGTCTTTAATTCATGCGACACATTGGCGACAAAGTCTTTTCGCATTTCTTCTAACTGAGATACTCTAGAAATATCTCGGATAATTAGCAGTAGCTGGTCTTCTCCATATTCCATCACCCTATACTCAAATACTTTATTTGGGTTAGTAGGTGCAGGGACTTCAATGGGATGACGAAAATCTCCAGCATGAAGAAACTCGATAAAAATAGGATGGCGAATTAAGTTATCTATTCTTCTGCCGTTGTCATCAGGCCATTTCAAACCAAGCTCAATACGTGCATTTTTATTACACCAAATAATTCTAGCCTGCTTATTTATAACCACAATGGCATCGGGTAAAGCTTCCGAACCCTCCCTAAATCGCTTTATAAGCTCGCCCAAGTTCTTCCGTTTACTGCGGTTTCTGCGTTGAAGATAATACACCCCCTCATATATATGATGCCAAATCCCTGATGCTTGCGGGGGAGTCATAGCTCGACTTTGCCAAAGCCATCTAGTAAGACGATACAGGTGAAAGTAATTTGAACCAATTAAAACAACTAAAGCAATGATCAGAGTCAGCGTTAATTGATCAATAAAAAAACCAAATGCGACCACCACAAATATGAAAATGGCAAGTCTTAAAAGCGTTCGTGACCACGATTGGGGGTAATACATTTAAAAGGCTGTTATTTTTTATGTCATGATTTTACTGAAAAACGGTAACCCGATCCTCTAACGGTTTGGATCATACTATCATGGCCATTGCTTGAAATCGCTTTTCTTAGGCGTCTGATATGAACATCCACAGTGCGATCTTCTACGTAAACATTAGTCCCCCAAACATTGTCAAGCAATTGTTCCCGACTATACACACGCTCTGGATGAGTCATAAAAAAGTGCAGTAATTTAAATTCCGTCGGTCCCATGTCGATAGGTTGGTCATGACTGGTGACTCTGTGGGAAACGGGTTCAAGTACTAAACCATCAAATTCAATGGGCTCTTCTTTAGATGTGGGGGTAACTCTACGCATGACCGCTTTTATGCGTGCTACTAACTCTTTTGGCGAGAAGGGCTTTGTCACATAATCATCAGCACCTGCTTCAAGACCACGTATTTTATCGTCTTCTTCACTACGTGCAGTGAGCATAATAACTGGTATCTCTTTTGCAAACTCATGTTGTTTGAGTTTTTTAGCAAGCTGAACACCGCTGCCACCAGGCAACATCCAATCTAATAAGATGAGATCAGGGTAAGGTTCACAAATTTTTTCTAAGCCTACGTCGTAATCTTCAGCTTCTACAACATTAAAACCTGACTGCTCCAATACAAAGCTCAACATATCCCTAATCGGAGCCTCATCTTCTACTAATAGAATAGTTCGTGACATTTTCTTTTTTACTCGTGGCATAAAAATTTGTCCGTATTATTAGAGGCATGTGTGACAGTTTTATGAAACATATGAGGAAATAAGTCAAGAAATGAATTTTGGCTAAGTGAATTATAGGGTTGGAAATCGATATTTATTCTTAGTTTGATTAAGTATGTGCGTGGTTGGAACAGATTTTATTAACGATCTTAAATCGGCCAAAATGCCAACGAAAGACATAGCATACGAAAGGTCATTTATTCAATCATCCGGTGGCGGAGGGAAGTAAATGTTTTTGCCTTGTGTGGTGCACATACACTCAAACTGTAGACTTTAATATTGTTTGATAAAATGTTTGTTATGGTTTCTTATTCGCTCACACTCATTTTTAAAAGAAGAAAAACAGTAGAGATTTAAACTTGAATGAAATTCAAATCGTTAGTGGTGCGAGCGAATTATCATAAGGTGAGGAAAAACATGTCATAAACCAGTTTCTGCACCAACCCAATAAAATATAAGGATTAGTATAAATGGTTAATAAAATTTTTATCAAGTTATCCGTTCTTAGATTAACTACACTAGTTTTCCTAATTGCCATCACCTATGCAGTAATGTTGGTTTCGAACTCTGAATTTGGTCGAAATCTAGAAAATTATTTAATCGCATTTTTCTTTTGTGTAGCTTTTTGGTTTTGTTATTTCTTTGGCAGTGAGCAAACAAAACGTGACGGCGAAGATTCCTAAATTAAATGGGCTATTTGCATTCTAAGGTTGGAAATTGAAAATCTGGTAAAATGGCGAAAACTCCGTTTTGTGCAAAACTTGGTAGGAATCCTCTGTATAGTTAAAGTCGGCTAAAGACAGAAGCAATCGTTAGTTGAACTCTCATTATGTGCGCTTGGATACATCAGATCGATGTCCAACTTTTATTACTTACACAACCAACTCATTGCCTCTTATTTCATAGATTATTCGGTACAGACCTTGCCTAATTCGATAAAGATTTTGACCACTTAATTTTATAGCACCATCTCGTTGTGGATTTTCAGTGAGGCTGTCGATTTTAGCTAGTATTCGTTTGACATCCGTTTTTAGTATTGTCTTAAAATCTTTAGACACGGATTTTTGAAAGTAACTTTATATTTTCCCATCTGCTTCCAAGCTATTTAACAACTCCTCATATGATAACTCGGATTCATTAGTACGTTGCCTGACTGCAGCAAGAACCTCTTAGTTGTCGCTCGCAACCAGTGTCATAACTTCAGCTATACGCAAAAGCCGACCCTTATATTTTATTTTCCAACCACCAGCGGGTTTTACGTATTACGACTTATAAGTCGTCTTCCAACCTTAGAATGCAAGTAGCCTGAATTTTTTATAACGTTTATTACTTTTTCGTCTTTGACCAAAGTATTGCACATTGATATGCTCTGTCGCCTTTTTCCTTCGACCCATTAACAACAAGAGAATCCCATGTGGTTTAAAAACCTAAAACTGTACAAATTTACCAGTCCTTATAAGATTGAGGACGATACTTTGCAAACCATGCTAGAATCGATGAGCTTCAAACCTTGTTCGTCTCAAGAGACAAGCAGCATGGGGTGGGTTAGCCCTATTCCTAAAGCGGAAAATCTTTATCATAAAGCCAACTTCGATTATTTATTTTGCTTAAAAAGAGAGCAAAAACTGCTTCCGTCGAGCGTAATTAATTCTGAATTGAATCTAAAAGTCGGTGAAATTGAGTCGGAAACAGGCAGCCCAGTTCCCAAAAAAGCTCAAAAAGATTTAAAAGAAGAAATTATTCATAGGTTGCTGCCTAGAGCATTCAGTAAATTCTCACACGTGCAGGGCTTTTTATCCCTTGACAAGCAAATTTTGGTAGTTGATGCATCATCTGATGCAACTGCGGAACTTTTTTTAGCCTGCTTAAGAAAATCTTTAGGGACTTTACCGGTAGTGCCATTCGCCAAAACTAAGCAAGAACAGGTATTAACGAGTTGGCTAACAGAGCAAGTACCTGAGCACATTGAGATTTTAGACGAGGCTGAGTTTCAATCTAGTGCAGATGATGGAGCGGTAGTAAAGTGCAAGAAACAAGAGTTAGATGCTGACGAGGTATTATCTCATATCAGTGCAGGTAAACTAATACATAAACTATCCATTTCTTATGACGGTAAGCTCACCTGTATTATTGAAAACGACCTATCGATTAAGCGTCTTAAGTTTACTGATATTGTCACGGAACAAACCCAAGATATTCCAAAGGAAGAGGTCGCAGCGAAGATAGACGCAGATTTTGTGCTGTTTGCAAGCGAAATTAAAACCTTTGCAGAGACGCTAGAGTCACTTTTTACAGTTGCCGAGGACTAAGGGTCGCACCTTATTTTGGCTACCTTATCGGTTCAGGTAGCCCTGCTAAATTTTGCGTTCCACTATATTAAATGACTTTTGGCCTATGCGTTAGCGCCCATAAATAGGTAAACTACTATTAAGAATGGCCCGACGGATATAAGTAAATGGTGCGTTATCAAGTCAGTTTAGAACAATGGTCCGCCATTATAACTTGGGCCATTGTCTCTGGTTTTAGTTTATCTATTATTTATAAATCAGATACCTTTTCTAGTCTCTATCTTTTACTAGGGGCATCTCTGTGTTTGATATACATAGTTCTGTGGTTAACATTAACAGCTGACGATCAAATATCACTTTCTAAGCGCAGTCAATACATGATATTACTGGGCCTTTTCGTTGACATAATTGCCATTTACTTTGTGTTTCCAGTCCCATTCGTCGCGATATTTATGGTAATTTTTAGCGCATGTACAATTTATTTTATCGGCATTAAGTGGGCCATTGCCCTATCTCCAATTCTTGGATTACCACTTATATTGGTGTACCACTTCTACTGGAAATTTGATGGAATGGTAATGACAGGTCTTCTTTTTTGGACATTCAACTTGTTTGCTTTGATTATGGTATATACCAGCATCAAAGAAAAAGAAGCGAGGCTAGAAGCGGAAAATGCCACACGACAATTGCGAGCCACTCAGGGGCTCTTGAACGAAGCAGTGAAACAAGGTGAGCGCGTTAGAATTGCGAGAAATATACACGACCTACTTGGACATCATCTAACGGCTCTTACCATAAATTTACAAGTTGCCTCACGTCAAGCCTCTGGCGATACACAAAAATCCATAGAGCAATGCCATCAGTTAGCAAAATTACTATTGAGCGATGTACGAGAGGCGGTTAGTGATATAAGAGATAAAAGCACACTTGATCTAGATAAAAGTATCCGAGCAATGCTCGCTAATTTACCCGACCTTCAAGTCACTTTTGAGCTTGAGGAGGGGCTCAATATAGACGATATACAAGTTGCAGACGCAATAATAAAAAGTATTCAGGAAACGATTACCAATACCCTTAACCATGCAAAAGGCGATTTTATTACTATTCATATTAAAAAAGATGAGCCCAATAGTTCCTTGAAACAAAATATTATTGTAGAAATTAAGAATAATGGAAAGATTCCGCAAGCGTTTTCATTAGGCAACGGACTTAAAGGAATTCAAGAACGATTTATGTCGTTAGGCGGAAGCGCTGATTTCAAGGTGGATAGAACATTTTTTTACACAAGTTTGTCAGTCCCGGTAGCTAATAATGATTAATGTTATTTTAGTAGACGACCAAACACTAGTAAGACAAGGGATCAAGAGTCTTCTTGGGCTATCAGATAAAATAGATGTCGTTGCAGAAGCAGAAAATGGAGAGGTAGCCATTGAGCTTATTAGGCAACTAAGGGAGCAATTAGATGTGGTATTAATGGATATTAGAATGCCAAAAATGACCGGTATTGAAGCACTATCAATGCTCAAAAAAGAATCGATTGATATTCCTGTTATCATGCTCACTACCTTTGATGATCATGACTCGGTAATGCAGGCAATTAAAACTGGAGCGAAAGGCTATTTGTTGAAAGACGTTTCCTTAGAAACTCTGGTGGAAAGTATTGAGACTGTGAGGGGTGGAGAAACTCTGATACAACCGGCCATCACTGAACGCCTTATCCAGGGTTTACAAGGCCAAAACCGAAACTTCGAAGCGGCAGAATTACCGGAAGCGTTAAGCAAGCGAGAAACTGAAATTCTTCGTTTGATGGCAGCTGGATGCTCGAATAAGGAAATCGCCGATAGCCTGTTTAAATCTGAAGGAACAATCAAAAATCAGGTCTCAAGTATTCTAGCAAAGCTAGGGGTAAGGGATAGAACAAGGGCTGTATTGAAGGCCATCGAAGCAGGGATGATATAAAAGTTGAGTTGGCCATATAAGCCGGGTTCTGTAGTTTGAAAAACTGACAATCATTCGTCTAGGCTATCAATCACTCGATAGCTCAAGCAACCTACCCGTTCTCAACGCGGGTCGCGCCATATGAGAACCTATTTGGTCTTGCTCCAGGTGGAGTTTACCTTGCCATGAACTGTTACCAGTCATGCGGTGCGCTCTTACCGCACCCTTTCACCCTTACCTGCAAAAAACAGGCGGTTTCCTCTCTGCTGCACTTGTCGTCGGTTCACACCGCCCAGACGTTATCTGGCACCTTACCCTGTGGAGCCCGGACTTTCCTCCCCTCAACTTTTAACGGTTGAGCAGCGATTGTCTGGCCAACTCAACTCAATTATATACCATCCAATCTTAACTGTATAAGTTTATATCTTTATTAGTTAAACATTAGCATTGTGATAGACGTTTTGAACGTCTTCGCAGTCGTTGAGCATGTCCATAAATTTTTCAAACATAGGCATATCTTCTTCGCTAATATCTTTAGTATCTTGTGGTACCCAACTAATTTCTTCTACATCAAACTCTAAGCTATCGAACTGTTCAGACAATACCGTTTTCGCTTTGAAAAATTCCGTGTGAGGCGCAAATACAGTAATATGACCGTCGTCTAACTCGACATCATGTACGTCTACATCTGCTTCTAATAATGCTTCAAATACTTGTTCGTCGTTGTCTCCTTTAAAAGAGAATATAGCCAAATGATCAAACATGAATGCCGCTGAATTTTGCGCCCCTAATTTACTATCGGTTTTAGTAAAGCAGTTGCGAACATCCGTAATGGTTCTATTTACGTTATCCGTAAGACAATCTACAATAACCATGCATCCGCCAGGACCAAAGCCTTCGTACCTTGCAGGAGCAAAGTCTTCTCCGGCGCCACCAGCAGCTTTATCAATTGCTTTTTCAATAACGTGCGCAGGCACTTGGTCTTTTTTCGCTTTTTCAATCAATCGCCTTAGGGACAAATTTGCATCAGGGTCTGTCCCCCCATTTTTGGCGACTACGTAAATTTCTTTACCGTACTTTGAATAGACTTTTGTTTTGGCGGCAGCAGTTTTTGCCATCGCGACTTTTCTTACTTCAAACTTTCTTCCCATAGGTTACTCTTGTTTGTTTTTTTTTGAAATATAACCATCTACTTTGCTGACGTGTTAGTTTTTCATTACTACTTTTGAAAAGTAAACATCAACATCGAATTTGTTGTAAATAGTGTAATATTTATTGAGCTATTAATACACGATGAATTCAGTAAATTATTTTGATTTGGCCGATTTTTACGATAAGTGAGGCAATGATAGATATTCCCTAGACTGCATTTCTTGTAAACGACTCAAACAACGTTGGAATTCGAAACTCAATCTCCCCGTGGTGTAAAGTTCCTCTGCAGCTACCTGCGCAGAAATAATTAATTTAACTCTTCTTTCATAGAATTCATCAATCATTGCAATAAATCTTCTAGCGATATCATCATTGCTTTCATTCATTTGAGTCACGTTTGCTAACAAGACAGTCTGATATTCTCTGCTCAGTTCAATATAATCCGTTTGGGATCTGGGACCATCGCACAAATCCAAAAACTGAAACATAATAACAGACTCGGCTTTTTTCATTGCTTTGATCGACCGGCCCTCTACCTCGACAGAAGTATTAGTCTCGTAATGTTCCGAAACCAACTGCTCAAAATAGGTATCAAGATTTTTTTGAGCTTGTTTGTCGAGAGGAAAGTGATAAATTTCTGCCTGCTCTAGAGTTCTGAGCCTGTAATCTGTGCCACTGTCGACATTGACTATCCGAGTATGCTGATTGATAAGCTCGATAGCTGGGAGAAAACGAGCTCGCTGTAGACCGTTTTTATACAGCCCATTCGGGGCAATATTTGACGTTGCAACCAGCACAATGCCTTCTGAAAAGAGTGCCTCTATAAGAGTGCCCAAGATCATTGCGTCCGTGATATCTGATACAAAAAATTCGTCGAAACATATTATTTGAGTCTCATTTGCTATTTTTTTAGCAATTAGTTTTAACGGGTCCTGTTGATTGTTTAACTGTTTAAGCTCTTTATGAATACGATGCATGAATCGGTGGAAATGCACGCGCATTTTATTTTCAAAGGGTAGGCAATCATAAAACGTATCGACAAGATAGGTTTTCCCACGGCCTACTCCACCCCAAAAGTAAATCCCTTGTATAGAAGGCTTGGTTATTTTACGCCCAAATTTAGATTTTAAGGTAACCCGCCAAGTCCGCTTTTTCTTAGGTTGTGTCAATTCATCATATAGTCGTTGTAACTCCTTGACCGCATTCTCTTGAGCTGGATCGTACTGAAAATCTATTAGAGATAAGTCTTCTTGGTATTTTTCCCAAGGGGTCATTCATAAAACCTATAATTTAAAACGTTATGTAACGAAGATTATACCCACCCGTGGGACTCTTTTCTGCATTATTTCGGCAGAAAATATCAACAGATGCGTTATAAATTGTCAGACTGCGTAAAAATTTAAATAATTGTCCAATAATAACTTACATTACTGCTTGCAACTATTTAGACTATGGTAAAAGATCACAAGATGTAATTTTAGTGAAGGGTTAATTATGAATACGGAAACATTATTACTTGGAATATTAGTTGGCTTTATCATCGGCGCCGGGGTGTGCTTTTTTTGGATGAATAACACGATGAAATCCAAGGCAAATTCGAGCAAAAATACGGAAGCCGAACTCAAAGCCCTGCTCGCAGAAAAAGCAAAAAATCATGTGCATATTAGTCGCTCAGGGCTGGAACAAATTAAAAAGGATGTTGCTCATATGTTAGATCATATCGATTACTTTGAGCAAAGTTTAGAAGATTCTCCAACGGCTAATAACAATGATTCATTTTTTGGTGAACATGCAACCGTTTTTTTACGTAACACTGATATAAGAAATGATAAATCAAAACATACCAGCAATACAGACGATCAACCGAGAGATTTTGCTAACACTGGATCGGGAGTATTTGTCGGCTCAAGCCTAGGCCAAGAAGTTGATAAGATAGAAAATACTAAGAATTAGCTTGAGATATGAACCATTGACCCTAAATATAGGTCTTTAAAGGGTGCTAACATTTAGGAGTATTAAGCTACATGAGTCAAACAATTCGTAAAGCTATAATAGGTGTAATATCAGCTATATTCTTTGTTGCGTTATCAGCATCAGCCTCTGCCGGTATTCCATTCTTTTCAAAAAATGAAATTCCAAGTCTAGCGCCCATGCTAGAAGAGACCACTCCAGCAGTAGTCAGTATTGCTGTGAAAGGCACGCAAACATCAAGGCAGCAAGTGCCTGAGATGTTTAGGTATTTTTTCGGAGCTCCTAACGAACAGGTTCAAGAGAGACCTTTTAGAGGGCTTGGTTCGGGTGTCATCATAGACGCAGACAAGGGTTACGTTGTAACCAATAATCACGTTGTGGATAATGCCGATGAAATACTGGTCAAGCTAACCGATGGAAGAGAATTGATAGCAGAAAAACTTGGTGCAGATGCTCAAAGCGATGTGGCCCTGCTAAAAATAGACGCCGACGGCTTGACTGACGTTAAACTGGCCAACTCTGATAAACTAAGAGTGGGTGACTTCGTCGTTGCAATTGGCAACCCATTTGGTTTAAATCAAACAGTGACATCAGGCATCGTGAGTGCTTTGGGCCGGTCAGGGCTAAATATTGGTGGTTACGAAGATTATATCCAAACAGATGCGGCGATAAACCGTGGTAACTCAGGTGGAGCTTTGGTGAGTTTAAAAGGCGAATTAGTCGGTATTAACACCGCTATCTATGGACCAAACGGCGGAAATGTAGGAATAGGCTTTGCGATTCCAAGTAACATGATGAAGAGCTTAGTTGACCAAATAATTGAATTTGGTGAAGTAAGACGAGGATTACTTGGGATCACAGGTGGAGACGTGGATGAAGCTTTGGCCGAAGCCTTTAATTCTGAAGTAAATATCGGTGCATTCGTTAACGAAGTAGCGCCAGATACGGCTGCCGAAAAAGCAGGTCTGCAAGCAGGCGATATTATTACCAAAATTAACGGTAATGAGTTGTCTGGCTTCAACGAATTGCGAGCTAAAATAGCAAGTGCTGGTGCTGGTGCCGAGGTGAACCTAACCATTATTCGTTCCGGTGAGGAGCAAGTGGTTAAAGTAACGCTAGATGCAGCAGGGCCACAGCAAGCCGAAGCCAAAGAAATACACCCAGCTTTAGAAGGGGCTGAACTGAGTAATGGCGAAGATAGAGATGGCCAAAACGCAGTAGTTGTTAGTTCTGTCGAAGCTCGTTCCCCTGCGGCTCGAATCGGTTTGAGACAAGACGATATTATTGTCGGTGTAAATAGAAAAAGAATCGATAACTTAAAAGAACTCACTGACAGAATAAACGATAATAAAGACGTTATTGCGTTAAATGTGCAGCGTGGTAATTCCAACTTATTCATTGTAATACGTTAAAATAATAAGGTTAATTGGTAAGTATTATTTAATTAAACGAGTTTCGGGAGCAATGTTTTGCTCCCGCATTTTTGTAGGGTCCTTAATCATTATCCGCCCGTCTATTATTTAGATGTAGATACACAGACCTAGTGCGCTGCAATGCCTCCAACACTAGGTTTATTTGTTATCATTTGCTATTCTTTAGTTATTGTAATTTCAACAAATTAGGAACACGCGGTAGATGTCAGTTTTTACGCGATTTATTATCGCTATTCTTAAACCAATTATTTTGGGTGTAGTAGTTGCAGGCATGCTACTGCTGTTCTTCCCTGAATTCAGACAAGGTGCTGGATTGAATATAAACTGGTTTGACCGCACTCCCACTATACCGCCTAGAGTAAGTTATTATGATGCGTTGGCAAACAGTGCCCCTGCAGTAGTCAACATATATAGCGTCAGTTTAGATAACTCCAATAGATTGTTCAGAAGTCGCCCTATAGAAAGAACCAATTTAGGCTCCGGTGTGATAATGAAGGAAGACGGTTATTTATTAACTTGTTATCACGTCATAAAAAACGCTGACAGCATTTATGTCGCGATGCAAGACAGTCGTTTTTTACCTGCGCAGTTAGTGGGTTTTGACGAAATAACCGACCTTGCCGTATTGCGGATTTACGAGGACAACCTACAAGTAATTCCTCAGGTCGATGACCCAGATCTTCGCGTTGGAGACATGGTCATGGCAATTGGAAACCCATTGGATTTAGGCCAAACAATTACCGCTGGTATCGTAAGCCGAGTCGGAAGTAATGGATTAGCCAATTACTTTGATTTCGTGCAGACTGATGCAGTATTAAACCCAGGAAATTCTGGTGGAGCATTAGTCGACTCAAACGGATATTTGGTTGGGATCACTAATGCCAATTTTAAAACACTTGATAACTTTCGAAGAGTCCAAGACGTCAATGGAGTAAACTTCGCTGTGCCGTATCCTTTGGCCAAACGCGTGATGGATGAAATCATAGAAAATGGGACCGTGCGAAGGGGGCAACTAGGGTTTAGTGGAAAAGGATTTGACAACAGAGGAATCTTAGTCAATAGCGTTATGACTAACGGACCTGCGCACATGGCGGGCTTGAAAGTGAATGATCTACTGCTTTCTGTCGCTGGTCACGAAGTAAGAGACGTATCTAAAACATTGGATTTAATTGCTGAAACCGCTCCTGGCACTCAAATAGAGTTGGTAGTTAGTCGCGACGATGAAATAATCACTATGACGGTAACCGTCGGTGAATTGAATTTGCAAATGCTAGCAAGGAGCTAGCACTTATAAGATATGGTTGATTAATCTTCGCGTATACGCTCAATATTTGCGCCAAGCCCACTGAGTTTAGTTTCAATAGACTCATATCCTCTGTCTAAATGATAGATCCTATCAACGATAGTCTCTCCTTGAGCCAGTAAACCTGCAATAACTAGGCTAGCTGATGCTCTCAAATCTGTTGCCATCACCTGGGCACCTTTGAGTTGTGAGCCACCTTGGGTAACTGCGTTATTTCCTTCCAGTTCAATTTTCGCACCCATTCTATGCAGTTCTGGTACATGCATAAACCGATTTTCAAATATAGTTTCGGTTATTACTCCGCTTCCCTTTGCCACTGCATTAAGCGTTACAAATTGAGCTTGCATGTCGGTCGGGAACCCTGGATGAGGTAAAGTTTTAAGATTAACGGCAGTGGGCGCCTGCCCTTTCATATCAATGCTGATCCAATCTGGACCTGTTTCTATATGTGCCCCAGCCTGCTCTAGTTTGCTAATAACCGCGTCTAGGGTATGAGGAGCCGCTTTTAAGCATTTGATGCTACCTCTAGTCGCCGCAGCGGCCACTAAAAATGTGCCAGTTTCTATTCTATCAGGCAAAATATCGTACTGACATCCATGCAATTTTTCAACGCCTTGTATGATAATTTTATCAGTCCCAGCGCCTTCCACTTTTCCGCCCATAGCATTAATACAATTAGCCAAATCTACTATTTCAGGCTCCCTGGCAGCGTTTTCTAAAATGGTCTCTCCGTCAGCTAGTGAGGCTGCCATGATTAGGTTTTCTGTCGCTCCTACTGATACCATATCCATAAAAATACGAGCACCTTGTAGACGACCATTGACAGAAGCCCTGACATAGCCCTCTTCAACATGCACGATCGCTCCCATTTTTTCCAACCCTGATAAATGGAGGTTGACCGGCCTAGCGCCAATTGCACATCCTCCGGGTAAGGAAACATTTGCTTTACCATATTTTGCCAACAATGGTCCCAATACCAATATGGAAGCACGCATTGTTCGGACCAATTCATATGAAGCTCTCACGCTATTTAGTTCACTGGCGTCTACTTCCACAGAGTTCGCCGAAATCTGATTAATTTTTGCTCCAAGATCTTTCAGCAATAGTAATGTGGTATTGATATCTCTTAGATTGGGTACATTGCTGAAAGTACAGGGCTCACTTGCCAGCAAGCTAGATATTAATACCGGTAAAGCCGCATTTTTTGCTCCTGAAATAGTGACAGAGCCTTGTAAAGGGGGGCTTTTTTTTATGCGCAGTTTGTCCAAACTAAAATCCTAACTGTAGATCTTAATAAATTTAAGAGATAAAAATCTTTGCATTATTGCAAAGGCATAAGGGTACAACAAACTATCGAGACGAGTAAGTGAAACCTTCACTCAAACTCTAATTTGACTGAAAAATATTGCATTCAACTAGCGTGCGCTAGTTGAACAATTTTTCTTTTTCCCATTGCTTGGAAGAAAATGTCTTTATTGATACTGCGTGAATTGTACCTTCTGCGATTAATTCAGAAAGTGGTTGATACACTGTTTGTTGGCGTTTTACTCGACTCATTGAATCAAACTTATCATCTATCGCAATAATCTGATAATGAGTTCCTTCACTTTTAACTTTCACATCTGAAATTTGTAATGTTGACTTAAGTAAATCTGCAATTTCTTCGTTAGTCATGAGGTTTCCATAAATTGTCATACTGATGTTATTGAGAGCTCATAAGATAGTTAAAGATTACTATACTCTGTAAGAAGCTCTTTGGCATTGCTCAAAGACGCTAAGTTTAGCAGTTGTTCCGGAATATTTCTAAACGATAGCTGGATTTGTTGTTGAACAAAAGATGAGAGCATATTTAATACCCATGCCAACCCAGCGGTATCTATCCGTTCTACGTTTGAAAAGTCGACGCACACCTCGTTTGCAGAAAACAACTGCTTCCTCTGAGCAGAGTCGATATGCTCTACAAAATCATTTATTAGTGTGCTTTGCAGCAGGCTACCGAAAACCTTGACCACTATTTGGTTGTCCTTGCCATCGTCTGAACTAACAACTTCTAGTTTCAAGTTATCCATGTGATTCAGATTGATAGGTCGATTGATTATACGCTTGAGAATCGTCTTTCTTTTGCAACACGATAGGTTTTCTGATGCTCTCTCTCATGTTCTCGATAACTTTTTGAATACCGTCTCTTCTCAAAATGCTTTCAAACTCAGACTGCTTACTTGACAGCATGCTGATCCCCTCTGCGACCATATCGTAGGCTTGCCAATTTCCTGACCGATCATCTTTACGCACTTTGAACGCAACTTTTATGTCGGGTCTAGAATCGTCTTTGATAACCGCTCTAATGGTAGCGTGTTTTTCATTTTCATAATTCGACGCGGGTTCAAACTCTACTGTTTGGTCATCGTAATAACCCATCGCCACAGCATAACTTGTTATTAAATACTCTTTAAAGACGGATACGAATTCAAGTAATTCTTTCTTTTTTACCGACCTTGCGTATTTGCCTAACACTTTAAAAGCTGAAAAACGATAATCGATATATGGCATCAACTCTTGCTCCATGATTAAGCGCAAGACTTCGGGGTCTTTTTTAATGTTATCCTGTTCCAGCTTAATCCGATCAAATGCTCTTGAGGCAGCTTGCTGTATCATAAAATGGGGATCTTTTTGATCGATTTTATCAATTAAAGAGACAGTCGAGCTGTCGGTTTGCTGCTGCGCTGCCACAGCATTCGCCTGTCCCGAAATTAAAAGGCTGCTTAATATTGCCAATGTGGCAATAGATTTTGTCTTCATTAAACGTTTCAATTACTCGCTTCCTTGATTAAACAAAAATTGACCGATGAGATCTTCTAGCACTAAGGCAGATTTTGTATCAAATACCTCTTCACCCTCGGTTAAATATGGGCATTCTTTTAAATTAGAAGTCTCACACACTTTTTCTTCCTCTATTCTCACTAAGTCTTCGGGAAAAATAAAACCTGGTTGCAAACCTATAAATTGCTCACCTAACAAACCTGACGTAAGAATAGATAAACTGCTTGTATCTGGAAAAGTATTGGCATATTCGGCCGATATTGACAGCTCTACCACAGGCACTAAATCTGTTTCATCTAGGTAGATACGTTCAACTCTTCCCACAACGACTCCTCCAACTTTTACTGACGAGCGCTCTTTTAAACCACCAATGTTATCAAATCTTGCAGTAAGCTTGTAGGTTTCCCCGCTTCCTGACATTCCTTGGTTTGCAACCTTCAGAGCAAGCAGCAAGGTAGCAGCTATGGCTAATGCAACAAAAAAACCAACTAAAATTTCTGCTTTTCTATTTGTCATCTATTGTCCTAATTAATACCAAACATTAATGCGGTTAAAATAAAGTCTAGCCCTAAAATAGCTAAGGATGAATACACAACGGTTTGTGTAGTAGCTTGGCTGATTCCTTCTGAAGTTGGAATGCAAGAGTAGCCCTTGTATAGCGCAATCCAAACCACAACTAAAGCAAAGACAAAACTCTTTATCACGCCATTAACGACATCCTGCTCCCACTCTACTGTTGCCTGCATGATGGACCAATAACTACCAGAATCCACACCTAGCCAATCAACACCCACGAGGTGACCGCCTAGTATGCCAATGGCTGAAAAAATTATTGCCAACATTGGCATGCTGATGACACCTGCCCAAAATCTCGGTGCAACAACACGCCGAAGAGGGTCGACTGCCATCATTTCTAAGCTACTTAATTGTTCAGTAGCCTTCATTAAACCAATTTCAGCGGTGAGTGCCGAGCCTGCTCGACCTGCAAACAGTAACGCAGTAACCACAGGGCCTAACTCGCGCAATATCGACAATGCAACCATTGGCCCTAAGCTACCCTCAGCTCCATAATTAACTAAAATAGTATAGCCCTGGAGTGCCATAACCATCCCAATAAATAATCCTGACACCATAATTATCAAGAGTGACTGAACACCTACCACATAAATCTGCAGGATAGTTAAGCGCACGTTTTTCAACAATGGCAAAGCAAACAAGGCGCCAAATAACATTAACGACGCTTGACCGACAGCCGCGATCTTTAAAATAGTCGCTTTACCGATATTGGCTAGATAATTAGCTACTTGTGTCATTTACTGACCGCCATTAATTCGTCTTTTAAACTTGTTTTACTGTAGTGAAATGGCACAGGGCCATCTGCAGTTCCGTTTAAAAATTGCTGTACTAAATCTGATTCTGAGTCTCTAATTTGTGCCGGAGTCCCTTCTCCTATAATTCTCTTATTTGCTAAGATGTAGGCATAATCAGCAATCTCTAGCACTTCTTTAACGTCGTGAGTTACGACAATTGAGGTTAAGTTCAGTGCTTTATTTAATGTTTTAATTAATTTAACAAGTACTCCCATCGAAATAGGATCTTGTCCAGCAAAGGGCTCATCGTACATGATTAAATCGGGGTCAAGAGCTATTGCTCTGGCCAATGCCGCTCTTCTAGCCATGCCGCCAGACAATTCGCTTGGCATCAGAGAAGCTGCTCCTCTTAAGCCGACGGCTTCTAGCTTAAGCTTAACAATAGTAGAAATAATTGATTCATTTAGTTGAGTGTGCTCTCTGAGGGGAAACGCGACATTGTCAAAAACACTCATGTTAGTAAACAAAGCGCCGCTTTGAAATAACATGCTCATTTTTCGGCGCATCTCGTATAATTTGCTCCGCGATAATTTATGCACATTTTGATTGTTAAAAAGCACTTCACCAGAATCTGGGGTAAGCTGTCCCCCAATGAGTTTCAACAATGTTGTTTTGCCAATACCACTGGGCCCCATAATCGCCGTTATTCCGCCCTTTTTAACAGAAAGGGAGATATTTTCATATATAACACGCTCTCCACGGGTAAACTGCATATTTTGAATGTTAACAACGGTTTCGCCCATTAGCCTTTATCTTTCCATTATTTACGTTAGTTAATAATTACATTTTATGCAGACAAGCTGATCATTAAAAAAATTTCAGCAAAAGGTTAAAAACCCGCGATTGCACAACAAGTCGCAGTATACCATAAAGCATGGGCGCTCTTCTCTTAATTTACTCGCGTATATTATAAATATAAGAGACAAAAATGCCCTATTGAGTTCCATTTCTTGTCTAGCGGCTAAAAATCATACTTTCATCCACCAAAATTCACACATAACCGCTATATTATACTATTTCAGCGCCATGAAGAGTGTAAATAAACGTAACAAAACATTAATCGCACAGACAAATATTCACAATATGAATAAAACCAATACACTTGAAACTATAACTGGCGTTGCTTCTTTCGTATTACTTTTGGTCTGTCGTGTATTTAAAGTTCAGGTTTATCACAATTTTTAGCTAAAAAATGTGATTTTCACGCATTAAATAGATACAATTTATGAATGAACAGTCCTTAAAACAAGAAGATAAATTACGTGATAATTAATATTGTAATTTTTATTACAGGTTTAATAGTGTTGAGTTGGAGTGCAGACAGATTTGTGTATGGGGCCTCTGCACTGGCAAAAAATTTCGGTATCGCGCCCATGATGATAGGCCTAACTATCGTTGCAATGGGGTCTTCTGCACCTGAAATTATGGTGGCCGCAACTGCTTCAATTAACGGCAGTCCGGATACTGCTGTTGGAAACGCACTTGGCTCAAACATTACCAATATTGCATTAGTCCTTGGCATTACAGCCGTAATTAAACCAATCTTGGTGTCTTCCACAACATTGAAAAGAGAATTACCCGTGATGTTAATCATCACTTTAATCGGGGTATATTTTTTAGCTGATAACGAACTCAGTTTCATTGAAGGGATCGTATTGATCACATTATTTGTGTTGGTAATAGCGGGAATGGCTTTGCTTTCTTTCACAGTCGATAAAAATGATCCGTTAATTGCAGAGACAGAGACAGAAGTACCGAAAGATGTAACAAACGGCGCGGCGATTTTTTGGATTGTTGTGGGACTTATTTTACTGCCCTTGAGCGCTCATTTCTTAGTTGAATCAGCTGTCTTTATTGCAAGATTTTTTGGCATTAGTGAGCTGGTGATAGGTCTAACTATTATTGCGATAGGAACTAGCTTACCTGAATTAGCAGCAAGTGTAGCAGGAGTTATGAAGGGCGAAGATGACCTTGCTTTAGGTAATATAATTGGTTCCAACATCTTCAATTTACTTGCAGTACTGGCCATGCCAGGCCTAATTTCCCCTGGCTTTATAGATGGCGACGCGTCTACCCGGGACTCATTGGTTATGCTTGGCTTGTCGATTTTGTTGTTTGTCTTTTGTTTTAATCTGCGAGGAACAAGACGCATAAATAGATTTGAAGCCACTACGTTTTTAGCTATATTTTTAGGATATCAATACGTTTTATTCTCATAGCTTTAATAACGCAAAAAGGTGTACTCTAAACCAGAAAAATATAATCTAAACTTAGGAACTTTATGAGTTTTTTGCATTCCGCGAGGCGGACTTTTGAAAATCAAATAGATGCACTAAAATCACTGTCAAAAAGCCTTGACGATACTTTCTTAAGTGCATGCGACTTATTGATTAATTGCAAGGGCAAGGTGGTAGTTTCAGGCATGGGAAAGTCTGGACATATTGGAAATAAAATTGCTGCTACACTCGCTAGCACGGGAACACCGTCGTTTTTCATGCATCCAGGTGAAGCCAATCACGGCGACTTTGGAATGTTAGGCAGCGACGATATTGTAATCGCAATCTCAAATAGCGGTGAAACCTCAGAATTGATTGGTCTATTGCCCTCAATCAAGCGAATTCGGGTACCTATCATCGCGATTTGCAACAAACCGAATAATAGCTTGTCCAAATTTGCAGACGTTACGCTATTATTAAATGTTGATAAAGAAGCCTGCTCGCTTGGACTTGCGCCAACAACAACTACAACGGCAACGTTAGTATTAGGTGATGCATTAGCAATCGCATTATTAGAGGCGAAAGGATTCACAGCTCAAGACTTTGCATTTTCACATCCAGGTGGCGCCCTAGGTAGAAGACTTTTATTGACCGTTGCAGACATCATGCATGAAAATGACAACATACCAATCGTAGATTCAAATGCTAATATAGAAGAAGCACTCTTAGAAATTTCATCTAAAGGACTCGGTGTAACCGGCATTGTAGATGCCGATGGCAAACTTATTGGCATTTTTACGGATGGAGACCTACGCAGGGCACTAGACAAAAGAATAGACATCCATACAACCTCAATTACAGATGTTATGACCCAAGGCGGAGTAAGCGTCACTTCAGAAGCACTTGCTGTAGATGCTTTAAATATAATGCAAAACAACAAAATCACCGCTTTATTTGTCCTCAATACAGAGGGGAGCCCTATAGGTGCGTTGAATATGTACATGTTATTAAAAGCTGGCGTTGTATAAGTGGAGCAAAAAATGGTGAAGACCTTGTATCAAGACGTAAGCGCTGAACTGTTTGAGCAATGTAAAAAAATTAAGTTGGTAGCGTTTGATGTTGATGGGGTATTTAGTGATGGGAATATCTACATGGGTAATAACTCAGAAGAATTAAAAGCCTTTAACACAAAAGATGGCTATGGTGTGAAGGCATTGGCAAAAGCCGGAATTACGGTAGCGGTCATTACCGGCCGTAAATCAACTATTGTTGAGCAGCGAATGCGCAGTTTAAATGTCAAACACTTGCTGCAGGGACGAGAAGATAAATATAAAGCCTTAATGGAGTTATTGAGAATTACTGGATATAATCAAAGTCAAGTGGCGAGTGTGGGCGACGATATGCCAGACCTAGAAATGTTTAGTTTAAGTTCTATTAAATTTGCAGTAAAAGATGCTCATCCGTTCGTAATAAACCATGCGGATTACATCACTTCACTTGGTGGTGGAAAGGGCGCAGTAAGAGAGATCTGCGATTTGTTTTTACAAGCAAAAGGCAAATTAGGTGATATCCATGGTGCGAGTACATGAACCGCATTGGATGGAGTATAGCCATCATTTTTACAGCGGTAGTGCTGCTATACGTTTCTATTTTTTTTGATGAACAACAAGACCAAAATACAGTGGAAGGTGATATAGAATTGGTGCCAAACTACCAAGCGATCAATTTGAACAGTCGATTTTTTAACAAGGACGGAACATTGAGTCATCAGGTCGTAGCCGATAGGATGGAGCATTATCAAGCGCTTGGTTTCACCCTATTTCAAAATCCAGTCTACACACTATTTCTTGATGAAGGTGAACCATGGCAGGTTACTGCGAAAGAAGGAACATTGTACGAAAACGACCGCATACAACTAGAAACCAATGTGCGAATTCGTAACTTACGTACGCAAGAGTATGTAAAAGAAATTACAACGGAATACATAGAAATAGATTTACAAGATAAAATTTTGCGCTCTGACCAAATTGTTACTATAAGCGGGCTTAATTACGCAGTAAGAAGCGTGGGTTTGTTAGGAAATTTAGTCACACAGGAATATGAACTTAAAGAGCATGTTCAAACGGAGTTCACTCCTCAACTTGAAGAACAGTAAGGTGCAGTAATGATAATCAAACGTGTATACCAGTTTAGTCGAGGAGCATTACTTACTCTCATCATTTTGTTCTGTGTAAAGTCGTATGCTTTTTTGCAAAATAACAGTCAAACTCCAAATGTAAATGAAAACCCCGCGGATACGAGTACTATAGCTACAGATTTCAGACTGCCGGTCACAGCTACTTCAAAACAACAGTCTCTAGACGGTAAGAAAAAAACTTCGATATTTATTGAAAATGTGGTCATACGACAAGGTAGCCTTGAAATATTGGCTGAGAGAGTTGAAGCAAATGCAGCAGCAGGTCAAGGCAAAGAGATCATTTCAGCATCGGGAAGCCCTGCAAGTTATAGCCAACGCCTAGAAGATGGTTCAATGGTCTTTGCAAGCGCAAATAAAATCATATATACCGTGGAGTCCCTAACAATTTCACTGCGAGGTAATGCGCCATTATTCAAAACGATGTTCAAGTAAGCGGAGATTTTATTGCATTTGATATGAATAAAGAGCAGATTATGGCATCTACAGATTCAAATAGTGAGGCTTCAGTTACTACGGTCTTGAGTCCAGGCGCGTTAAAAGAAGCAAACAAAAATGAGCCATTATTAAATGAAGATAAACCTCAATAGCCGAAGTCGGTTAAGCCAAATAAGGAATGTATATTGTGCCAAGCACGCTAATTGCTGAAAATTTGGCAAAGTCTTACAAATCACGTCAGGTAGTACGAAATGTCAGCATTCAAGTATCAACAGGGCAAATCGTCGGTTTACTTGGTCCAAATGGAGCTGGCAAAACCACCACTTTTTATATGATTGTAGGTTTAGTTCCTTTGGATAAAGGTAGCATATGCATCGATCAAATAAACCTTAGCTATCAACCTATGCACGAAAGAGCACGTCAAGGGATTGGGTATTTGCCTCAAGAAGCCAGTATATTCCGAAAACTTAATGTCTATGAAAACCTCATGGCTATTTTACAAACGAGGAAAGATTTATCTACAGAACAACGTGAGCGATTAGCCGATGAGCTTTTAGACGATTTCAATATAAATCACATAAGAAATAGCTTAGGTATGAGTTTGTCTGGCGGTGAAAGAAGAAGAGTTGAAATTGCTCGAGCTTTAGCAGCAAATCCAAAATTTATTTTATTGGACGAGCCTTTCGCAGGTGTTGATCCAATATCTGTAAATGATATAAAGAAGATTATATATCAATTAAAAGAACGTGGAATTGGCGTGTTGATTACTGATCACAACGTCAAGGAAACCTTAGATGTTTGTGAAACTGCTTTCATTGTTAGCCATGGAGAACTGATTGCGCAAGGAAACGCCCAAGAGGTTTTAAGTAATCAAACCGTGAGAGACGTATATTTAGGTGAACAATTTGTTTTATAGGAGTATATTATACATAAGGGACTACGATATTCTTAAAAAAATAAACCCAGTTTAATTTGGCACAACTAGCGAAATAGCTAAAGGCACTAAGAAAAATAAATGAAACCATCGTTACAGCTTAAATTTAGTCAGCAATTGACTATGACGCCACAACTGCAGCAAGCCATTAAGTTGTTGCAGTTGTCGACGTTGGATTTACAGCAAGAAATACAAGAAGCTCTAGAATCTAATCCTCTTTTAGAATCTGTCGAGAGTGACGACTCCTCAAACAATGAATCATCAGATCAAGAAACATTCGACGCGCGAAATGAGAGCGACCAGAATGTCAATTCGTCCGGAGATGAGAGCGAACCAAGTCAAGCCGATAGCCTAGATTCACATGATGCTTTAGAAAATAGAGAATTGCCTGACGATTTGCCATTAGACAATTCATGGGACGAATATTTAGGGTCAACATCGGCGCCTGTGAAAATGTCTGGCGCTGCGATAGATGATGACTATGTATTTCAAGGTCAAACAACCGAAAATATACAAGACCACTTAATGTGGCAGGTTGAATTAACCCACTTTAGTGATATTGACAGGTCGATCGCGATTGCGATTGTGGACTCTATAGATGAATCGGGTTATCTTAAAGCTACTTGTGAAGAGATATTAGAAAGCCTTGATAACCCTGAGATTGAATTAGACGAGGTAGAATGCGTTTTGAAGCGAGTTCAACGCTTCGACCCTCTCGGCTCAGGATCAAGATCTGTAAAAGAGTGTTTGCTTGTTCAACTACAACAGTTTAGTCAGGACACCCCGTGGTTAGCTCAAGCACGAACTATCATTGAGGAATATTCAGACCTCTTAAGCAGCAAAGACTATAGAACTTTGATGCGCAAAACTCGATTGAAAGAGGATCAATTACGAGAAGTTATGCGCTTGTTACAAAGCTTGAACCCAAGGCCAGGAAGCGCAATTGCATCTGGTGAGCCTGAATATGTCGTCCCTGATGTAAATGTATACAAAAAAAAGGGGGTGTGGACAGTCGAGTTGAACAACGAGGCATTACCCGCTCTTACGGTTAATGAAACTTATGCAAAACTTTCAAAAACGGCAAGTAATCCATCCGACTCACAATACATTAAGACACACTTGCAAGAAGCAAGGTGGTTTATAAAAAGTCTAGAAAGCAGAAACGAAACGTTACTTAAGGTGTCACACTGCATAGTCTCAAAACAACGAGAGTTTTTCGAGAAAGGCCCAGAAAAAATGCAACCCATGGTACTCAATGATGTTGCGGAAATGGTGGATATGCATGAGTCAACAATCTCAAGAGTGACCACGCAAAAATACATGCATACCCCCCGAGGTATATTTGAATTAAAATATTTCTTTTCGTCACACGTTTCGACAGATTCAGGTGAAAATTGCTCGTCTACTGCCATACGCGCTTTTATCAAAAAATTAGTAGCCGAAGAACCGTCTAATAAGCCATTAAGCGACAGTAAAATTGCGCAATTGCTTGCTGAGCAAGGAATTAAAGTTGCTCGACGAACAATTGCAAAATACCGGGAGTCACTTCACATCCCACCTTCTAATCAACGAAAAAGTCTTGTTTAATCAAGCAAAAGAGGACCAATATTATGCAAATAAACCTTACCGGTCATCATGTAGAAATCACAGATGCTTTGCGCAATTATGTCGACACTAAATTTGAAAAGTTAGAGCGACATTTTGATCACATAAACAACGTTCATGTTATCCTCAATATAGAAAAATTAACTCAAAAAGCAGAAGCCACATTACATGTAAATGGTGGTGAAATCTTTGCCAACTCTGAACATACCGACATGTATGCTGCCATTGACGGTCTAATTGATAAACTAGATAGACAAGTCATAAAGCATAAAGAAAAAATGCAGCGCCATCACTAAATATTCCCATGATAATTAACGATATCATCTCACTTGATCGAACACAGTGTTCGGTCAAGTGCCAAAGCAAAAAACGCATTTTTGAAATTATTTCTGAAATCGCAGTAGAGCAATCCCCTGAGTTAGACCAAGGAGAAGTACTCACTAGCCTTTTGGGGAGAGAAAGAATGGGCAGTACTGGTATCGGGCACGGCATTGCCATCCCACATGGAAAAATTCAAGGCCTAACGAACATGATAGCAATTATTGTTACTTCAGATTGCCCTATTGAATTTGATGCTATTGACAGCCAACCTGTTGATATATTTTTTGCAATACTCGTACCTGAAGAACAAACCGATAAGCACATACAGGCATTATCAGGCATTGCTCGTAAATTAAGTGATAAAGAGACTGTTAAAGCAATCAGAAACGCAAATAACAAGAATGAAATTGTCGCAGCACTCGCCTAGCAGGCCTCATTAATTCTGCACTGCTTTCATAATTTTCATATTTATTACTTTCAATAGTTTTACGCGTTATTAACAACAACATACTCTGAATATAGCAAATAATTATCCATTTAAGGGCGTCATATAGTTGAAGTATTCTCTCCTTTAAAACAAATCTTATACAAAACTCTACTTTCACCAATGAAAGTGAAACAAAAAAGCAAACATATAACTCGTTAGACTATCAGTTAGGCACAATTCGATGTAAAGTATAATGGCAGATTGTTTAATGCTAACAGCACACGAAGGATGGGTGCGTTATGAAACTCATAATAATAAGTGGCCGATCGGGATCGGGTAAATCAATAGCCTTAAAAGCTTTAGAAGATTTAGGATATTATTGCGTCGATAATATCCCAGTATCTCTGTTACCCACCCTCACCCATACAGTCGTGGAACAACATGAGTTAGTAGCGGTTAGCATTGATGTTAGAAACATGCCTGATACAGAAAATGAAATAAGCGACCTACTTGAGTACCTTCCCGAATTCTGGGAAACAACCATTATTTTCTTAGACGCCTCTGATGATGTCTTGGTCAAAAGATATTCAGAGACTAGACGTCTTCATCCTTTATTTAAAAGGAATCACTCATTGGTTGACGCGATTGCTCAAGAAAGGGAAATACTTGTACCTGTTTCAGAAAAAGCAGACTTGCACATCAATACAGATACCTTATCTGTTCATGATCTCGCCGAGTCAGTGAGAGAGAAAGTCCTTGGTAAGAAAACCACTGATCTCGTATTGATTTTTGAATCCTTTGGGTTTAAGTATGGTTTACCTAAAGACGCAGATTACGTATTTGATGTTAGATTTTTACCAAACCCACACTGGGAGCCCGAATTGCGCCCATATACTGGCTTAGATGACCCTGTTGAGTTATTTCTGTCATCTCAACCATTAGTAATGAAACTTATTTGGCAAATTCAAAATTTATTGGTCACTTGGTTACCCCATCTTGAAAGAAACAATCGCTCTTATGTCACCATCGCGATTGGATGCACCGGAGGCAAACACCGCTCGGTTTTTGTGGCTCAATCACTTTCAGATGCATTTAGGGCAAGCCACCAAAACGTGCAAGTAAAACATCGTGAACTTAGTAAACTGAAACTGGAGCAGTCCAGCAATACATAAAGATGTTAAATTAACTATTCAACGCTCTAAAAAGAGCTGATCTTTTGTTTTATTTTTCTATAAGAGGCTTGTGAACATGAAAGTGTCAAAAAATGTCACTATCATAAACAAATTAGGTTTGCATGCACGAGCAGCAACAAAACTTGTAAAGTTAGCTAACTCATTCAATTGTACAATTGAACTTCGGCAAGGAGACCAAACTGCGCTTGCAAATAGTGTTTTAGCGCTTTTAATGCTCGAAAGTAGCCGCGGCAAACAAGTAGAGATAACCTGCACCGGCCAAGACGCAGTGGAAGCCCTTAGTTCGGTTGAGCAACTGATAGTGAATCGCTTCGATGAAGGCGAATAGCAAAAATTAGCGATGAAACTCAGGAAGGTAAATACAACGTGTCAGATACGATCGAACAATCAGATACTCAAGCTCGATTAACTTCTATAAACGCATCGTTGACAGCGGGCGCATTCGTCCGTGTTAGAAAGCTATTACTGGACATCCCCGCCGGTGACGTCGCACTTCTGCTTGAGTCATCACCCACTAAGACCAGAGATGAACTTTGGCAAATGCTTGACGCAGACTTTCACGGTGACGTGTTAGAAGAATTGTCGGAAGACGTCAGAAACGGCATTATTTCCAAAATGATGCCTGCCAGTGTAGTCGATGCACTCGAAGATATGGACACTGATGACTTAGCGGAAACACTAAGCACATTGCCAGAGGAAGTTTTAACTAGCATCCTCAAATCAATGGACGAGCAGGACAGACATCGAGCCGAAAAAGCGCTTTCTTATGGTGAGGATACCGCTGGTTTCATAATGAATACGGATACCATTACGGTAAGGCAAGATGTTAATGTGGACGTTGTTCTTAGGTATTTAAGGCTGCGCACCGAGTTGCCAGAGAATACTGACACACTTTACGTCGTCAATCGCCAAGATTTTTTAATTGGAACCCTTTCCTTATCAAGACTCATTACCTCTAATCCTGATGTTTCAGTTGATGACATCATGGATGACGAGCCTGAATCACTTACTGTCGATATGGACGACAGCCACGTGGCTAAAATGTTTGAACGTTATGACTGGATATCGGCACCTGTGGTTGATTCGGAAGGCAAACTGGTTGGGCGAATTACTATTGATGACGTGGTAGATATTATCAGAGAAGACGCAGAACACTCAATGATGAGTATGGCTGGACTAGATGATGAAGAGGACACTTTTGCCCCGGTGGGACAATCCACAAAAAGACGCTCTATTTGGCTAGGCGTCAATCTAGTAACCGCTTTACTAGCCGCAGCTGTAAGCGATTTATTTGAATCTACTTTAAGTCAATTAGCTGTATTAGCCATACTCAACACCATAGTGCCAAGTATGGGTGGCGTTGCGGGAAATCAAACTCTTACATTGGTTATTCGAGGAATGGCTCTTGGCCATGTCACCGCTATGAACTCATTATGGTTAGTCAGAAAGGAGCTTGCCATTGGCTTCTTCAATGGCCTGATTTGGGCCACACTTATAGCGACTGTTATCGCATTATGGAAGCAAGATTACGTTCTAGGAGGGGTGATTGCCTTCGCTATGATGGTAAATATGATTGCAGCAGGGTTAGCAGGAGCTATACTGCCAATCATTATGAAGAAATTGAAAATAGACCCTGCTTTGGCTGGTAGCGTCATTTTAACCACAATAACGGACGTTGTTGGAATTTTCGCATTCCTTGGTACCGCCACCATCTTTCTTTTATGAAAACAATAGTGGCTCTACTTAGTACAGATTTTAATAAGAAGGCAAAATTGTCATCATAGAAGCACGATTTAATATTGGTTAATCGTCCATTTGATGTTGATTCAGCCAGTTTTGCAGAAATGGTACATCTTGTTCGATAGCTAATTGTAATTGTTCCACCCACTCATAAACATTTTCCCACCAAGCGGGATGGTCTCCTTGTTGAATGCTGTTTGCCGTACTTTGCACACGAGACAAGCCAACAGAACCTGCAGCCCCCTTTATCTTGTGAGCTTGGGAGCATACTTCCTCTTTGTCATTTGCGGCTAAAGCAACATTGAGAAGCTCCATATATTCAGGGATCTTATCATTGAAAACGGCCAGACTGGCCTCAATCATCCCTTCCCCAATAGTATCAATGAGCATATTGAGTAACTCTGTGTCCAATACAGCTTCTGTTTCTTGTTCAATAGTTACCCCAGAATTGTTATTGCCCACAAGCGGAACATCTTCGGCTAAATCAGTCGCAAACAGTTCATTAAAGACTTGAATAATCCGGCTTTTCTTAACAGGTTTGGCAATCACATCATCCAAGCCATTTTGCAGATACTCATCGCGAGTTTTAATGACATTAGCCGTTAATGCCACCATTGGAGTGCGCAGAACAAGGTCTTCTTCTAGCAATGTTTGAGCAACATCAAACCCTGTCATATCGGGCAATTGAATGTCGAGCAAAATTAAATCAAAGGTAGTTTCTCGAACCATATCTATGGCCTCTTGACCAGTCATAGCGACAGACACTTGCTGACCAAGCTTTTCTAGCAGTGCTTTGGCGACCATAACATTCAATTCAATATCTTCTACCAGTAAGATATTTAAACCCGAGACTCTCAACTCTTCAACTTCAGGTCTAACATCTGCGATGGAAACTGGCAGATTGATTTCAAAACAAGTGCCTTTGTTTAACTCGCTATTGACTCTAATGGAGCCTTTCATTTTGTCGACCATTTGTTTGCAAATAGCAAGACCAATGCCGGTGCCGGTTGCTGATTGGAAATCCTCTCGTTGTACTTGATAATACATAGCAAAAATTTTATCGAGTTGGTCTTTTGCGATCCCTATTCCAGTATCTTGAACTGTAAATGTAATTTCAGCCATTTTATCTGACTGCATTTTCGCTGACATCGTCAAAGCTACTGAACCACTTTGGGTGAATTTAACGGCATTAAATAAGATGTTCCATAGAACCTGTCTAAGTCTTGTGCCATCCGCTTCAAAGGCGACTGGAACAGGGTCAATAATAGACCAATTAAACGCCAAGTTCTTATCCGCGGCTAACAACTTAATAATACTGGCAAGTTCATTGATAAAATTGGTGGTATTTACAGTTTTATATTGTATTTCCACCTTACCTCTATCCAATTTATCAAGGTCTATAATATCGTTGAATATATTTCCTAACGTTATTGCACTGGCATAAATCGTACTAACCCAATCAAATTGCTCTGGATTTAACTTTGTGTCTCGAAGCATTCTAGATAAACCGACTATGCCATTGAGAGGGGTCCGCAGTTCATGTGAGATTGTGGCGATGAATTTGGTTTTATCTTTACTGGCTTGCTCTATAGCAAGCTGAGATTGTTTTCGCTCCGTCATATCTCTACCAAAAGCTAGCAGACCTAAGCGTTTTCCTTCGCTGTCAAAGAATGGAACTTTTCGCATTTCAAAATAACGTTTTTTGCCATCGGCAAATCTGAGCCATAACTCCTCAGTGATAGGAGAATTATTTTCCAAAACCTCTTGATCAGATGCTGCTACCTGCCTAGCAAGTTCCTCATCATATACTTGGTACGGCGTTAACCCCATTAGTTCTTCTTGCGTTTTGCCGGTTAGAGCTTCAGCGACCTTGTTACAACCTTCAAACTGACCGGCTTCGTTTCGGTAATAAATGAGATCAGGAGACGCGTCAATAATAGAACGGGTTAATGTGGATAATCGCCTCGCTTCTATTTCTTGTTCAGATTTCTGTTTAATTTCGAGCTCTAGTTTAGCAAACATCGCCTCACGCTCGGTTTGTGCGTGTTTTCGTTGCTCAATTTCATAGTTTAATTGACGGATATTATTTTGAAGCTCACGATTTAAGATAACATCGTGACGGCGCAAACGCTCGAGTTGACTGACTGCTTCTTCTAAGTTTATTCGAGAGTGCTCTAACTGCTTTATTAGCTTACTGAAAAAATAGAGTAATACGGGAGCGCCAAGCAAGGTTAGAGCAATTGCCGTAATCAAATCATCTCTATGAATATCACTACCAAAAGCAATGCGAACGACATAAGACCCAGCGATACTGAAAATCAGAGTCAAAGAAACAAATAATACCAGCGCTTTTGGCGTACCTAACCTATCGACAAATTGAGCAAACTTAATTGCCCAAGACTCTGTTGAAGACTTAATTAGCATATTTATTTAGTTCTTATCATTTCATAAATGTCGTAAGTCTATCACGAATATTTCCAATATTTACTTTTACGAGTTATTACAGTCATATAAATCTGTATATCCTTGACCTGAGTCCCTTAGGTACTTGAGAAACGCTTAAACGCACGTAAATGAAACTTTACTCAACAATCATGTATATTTATTCGTAAACAAGTGTTTTTATTACATTTCCACACAAAGAAAGGTTGTGATACCAACTAATATTCACAACCTATTAACCTACAATGGGTATTAATTAACGAAATTAATATTTGCTTTATAAAACTATTTTTTCATTAAATACAAACACTTAAAACTTATCTAAGACCCTATAAGCAATAATATCCAACAGGATAATTGATTTCTTGCGCTGAACTAGGTATTTTCACTGTCCCGCTTAGTGGAATGAATAATAATTCGATACCCTAGAGTATCCTCAAAAACAACTAACGACGCTGTATTACAAAGACAAAACGCAGCAAAGAATACATCGATAGTCACGTGCTTGTTCGAATTAGCACCTTAACGTATAAAAATTGAAATGCGAAGGCAATAATCGTCGGCGCCAAGGAGTAATTTATGGGGTTGTATCATTCATCTGATTCAAAAGATAATTGTGGTTTTGGTCTTATTGCCCACACCAGTGGTGAAGCGAGTCACCAATTGGTTGCGACTGCTATAGAAGGATTAGATAGAATGCAGCATCGCGGTGGAGTTGCGTCTGACGGTAAAACTGGAGACGGCTGCGGGCTATTATTGCAGAAACCCGATTCCTTTTTCCGCAAAATAGCAGCGGAAAAAGGTTGGAGTTTAGGTAAAAACTACGCCATTGGCATGGTATTTTTATCCCAAGACCCAATCAAAGCACAAGCGAGCAGAGCCGCCCTCAACGAAGAATTGGAAAACGAAATGTTATCTGTTTCGGGATGGAGAGAGGTTCCCGTCGACACAACGGTTCTTGGCGATTTAGCCAAAACCGGAGTACCACAGATAGAACAAGTCTTCGTTAACGCTCCAAACGGCTGGTTAGCGCCAGACGTCGAAAGACGCTTATATATGGCTAGACGACGGGCCGAAAAAAGAATTGTAGAAGACGACGATTTTTATGTCGCCTGTTTATCAAACTTTGTGACGATATACAAAGGCTTGGTAATGCCAAAAGACTTACCTAAATTTTATTTAGACTTGGCAAATCCTGAACTTACATCCTCTATCTGTGTGTTTCATCAACGCTTTTCAACTAATACGCTACCTAAATGGCCTTTAGCGCAACCTTTTAGGTTTTTGGCACACAATGGCGAAATCAACACAATAAAAGGTAATAGGGACTGGGCTATCGCAAGAACTAGTAAGTTTGCTACACCTTTAATCCCCGACTTGAGACAAGCTGCACCTTTTGTCAATACTGAAGGATCAGACAGTAGTTCATTAGACAACATGCTTGAATTATTCCTTGCTGGCGGCATGGATTTATTTAGAGCGATGCGTTTATTAGTCCCACCGGCTTATCAAAATAACAACACTATGGACGAAGATCTTCGAGCGTTCTATGAGTTTAACTCAATGCACATGGAGCCTTGGGACGGTCCTGCGGGTATAGTAATGACTAACGGCCGTCACGTTGCGTGTAACCTTGATAGAAATGGATTACGCCCAGCAAGATATGTCATCACTAAAAATGGCTTTATCACATTAGCCTCCGAAATTGGTATCTGGGATTACAAACAAACTGATGTTATTGAGAAAGGAAGGGTTGGACCCGGTGAAATGCTTGCGGTAGATACGCATTCTGGAAAAATATGGCGCTCTAACGAAATAGATGAAGAGCTTAAGTCTCAACACCCATACAAAAAATGGTTGGACGAGCACATTGCTCGCTTAAAGCCATTAGAGCAATGCAATGCGGACCTAATCGGAAAAAGAGCATTTACAGACAAAGAAATGTCGACTTTACACAAGTTGTTCAATTACAGCTTTGAAGAAATAAACCAAGTCATAAAGGTGTTGGCAAAAGATGGTCAAGAAGCAGTAGGATCTATGGGCGACGATACGCCTATGGCCGTTATGTCATCTAAACACAGAACTTTATATGATTATTTTAGACAGCAATTTGCTCAAGTTACGAATCCTCCAATAGATTCATTGAGAGAAAACCATGTTATGTCGCTAGCGACATGCATTGGACGAGAGCAAAACGTATTTAATGAAACAAGTGGGTATGCGCATCGAGTACTCTTCGACTCTCCAGTGCTTCTTTATACTGATCTCAAACAGTTACGTGAGTTTGACGATAAGTTCTATCACAACGAAAAAATCGACATCAACTATCACCTAAGTGAAGGTCTTGAAAATGCGATCATTCGAGTTTGTGACGAAGTAGAAGAAGCGGTTAGAAATAGAAATGCTGCGTTTATCATTTTATCTGACCGCAACACATCAAAAGACACACTGCCCATTCCTACTGCTATGGCCGTAGGTGCAGTTCAAAAACGGTTAGTTCACCAACAATTACGATGCGATGCCAATATAGTAGTAGAAACAGCCTCAGCCCGAGATCCCCATCACTTTGCAGTACTGATTGGTTTGGGGGCTACTGCCGTTTATCCTTACTTGGCTTATGAAACAGTAGAACAACTGGTAGAGAAAAACGATTTAGACATAGCGCCGCTAGATGCGATAAAGAATTATCGCAAGGGTATCAACAAAGGTCTGTATAAAATTATGTCTAAAATGGGCATAAGCACAATCGCGAGCTATAGAAGTTCGAAGTTGTTCGAAGCAGTCGGTATCAATAGTGAAGTGGTTAATCTTTGTTTTAGCGGAGTGCCTAGCCGTATTCAAGGAGCGGGGTTTGATGACTTTGAACAGGACATTGTCAATATTTCACGAATCGCTTGGTTGGCTAGGAAAACCATCTCGCATGGCGGACTATTGAAGTACGTGCATGGTGGCGAATACCACGCATATAATCCTGATGTTGTGAGCTCTTTACAAAAGGCTGTTGTATCAGGCGATTACAATGATTATCAAGTATTTTCAAAACTAGTGAACGATAGGAGTCCTAGCCACCTACGAGACCTAATGCAAATAGCACCAGGTGATTCGATAGATGTTGCTGATGTAGAACCCGCCGAGAACCTTTATCCTCGGTTTGATACAGCTGCGATGTCAATTGGCGCACTCAGTCCAGAAGCGCATGAAGCACTTGCAATTGCCATGAACCGACTTGGCGGACAGTCAAATTCAGGGGAAGGCGGTGAAGATCCAAAGCGATTCAAGACAGAGAAAAACTCAAAAATCAAACAGGTAGCATCCGGACGGTTTGGTGTCACACCTCACTATTTAGTTAACGCTAATGTCATTCAGATAAAAGTCGCACAGGGCGCAAAACCCGGCGAAGGAGGACAATTACCGGGTGATAAAGTAAATAAATATATCGCCGAATTGCGTTTTTCAGTACCTGGCGTGACCTTGATTTCGCCCCCTCCTCATCATGATATTTATTCTATTGAGGATTTGGCACAGTTGATTTTTGACTTAAAACAAGTCAATCCGAGCGCATTAATATCTGTAAAACTGGTATCAGAGCCGGGCGTTGGAACTATTGCAACGGGTGTCGCTAAAGCTTACGCTGACCTAATAACCATCTCTGGTTATGACGGTGGCACGGGAGCAAGTCCATTGACCTCAGTGAAATACGCAGGCAGTCCTTTTGAGCTTGGGTTAGCAGAAACTCAACAAGCCTTAGTGGAAAACGGGCTTAGGCACAAAGTTCGAGTGCAAACTGACGGTGGCTTAAAAACAGGGCTTGACGTAATTAAAGCGGCTATGTTGGGAGCAGAAAGCTTTGGCTTTGGTACTGGACCGATGGTTGCTTTAGGGTGTAAATATTTAAGAATATGTCACCTCAACAATTGTGCTACTGGCGTTGCTACGCAAGATAGCAAACTACGCGACAATTATTTTATTGGGTTACCTGAAATGGTAATGAATTATTTCAAATTCGTTGCTCAAGAAGTACGCGAAATAATGGCCAGTATAGGCGTAAGAAGGTTCCAAGACTTGGTAGGTAGAACCGATTTGCTTACGCTGCTTGAAGGTCAAACAGCGAAACAAAGCAAGTTAGATTTGGCACCATTACTCGAGCGGCCATCCGCAGGGACTCACACTCAGTTGTTCTGTTCACAGACCACTAACGAGCCCTTCGACAAAGGCGAGCTTAATCAAAGAATGATCATGGATGCGGAAGGTGCCGTGATTGCCAAAATGAATAAAAAGCTCTCATACAAAGTACGGAACACCGACCGTTCAGTGGGTGCAACTTTGTCTGGGTTAATAGCGCAACATCATGGCAATCATGGGATGGACGATAGACCTATTCAGGTTAAGCTAACAGGTACTGTTGGACAAAGCTTTGGTGTTTGGAATGCAGGTGGTCTCGAGATGACCTTAGTCGGTGATGCTAATGACTATGTCGGAAAAGGTATGACCGGGGGTAAGCTGGTAATACATCCACCAGCAAACGTTAAGTTTGACGTGCATACCAGTGCAATCATGGGGAATACTTGCCTGTACGGTGCGACAGGCGGTAAATTATATGCTGCCGGCAGAGCAGGTGAACGCTTCGCCGTTAGAAACTCTGGGGCGATTGCTGTAATAGAAGGCGCAGGGGATAATGCTTGTGAATACATGACTGGTGGAATAGTCGCCATCCTTGGTAGTGTCGGAGTAAACTTTGGTGCTGGTATGACAGGCGGATTTGCGTATATATACGACGAGTTCGGCGATTTAGCCAGTCGAGTGAATCACGAATTAGTGGAAGTATTGGACATCGAAGACAAAGTTATTTTATCTGAGCATCTGCGTGGCTTAATCAACAGCCATTATGAAGCAACGGGCAGTTTGCACTCATTGCATCTGTTAACTAATTTTGCAGATGAAATGAAACATTTTAACTTGGTTAAACCTAAAACCAGTGACGTAAAAAATCTGTTAGGCCATATCAGCCGCTCAAGTGCAGAATTACGAGTGCAGGCACAGTAGGCGGTAAGGAGAGTATTATATGGCTAAGAATGTATATCAATTTGTTGACGTAGAACGCATAGATCCGCCGAAAAAGCCGATAGTCATGCGAACAGAAGAATTTGGTGAAATCTATCACGAAATGACCCCATCACAGGCAGAAGGTCAAGCGGACCGTTGCCTTGATTGCGGTAATCCGTATTGTGAATGGAAGTGCCCTGTGCACAATTTTATTCCACAGTGGTTGGATCTTGCAAATGAAGGCAAGATTCTAGAAGCTGCTGAGCTTTCTCATAAGACAAACAGCCTGCCAGAAGTATGCGGAAGAGTTTGTCCTCAGGATAGACTTTGTGAAGGCGCCTGTACTTTAAATGACGATTTTGGTGCCGTTACTATCGGTAGTATTGAGAAGTACATCACAGATACTGCCTTTAAGATGGGCTGGCGCCCGGATATGTCTGAAGTACAATGGACAGATAAAAAAGTAGCCATTGTAGGCGCTGGGCCAGCGGGCCTAGCGTGTGCAGATATCTTAGTTCGAAACGGAGTTAAGCCAGTTGTTTTTGACAAATATGAAGAAATCGGTGGACTTTTAACTTTTGGCATCCCATCTTTTAAACTAGAGAAAGAAGTCATTCAGTTACGTCGTCAAATTTTTACTGAAATGGGTATTGAATTTAAACTCAACACCGAAGTAGGTAAAGATGTTCAATTCCATGAGTTACTAGAGAATTACGATTCTGTATTTTTAGGAATGGGAACCTACAAGGCCATGCAAGGCGGTTTTTCAAATGAAACTGCTCCAGGCGTTTACGAAGCGTTGCCCTTTTTAATTGCCAACACCAATCGAGTAATGGGAATAGAAAAGTCGCCGTCTGACTTCATCGATATGAAGGGGAAACGAGTAGTCGTTCTTGGTGGAGGCGACACCACAATGGATTGCGTCCGAACCTCCATTAGGCAAGGTGCGAGTTCAGTCACTTGTGCATACAGACGCGATGAACAGAGCATGCCAGGATCTAGACGTGAAGTCGTTAACGCGCGAGAAGAAGGAGTTAATTTTGAGTTTAACATCCAACCCGTTGATATTGCGGTCAATGACAAGGGAGAGGCAATAGGGGTTAGAATGATAAGAACTCAAATGGGCGAGCCTGATGAACAGGGAAGACGCAGAGCGGTGGAAGTTCCCGGTTCTGCATTTGTATTAGAAGCAGATGCCGTAATTATTGCATTCGGATTCCAGCCTAGTCCCGCACCTTGGTTCGGTGAGTTTGGTATTATGTTGGATGAAAAAGGCCGCGTCAGAGCTCCATCACAAGGCAACTTCGCTTTCCAAACGTCTAACCCAAAAGTGTTTTCTGGTGGCGACATGGTTCGCGGATCGGATTTAGTGGTAACGGCTATCGACGAGGGCCGTAAGGCCGCTGAAGGTATTTTGGACTATTTAGAGGTCTAATTATCCAATAGCAACTTGATCACCAGCAGCATTTACTTAAATACTGCTGGTTTTTTTATGTCAAAAAGAAAGTAACTTATCGGAACACATACAGCCCCCGTGTTTTTCAAACCCGACCTCCTCATTAAATACATATAATCAACGTTCATGTAATTAACGATTTTCTATTTGCATACGATACATAGATAATTGGTTTATTTGGCCCATCAAATAAGCAAGACGTATGGTCAGTAGATGATTGCTTTGCCCCTATCGATAATTTTTTGGAAATAAACATGCTCGCTTCAAAACTAATTAACATGAAACACTCCGTCCTAGCCACATTAGTCGTATTATCGTTTGGCTGCTCTAGCATTTCTGTGGAGAGATTTTTTGAAGACGGTGACAAGCAATTACAAGACAAAAAAGCCCCTAAGCTATCAGAAGATACCAAACAAATTCAACCAACCAATGCCCCAAAGGTCAGCAAGAGTAGTCACAGCGACGAAATATCTTCAGATAAGATTAAATCAAACGTAGTGCAAGCGAACAAGGGCGGAACATTCGTTCAGGTAGAGTCTATGAAGATCGATAGTGCTTGTCCCAAACAATTTCACAATTTACAAATTCCAGAAAACGGCAAATATTGTCAGTCATTTGCCGCTGAATTGCCTGCATCACTTGTGTTTTTTGTTCCAATGCAGCCTAGCGAAACAGTCAAATTTCTTGTAGATAAAAATCAGAACTTTAATATAAAGCAACAAGTGAAAAACCGAGTAATGTTGTCAAATTCAGATAACTCGAAAACACTTATAGTCTCTCCAGACGGCGTGGGTTCTCAGGTCGATATATTAGTGAAGCGATAAGCATCACTCTATTAAGATTAAAATAACGACAATTAATTTTTTAATAATACTGTCTAGACCATAATGATTAAACTGTTTGCTTATCATATGTAATATTTTATGTTTCTTTTTAATCGTTTTGAAATGAATATCAAATTGATGGCACAGCCTTTGCTTTAGTTTACTTTAAGACAATAACATTACCTTATTCACATAGAATATTGACGTTTGTTTGGAGTAATTATGGAAATCGCACTTATTTTAATGGGCTTATTAATCTGCATTTCAGTTATCGCAATAAAGTTTAATATAGAAAGAATTGACTTCCCTTTCGCGAGCAAATCTCAACTATTTACTGCGGCCGAACGGCAGTTTTTACAACTTATTGAACACGCGGTACAGGATGAATTTCGGGTGTTATGTCGCGTTCGTTTAGCTGAATTACTCAGCCTTAAGCAGAATACCGATTCTAAGTTGGCAAAAAGTGCGTTTTTAAAAGCCAATTCGAAAACCATCGATTTTGTCCTGTGTAAGAAAGACGACTTGACTCCGGTTATGGCGATTGATTTAGTTTACGGTTCAGGATTAAAAGGACACAATACTCAGCGTGACTTTTTTGTCAGTGGTGCTCTTGAGACTGTATCTATACCTCATGCTCGGATAAAAGCAAAAGCGGGATATACACTGTCTGATATTAAAGAGTGTATTGAAGCAAAATTAGTACCTTTAAGAAGAAGACAAGGCAAAATACCATTCGCAGTCGTTCAAGAAAAACCAAGCCTTATTAAACCTCATAACAAACCTACAAGACCACTCCGGTCTACGAGAAATGTGGCAGCATAGTTAATTAACACGTAGTATACTCGCCTAAACTGTAATCTGAAAAACCATGCATGTCCATCAGGAATGCATGGTTTGTTGTTGTGGAGAAAGAATGAAATATTTAGTTATCGGGGCAATGGAAGAAGAAATCAGCCTAATCAAAAACAGTTTACGTGAGTCTGAATCGATAAGTATAAGCTACTTGAATGTTTTTCACGGCTACTTAGAGCAACATGAGGTTTATCTTGTAAAGTGCGGGATTGGAAAAGTTGCATCTGCAGCAGCCGCGTCTATTCTCATACACGCACTTGATGTGGACGCTGTAATTAACACCGGATCGGCAGGAGGGTTCGACCCATCTCTTTGTGTTGGAGATGTAGTTATCGCAGATAAACTTTTGCATCATGACGTTGATGTTCAGCACTTCGGCTATGAACTTGGTCAAGTGCCTCAAATGCCACTGTATTACGAATCTGATACCAAATTAATTGAAAAAGCAAAAAAGGCGATCAACGACAATTTATCCATTCAAGTAAAGGTGGGTCTCATATGCAGTGGGGACAGTTTTATTGGTAGCGATGAAGCTGCTGTCGAAATTAGACAAAATTTCAAAGACATAGCCGCCGTCGAAATGGAGGGAGCAGCTATCGCTCAAGTATGTCACTTAATGAACATTCCGTTTGTAGTTATAAGAAGTTTATCGGATATCGCTGGCAAGACCTCTTCAGTATCATTTGAGAATTATTTAGAAATTGCTGGTAAAAATTCTGCGGAACTTGTTATGGACATTATTATGCAATAACTAATTAATAACGAATTATGCCATTAGACTTCGAAATACTAATTGTTATAGAAAATTACTTTCGAGCATTTTTAATTATTTTTATTTCTTTGCTCCTTGATAAGTTCATTCCACTATCTAACAATTCAAACCCGCTGGTATTTTTTAATATATTGTTTGACAGAATTGCTATTAAAGTAAACTCCGTCGAACCCAAACAATCGACCATCGCCGGCGCCCTTAGCTTAACATCTTTGTTGTTGCCACTTTTAATTATAATCTATTTAGTTAGAGAGTTTGCCCATTACCAATTCATTATAGACATATTACTATTATGGATATCCCTTCAGTATACCCATGATGTTTTAGTGATCAAACAAACGTACCATGCATTGTTGAAGGACAAAAAAGAGCTTGCAAAAAGCCTGCTAGCTACCAAAGTGTTGAGAGATACAGCCCCTTTAAGTAACCTAGGCATTATTAAAGCTAGTATGGAATGTGCTTATTTAAGATACCAGCATCAAAAAATAGCCCCTATAATCATGTTTATTTTCTTAGGGCCTATAGCATCTATTTTCTATAGGTTGATATATGAAGCCCATCATCGATGGCATACCAAATTAGAAAAGTTTCGTTACTTTGGAAAAGCGGCTTTTTTTTTCAGTAAGCTTGTGCAATTGCCCAGTAGTTTACTTTTTAATTTGATGTTTCTTTTATTTTTCAATGCGAAAACTTTTTGTTCAATGATATTCAACCGAAAGGTATGGCTTGAGGTAAGCCGCCTTTTTGTTTTCGAACATCAGACACTCAACCTTTGGGTATTGACCGCAGTGCAAAAGAAAGAAATCGGTGGGCCGGTTATGTACGGAGGTAAAAAGCAACCTCGAAAACGTCACAACATGCTCTTATCAGGTCAAAACACACATGAGCCAGACGCCAACGACCTTTACTATTTATTGAATAAAATGACTACATTCACCTATATTTTTATTTGTGCAGTTGGAATGTTATCTTTATGCAGGTTCTTATATGACTTATAGAGAATGGGGTATAACAACAATAGTTATACTAATCGCATCATTACTTAAGTGTCAATCATCGATAGCGGTTGAAAACGAACAAGAAAAAGTTAAGAAAAACATCAAGCCAGCAATTATAACGTTGAGTCCGCATCTTACAGAAATAGTATTTGCTCTTGGGCTTGGCGATAATATAATCGCTGTTAGTGACTACAGTGATTATCCAAAAGCAGCAGAAAATTATCCTTCGGTGGCAAGCTATCAAGGTGCCAACCTAGCAGAAATTTATCGCTTGAGGCCTTCCCATATTTTGGTTTGGAAAGGTGGTAACAAAGATACAGATATTGAGCATTTAAAAAATCAAGATTACTTAATTTATGAGTCTTCTATAGAGACGTTTAATGATTTACTTCAAAATATCACCGAAATTGGAGAATTTCTTAACTCGCCTCATGCCGCCTATCAAATAGTCGGGCAATTAAAAAACGAAGCAAAAAAACTTTCTACATTTCAACAGACTCCTATTACAGCGGTTTATTATTTGAATGAGCAACCACTTATTGGTCTGGGAAATGACCCATGGCTTAATAACTTGCTGTCAATGTGTCACATTGACAACGTATATAAATCCAGTAGCCGCGCCTACCCTCAATTGAATTTGTCCAATGTACTAAGAAAACAACCTGAAATCATTATTTCAGCGAACTCACAACAAAAAACACAAGCTGATAGTTTTTGGAGGTCTCATCGTGATATTTTAGATTCTGAAATTTTCATTGTTGACCCAGATGCTTTGCATAGATTTACCCCACGCGCCATTTACGAAATATCGTCACTATGCAATAAAATACAACAATCCAAACAGCTTCAATAGCCGTTTAACTAAATACGAATCACTTTCAAGAGACTAATATGAGCCAACACAAAAAATTCAGTTATTTCGCCTTTACAATATGTTGCCTACTTTTTATTTCTGCGTGCTCAGAAAACAATAATAATGGTTACTCCGACCCAGCCTTGGCGTCTTCTTCAGACGTTGAAGTTAGGGTTGCAGGCACTGACATATCAAGAGCCACCCTCAAGGGTATGGAACCATCAAATAGACTGTTGCTCGACGTAAGAACACCAGAAGAGTATCAAGATGGCTATATCATGGATGCGGTTAATATACCGGTTACCCAATTACCTGACCAGTTGGAATATCTTTCAGAAATAACGGCTGAAAAATCGGATCCCATTGTTGTTTATTGTCGTTCAGGCAAAAGAGCACAAAGGGCAATTGATTTCCTTAGTAGTCAAGGATACTCAAACCTCATGCATCTTGAAGGCGATTTTGGCGGCTGGGAAACCGCCAATGAAGAAGTATCTATGCAGCAAAATTAAGTCAAGGTTACTCGGGCAAACTTGCGTTTGCCCACTTGATACACTCGAGTGGAAGATTCTATTAACACCAATCTCTGGTCTGTTATCTTTTCACCATCAATTTTCACAGCCCCACTTTTGATCATTCTCATCGCTTCTGACGTTGAGCCTACCAGACCTATTTGCTTTAATAAGTTGCCTATGATCACCCCTTCTTGACCAGCTTGGACGGTGTGTTCAGGCATTTTGTCTGGTATCGCATTCTTTTGAAAGCGCTGAATAAAGTCTTGCAACGCTTTTTCAGCAGCTTCATCTGAATGAAAACGGGCAATGAGCTCTTGGGCAAGAAGGATTTTAATGTCTCTAGGATTCTTGCCCTGCTCTACATCCGATTTTAGAGCGTTGATTTCTTCAATCGGCTTAAAACTTAATAAGTCGTAGTAACGCCACATAAGATCGTCGGATATTGACATTACCTTTCCGAACATTTCACTGGGTTCGTCCGTAATACCAATGTAATTATTCAAAGATTTTGACATTTTTTGTACGCCATCTAATCCTTCAAGCAACGGCATCATTAGAACGGTTTGTTGGCTTTGGCCTTGAGACTTTTGTAACTCTCGACCCATCAACAGATTAAAGCGCTGATCTGTGCCCCCAAGCTCTACGTCAGACTCTAACGCCACGGAGTCCCAGCCTTGAACCAAAGGATACAAAAACTCATGTATAGCAATTGGCTGACCGTTGTTATAACGTTTTTTAAAATCGTCTCTTTCCAGCATTCGTGCAACCGTTTGTGATGCCGCAAGTTTGATCATTCCTGCCGCACCTAATTCAGTCATCCACTCACTATTAAAACGAATTGTGGTTTTCTCAGGATCTAGGATTTTGTAAACTTGCTCCTTATATGTTTCAGCGTTAATCGCTATCTGCTCTGGTGTAAGGGGCTTTCGAGTTACGTTTTTACCAGTAGGATCGCCAATTAAACCAGTAAAATCTCCTATAAGAAATATTACTTCATGCCCTAATTGCTGGAAGGTTCTTAGTTTATTTATTAATACTGTATGACCTAAATGCAAGTCTGGCGCAGTCGGATCAAATCCAGCTTTTATTCTTAAAGGCTTACCTGTTTTTAATCGTTCCATTAACTCTTCTTCAATAAGAATTTCGTCAGAGCCTCTCTTAATCTCAGCAAAAGCTGATTCCCAATTTGCCATTATTACTTCCTAACATAATTTTCTGGTGATTATTTTTGCAATGATACAAACAATACAAGTAGTCAACCAACATATAGATACAGTCGCCATTTCAATACACAAAAAGGCTTGAAAACTGCTTTTTAAAAACTAACTAGTATTAAAATTGAACCTTTACTGTAGAATGTTAACTAAAATGCGTATATTCTTAAGTTTTAACCGGTAATTTTACGAGTCTATGCTACACAATACAATACAACAATTGCCCAAACCTCATCGTTTCACGCTAATAGTGTTAGTGGCCATGTTATCTTTGTTGTTATTTCTACCTTCAGACGACGTTGTTGCGACAAAATCTCTGCCGCCCGTGGAGCTTGAAATCGGGGTCAGATATCCGGTTCCGATGCCAGCCTTTCAATCAATCCCTTTGGACGATGACAGTTTTGGTAACGACGAATATATAACGTATACCGTTAAACAAGGGGATACGTTGGCCAGAATATTTAATGAGCATGACTTAAGCCCGCGAGTTACTCATAATGTAAGCAATGCGGGAGATGCCGCGAAAAAACTAGTAAAACTAAAGCCTGGCGATACGTTGTATCTACATTTATCAAGTGAGGGAGATCTTTATAAGCTCCGCTACCCAATAAGCAAAACTGAAACTTTAGACATACAGCAAACTGGAAATTCCTACACATCAGATATCTTAGTAAAACAAACAGAGAAATTACTGAATTTTGCTAAGGGCGAAATACAAAGTAACTTTTGGAATGCCGGCGTCCAAGCAGGCCTAACAGACAATCAAATTATGCAACTAGCCGGTATTTTTGGCTGGGACATCGATTTTGCTCAAGAAATTAGAAGCGGCGATACATTTAATATCGTTTTTGAAGAATTATTTATTGATGGTGAGTTTGTAGGTCACGGCAATATTGTTGCGGCAGAATTCACAAACCAAGGCGATGAGTTTGTGGCTATTCGTTATACCGATGGTCGTTATTATACACCAGAGGGGCGAAGCATGAGAAAAAGCTTTCTTCGAGCACCGATCGATTTCAGATACGTAAGTTCAAATTTTAATCCTCGCCGTTTCCACCCTGTCCAAAAACGCATAAAGCCTCATAGAGGCGTAGACTATGTCGCTCGTATTGGCACGCCAGTAGTAGCAGCGGGCGATGGAAAAGTTATTAGATCATCTTACGATAAATATAATGGACATCATGTTTTCATTCAACACGGTGAAAGATATCAAACCAAATATCTGCATTTTAAAAAGCGAGCGGTCAAAGTGGGACAGTCGGTCAAACAAGGCCAGGTGGTCGGTTATCTTGGCAGTTCAGGTATGGTTACTGGCGCGCATCTGCACTACGAGTTCTTGGTAGACGGCGTGCATAGAAATCCACGTACAGTAAGTCTTCCAAAAGCAGAGCCAATAGACAGTGACCATAAACAACGCTTCTTACAAATTGCGGCGCAAAAAACAAATTTACTCAATAATCATAAACGAATTATGTTGGCAATGAACTAACTTGCAGTGTCCCAAAAACATTGGATTTTATTCAAGTGTAAAGCGCCGATCAGGGATAACACTTTAATGTTTGATTGACAGTATTAAGTTCGCGCATCGCCAGCGTCAATTTTTCTAGACTACTCAGCCATCCATATTGTTCTTGTAGCATGGATTGCTCGTCCCTAAAGCCACTTTGAGTAAGCTTGATTGTTGTTGTCTGATTCGCATTTTTGCTAAATGTAATTGATACTCTAGATAACTCGTCACTATCGTCCCACCTCCATGTAAAACTAAGTTTTTTATCGTATTCAATGGTGTTATATATTCCCATTATTGATTGCTGATAGGCCTCACGATCTTGCATTAATACTCTATAGTGTCCTCCCTCAGTAAAATCAGATATAAAACTATTTGCTCTTAGCGCATTAGGTGCGAGCCACCTGATCACTGTATCAGGCTTATAAAAAGCGTTATATACATCATTAACATTTTCATTAAAGGTACCGTATATGGTGAATTCGTACATTAATTAGCCGTGAAGTGAATATTTGTTAGAGATATTGAATTTATCGGCAGTGGATGTAACCTAATGAGATAAAACTTAAATCAAAGCACAATTAGATAGTATGCATAACTTAGCAATCGTAAGCCGAAATCACAAAACCTATACAGATCTGTTTAAATCCAGCATCGAATTGAATAAATCTATATCTCTTATATATTCAGGGCCATCTGTTGACGAACGATTGTACGAGCAATGTCAAATTCTGCTATGTGACCCTAAATTAGTGTATAAGCAGCTACATGCTTTTTCACAATTAAAATGGGTGCAGTCGACATGGGCAGGTAATAACCTGCTTCAACAAAACTCGAAAAGAGATTATCAGTTAACCGGTGTCAAAAACGTTTTTGGTGCACAAATGAGTGAGTACATAATCACTTATATGCTTCACTTCATGCGCAAAGTCGATCAATTTCAACATCTTCAAGAAGAGAGAAATTATAAATCACTTCGAATCTCAACAATGGAATCTCAAAAAGTCACTATCTTCGGTTTAGGGAATATAGGTAAATATGTAGCCCACCAGTTGTGTAATTTAGGAGCGACTGTTGTCGGAGTAGTAAGAGATACTGCAAAAATTCAATCAGACGTTAAATTTAACTCCGCTTTTAAAATCCTAACTATGAAAGATATCGAAGTCGATCTCAAGCATTCTGACTTCATTATTAATTTGCTCCCTGACACAGATTTGACCGTTGGTTTATTTGACAACGCATTTTTTTCTAAATGCAAAATGGGTTCTGTCTTTATTAATGCAGGGAGAGGAAATGTCATTGACAAACCAGAAAGCATCGCAGATGCACTGACATCAGGTAGGCTTTCGGCTGCTGTATTAGATGTTTTCGAAAATGAGCCCCTAGATAAAAACCACTTATTTTATAGTACTAAAAATATCTTCATAACCTGCCACACCGCAGCGGTGTCACAACCTGAAGTGGTATTTGACATTTTTCATCAAAATGCAAATCGGTATATCAATGGACATCCGCTAATGTACTTACACGACTTTGACTCAGGGTATTGAATCAAGTCGATATGCAAACAAATATAAAAAAATCATCTAAAAGATAAAAAGTTGGTGAGATTATTCACTGGTGGGGTTTGTTATTTCAATATTGTAAGTATAATCTGCGTCCCGTGCGATATTCAGGAATTTTTGTGATAGCGATTATTAGAGTGTTAATACTGTTCATTTACTTCATATTGATGAACACGTTTTTATTAATTGTCTTTATTTTACGACCCATGCATAGAAACAATGTGTTTTTCGCGGGCAAAGTATATTCAACTATGGCCAAAATCCTTGGCGTTAAACTTATTTACAGGTCATCTGAAAAGGTGGATCCGCAAAAGTCTTACGTAGTCATAGCCAATCATCAAAACACCTATGACTTAGCAACGGTAAGTCACGGCGCAATTCCCGGGGTGGTCACGGTGGGTAAGAAAAGCTTAAAATGGATACCAATTTTTGGGCTAATTTATTGGTTATCTGGCAATATAATGATAGATCGAAATGATTCTGGCAAGGCGAGAGATACTTTAAGCCTGACTGGTGATAAAATGCGAGAAAAAAACTTATCTATCTGGATGTTTCCAGAAGGGACAAGAAGCAGAGGCAAAGGGCTTTTACCGTTCAAAACTGGGGCATTTAGATTAGCCATTGCTGAGAAAAAAGAAGTTGTGCCAGTCGTATGTAGCAATATAAATGAAGGCAAAATAAAATTAAATCGTTGGAACAATGGAGTTGTCATTATAGAAACGCTAGACCCAGTATTGCCTGACTTTGAAAAAAGCCCCAGGGAAATATCGAACGATTTTTATAAAATAATGCTAAATGCATACGATAAAGTGACTGCAGAAGCAGAAACTCTGAGCTGATCCAAATTACCGCAATTAGCTTGTAATACTTTTAAGAGGACAATATGTCAGAATTAAATCAACAGTGGTACGAATTCAACGAAGAAACTGTTGAAGCATTAATCGACGATGGCACAGACACAAGCCAATCACACACAATTGAACATCATTTTGCTAGCAAAGACTTCGACTTACTTGAAAAAGTCGCTGTCGAAGTATTCAAAGCTGGGTTTGAGGTAAATGATGCGGAAGAGTTGATACTGGATGACGGCGGGACCGTATTTTGTTTTGACGCGATTGTAGAAAGAATGCTTGTTGTGGATAATCTAAATAAAGACATAGACAAACTGCTGACTATTGCCGACAAGCATAAAGTTCATTATGACGGTTGGGGTACCTACTTCATTGAGCCAAATTAGATGTTTCGCTTTTTAAAAAAAAATGCCCGCATATGCGGGCATTTTTTTGTTTAACAGGAATTAACAATATTGGATACTACAACTTTTCTAATGCTTCAATCTGTTGTTGAATTTTTTCGAGTTGCATTGAAAAATTCGCCAACTTATCTTCTTCTTTTGCAATAACAGCTTGCGGTGCTTTATTCACAAAGTTTTCATTATTCAGTTTAGCTTTAGTTCGATTGGCGTCATTCAAGATTTTTTCTTTTGATTTAGACAAACGACTTAATTCAGCCTCTTTGTCAATTAAGCCTGCCATAGGTATGAGTACTTCCATTTCGCCAACTAGGGCCGTAGCACTTGGAGGTAATTCACCGTCCTTCTGTGCAATGGTTATTTCGTCTAACTTTGCTAACAGCTTCAGGTAATCTTTGGTTATCTCCAACCGTGAAAGATCTTGATCCGAAGCGTTATTCAAAATAACCGATAAACGTTTCGAAGGCGCAATGTCCATTTCACCACGTATATTTCTTACCCCAATTACAAACGACTTAACCCACTCTATTGTAGTTTCAGCACCGCTGTCTTTAGCACTCTCATCGTAAATAGGAAAGACATCAGACATAATAGATTGAACGTTTGAGAAATTGCTTGAAAGAGGTTTGATTTTCTTGTGGATTTCATCGGTGATAAAAGGCATTATCGGATGCAACAGACGCATCAGGTGTTCAAGCACGTTGATTAACGTATGTCTAGTTCCTCTTTTTTGCTCCTCAGTGGCGCTTTCAGAATTCAAAATAGTTTTAGACAACTCTAAGTACCAGTCACAGAATTGATTCCAAGTAAACTCATATAAATTTTGGGCGGCTACATCAAATCTGTATTGGTTGATAGCATCTTCAAATACTTTTAGAGTGTCTTGAAAGCGAGACCAAATCCATTTATCGAATATGCTCAAAGATAGCTCACCACCTTGATTGCCGGTATCGAACTCCTCTGTGTTCATAAGTACAAATCGAGTAGCATTCCAAATTTTATTGCAGAAATTTCGATAACCTTCGACTCGACTCATATCAAAATTAATATCTCTGCTCGTCGAGGCCATGGCGACAAAAGTAAATCTTAACGCATCAGTACCATATGCTGAGATGCCACTGGAAAATTGTTTTCGAGTAGCTTTTTCAATCTTTTTCGCTATCTGTGGTTGCATCAGTCCGCTGGTGCGCTTTTTAACGAGGGACTCTAGATCAATACCATCTATTAGGTCAATAGGATCCAGAACATTGCCTTTTGACTTAGACATTTTATCGCCATTTTCATCGCGAATAAGCCCTGTGATGTAGATTTCCTTAAACGGAATTTTACCCGTAAACTTTTTGGTCATCATGACCATTCGAGCGACCCAAAAGAAAATAATATCAAAACCGGTAACAAGAACAGAGCTCGGTAAGAATGTGTTTAAATCTGTCGATTTGTTTGGCCAGCCCATAGTTGCAAAAGGCCATAGAGCAGAAGAAAACCAAGTATCCAGTACGTCACTGTCTTGTTTAAGTGTTATCTCGTTTCCTAATTGGTACTTTTCTCTGACTGCTTGCTCATCTTTACCAACATACACATTGTTTTTATCATCAAACCAAGCGGGAATTCTGTGTCCCCACCATAACTGTCGGGAAATGCACCAATCTTGAATGTTATACATCCATTGATAGTAAGTCTTGTTCCAATTTTCTGGAACAAACTTAATCTCGCCTGACTCTACGGCGTCAATCGCAGGCTTGGCTAGCGACTCAACGGCCACATACCATTGATCAGTCAGATACGGTTCTATAATTACGCCCGATCTGTCGCCTCTTGGCACTTTTAATTTATGCGGTTTTATATCTTCTAATAAACCCAATTGCTTCAGGCTATCTACCACTTTTTCACGTGCAACAAACCGATCTAAACCTTGGTATTCTAGTGGGCAAGATGTATTGATCTTCGCTTCATCAGTAAAGATATTAAACATTGGTAGATCATGTCTTTGACCCATTTCATAATCATTAAAGTCGTGAGCCGGAGTAATTTTCACACATCCAGTGCCAAACTCTGGATCAACATAATCGTCCGCAATTATGGGAATCTCACGTTCGGAGATAGGCAGTCTTATTGTTTTACCTATAAGATGTTGATATCTTTCATCTTCTGGATGGACCGCTACCGCAGAATCGCCAAGCATGGTTTCAGGTCGAGTAGTCGCCACTACTATCTTTCCACTTCCATCGGCTAATGGATAGCTCATATGCCACATATAGCCGTCTTCATCTTCATTTAATACTTCTAAGTCAGAAACCGCAGTCAGTAGAACAGGATCCCAATTAACAAGTCGTTTACCTCGATAAATCAAACCTTCGTCATACAACTGAATGAAGACTTCCTGAACCGCTTCGGATAAATTGCGGTCCATCGTAAACACTTCCCTCGACCAATCAGGAGAGGTGCCTAAACGTCGCATTTGTTGAGTAATATTGCCACCCGACTCATCTTTCCACTTCCAAACCCTCTCTAGGAACTTTTCTCGCCCCAAATCGTGCTTTGTTATACCCTGTGCGTCTAGTTGTCTTTCAACCACCATCTGAGTGGCTATACCAGCATGGTCTGTGCCCACTTGCCAAAGTGTGTTGTCGCCTTTCATTCTATGATAGCGAGTTAGGGCATCCATTATTGTATGCTGGAATGCATGCCCCATATGAAGGTTTCCGGTAACATTAGGAGGCGGTAACAAAATACAGTAAGGGTCGCCTTCTCCACTATTTTTGAACAAGCCCTTTTGCTCCCAAAACTCATAGCACGCTTGTTCGATTTTGTGTGGATTAAATGTTTTTTCCATTGAAATACTCTTGATCTTAAATGTGATATTTACTAAAGCTAAACGGTAATATATTCAAGCTGAAATCCAGCTTGCTTGTACGCCTTATAGCGCTTTCTAGCGAGTGCTTTTTGTTCTTCTTGAGGTGGCACAAAGTCAATAATATGACCAATACCATTACTTTTATCGAATAATGTCTGAGACAGGATGATGACCACGTTTCTGTTTCGCAACTGCAGATTAGCTCTATAAACAGCGTCCCACATTATAGAAACAGGAGTGCCCATATCAGGGCCTTCTCCGTAAAGATTATGCGGTACAAATTTATTCGCTGGAAATTGCCATAAAAACTCATCAAGTTGTTCGGCTTGGACTTGAGATTCACAAATTACGCTGACTTTTTTTCTAGCCGACACAAAATCAGAGATAAGCTTTGAAGTAAAAGTTATCTCCTTCGATACTGCACTTCTGTGAGCGTCATGTTGAGCTTCATCGGTTGTAAGCGCATAAAATGAAACTAAAGTTGACATATAAGCGTCATTTACTCATCAATTACGACGTTTGATTTATTCATTAAAAATTGTGTCAGCATTGCAACAGGTCTCCCAGTTGCACCTTTTTTGCCGCCACCTAACCATGCTGTTCCTGCAATATCTAGATGAGCCCAGGTATACTTTCTAGCAAATCTAGAAAGGAAACAGGCCGCGGTTATAGTGCCTGCTGGTCTTCCTCCAAGGTTTGACATATCTGCGAATGGACTTTCAATCTGTTCTTGATATTCGTCCCACAAAGGTAATCGCCATGCCCGATCCGAACTTTGCTCAGACGCGTTAATCAAGTCGTGCGCTAATGGGTTATGCTGACTCAAAACTGCCGACGCGTGCTTGCCTAATGCAATCACGCAAGCGCCAGTAAGCGTAGCTATATCAATTACTAATTCTGGATCGAACCGTTCTACATAAGTAAGCGCATCGCACAGCACCAGTCTACCTTCTGCATCTGTATTCAAAACTTCTACAGTTTGCCCCGACATAGTGGTGAGTACATCGCCAGGACGATAAGCATTAGCATCTGGCATATTCTCACAACCTGCAATGACTCCTACCACATTGATGGGTAAATTAAGCTCAGCGACAGACTGCATTACGCCTAAAACTGAAGCTGCACCGCACATGTCGTACTTCATTTCGTCCATTGCTTCAGAAGGTTTTATAGAAATACCACCAGAATCAAAAGTGAGTCCCTTTCCTACCAATACATAAGGGCTTGCGTCTTTATCTCCACCTTGATGCGACAAGACACTCATAATGGATTCATTATGTGAACCTCTGCCCACAGCTAAATAGGTATGCATACCCAGCTCTTCCATTTGCTTTTCACCTATTAAATCAAGTGACAACGAGGCGTACTGTTCAGAAAGCTCTTTGGCTTGTTCACTCAGATATTTTGGGTTACAAATGTTCGGGGGCATGTTACTAACATCTTTTGCTACCTTAACTCCTTTACTAATGGCTTGAGCGTGTTCAATAGCCTTCTCGCCAAGTGCAAGATCTTTTCGGCTGCTCAGATTAAAAACCATCTTACGAAGTGGACGTCTAGGTTCGCCTTTCTTGGTTTTTAATTGTAAAAAGCTATACACAGACTCATTAGAAGCTTCAACCGCCTGCCTCACTTTCCAATATGTATCTCTTCCCTTCACGTGCAATTCAGTTAGAAAACTGACCGCTTCCATAGAGCCAGTTTCGTTTAATGTTTTTATCGTTTTGGCTACGATTTGTTTGTATTGCCTTTCGTCTAACTCACGCTCTTTACCGCATCCTACTAATAAGACGCGCTCGCTCAATACATTGGGTATGTGATGAAGTAACAGCATTTGTCCTGCTTTACCTTCCAAATCGCCACGTCGAATTAGGTTGCTTATATAGCCTTCGCTTATCTCATCAAGCTGCTCTGCTACAGACGTAAGGCGACGAGGTTCAAATACACCAACAACAATACACGCGCTTCTTTGTTTTTCAGGACTACCGCTTTTTACACCAAATTCCATACTTTACTCCGGCTTTTTTGACCATTATCTTTTTAATTATAAACGCTACTGATTTTTGTTTTAACAAGGCAGTTGTTTTTATATTTTTGTAAATCTGCTTTATGCTACACTACATGATTAGTTGCAAAATTTCAGTAAACTGTCGTTTATCTAGAGTTTACTGAAATAACGCTCAATATTCATTAAAAAACACATTTTAAGCTTAAAAGAATTTTACATCGCATGCTTATTTTTCGATACCTAGTCCGAGAAACGCTAAAATCACAACTAGCTGTGTTTTTCATTCTTATGTCCATATTCGTCACTTTGCGATTCGTACGAATCTTGGGGGACGCAACGGATGGCAATGTACCAGCAGAATTGGTTGTGGGCTTTATTACACTTTACAGCCCAGTTTTAGCCTCTTTTGTACTCCCCATAAGCCTATTTTTGGGTATTATGTTGGCACATGGAAGATTATATGTAGACAGTGAAATAACTGTTTTAAAAGCCTGTGGTGTCAGTGAGTGGTACATCACTAGAGTAACGCTATTCGTATCTTTATTGCTTGCTTTAGTGACAGGCTTCGTCACTTTATATCTAGCCCCTTTGTCTATGGAAAAAGAGTATCAATTGCAACAAGACGCAGCCTCGAAATCTGGTTTAGCGGCAGTTGTGCCAGGGCGATTTCAAGAGACCGGAACAGATAATTCGATTATCTTTGTACATGATTACGATAGTGATAACGAGACTTTAAATAAGGTATTTTTAGCAAAACCCAGTGAAACCAATAATTCAGTGCACGTAATTTATTCTCAAACTGGAAAAATTCAGCAAGGAAGTTTAGGTGAGCAACAACTCGTTCTCGAAAAGGGCACTCAATACGAAGGAACTACAACCTCAACAGACTATCAAATAGTACAGTTCGATGAGTATGCAGTTGTAATTGACCCTGTAAGCAAAAGAGAAGCTAGAAGAAAGATAGTCGCTATTTCGACCCAAGAGCTATTAAATATGGACAATATTGAGGCAAAGGCAGAACTCCAGTGGCGTTTGGCTATTCCTTTGTCTATTCCGTTTTTGGTGTTAATCGCTGTTCCCATGAGTGCAGTTGACCCTAGACAAGGGAGATTTGGAAAAATGCTCCCAGCACTTATGCTTTACTTAGGTTATTCGCTGTTACTTCTCGCAAGTAGGCGCATAATGGAAGACGGCAATCTCCCAAGCTTTATCGGTTTATGGTGGGTACATTTGGTGATGTTTTTAGTTGGCACTGGGCTTATTGCAAGGGACAGAAAAGTTGGGGCTCAAATACGACAACTCTTTACCAACGACAAGCAAGGTTTAAATTAATATGTTTAAAATTATTGATTTGTACATTGCAAGAACGTTATTCGGCTCAATCGCAATTACATTGTCTGTTTTGATTGGCCTTAGTGCCCTAATTAAGTTTGTAGAACAATTAAGAAGAGTCGGTCAAGGTGATTATGATATGACTTTGGCTGGTTTATACGTACTCCTAAGCTTACCTAGAGAAGTAGAGTTGTTTTTGCCCATGGCGACTCTGTTAGGGGCATTAATTGGTATGGGTTTACTTGCTCAAAGTAGTGAGCTTATCGTTATGCAGGCAGCGGGGTTGTCCAGGAGCAAAATAACTCTTAGTGCGACAAAATCAGTGATCATCATTATATTAGCGGTAATGGCCTTGGGTGAGTTTGTCACTCCCCAAAGCGAAGCCAAAGCCAAGCAATTAAGAACAGAGGCTTTGTCCGGCGGTAGTTTATTGGCATCAGGGAATATCACGTGGGCAAAAGATGGAAATGATTTTGTTAGCATTGGACAAGTACTTGATCAAAATACACTACAGGATGTGAGCATTTACAGCTTCAACAATGAGCTTGATTTAATTAGTGTAAGAAGCGTTAAACAAGCTAAGTTCAATCAAGACGCTTGGTTATTAACCAACATACAGACTGTTATATTTAACGATTCCAGCATCGAACAAAGTATGTCTGACGTTGAGGTATGGAACAGCTCTATTACCCCTGATAAACTCGGAATTGTAGCAATAAAACCTGAGGCCTTATCCATTCAAGGACTGAGTGAATACGTTGCTTACCTGCAAAATAATGGACAAGATTCGGCAAGATACGAACTCGCCTATTGGAGAAAATTATTACAACCCGTTACCGTAGTTGTAATGCTTCTTACAGCAATGTCCTTTATATTTGGACCATTGCGTTCTGTTTCCATGGGGGCTAGAACGTCCATGGGAATACTAGCGGGCTTTATCTTCTTTATAAGTAACGAGATGTTTGGCCAGGCTGCATTAGTTTTTCAAATAGCCCCAGCTATTGGAGCCGTATTACCAAGTGGCTTATTTGCATTCCTTGCACTGTATTTATTGAAAAGGCAATAGTTTAGGCCACTAGAACTTGCGCATAAGTTCTAATCGTCAATAATTTACTTCCAATTTCTATGATGATTTTGTTCTTTGGTAAGCACTAGCATTTGTGTGCCCGCCACCCTATCCTGTAAAGACTGTTTATGCTTAATATCAATGAGAACCAAAAAAGTACCTAAACCTCCAAGAGAAAATATCAATCTTAATAACAATGTGCCGTAACCGATTTTTTTTGAGCCTTCAGTACTAAATAGACGTAATTTCCAAGCACGCATTCCAAGGGTTTGCCCGCCATTTTTCCAAAAGTATAGAAAAAAACCAGATACCCACGAGATTACCCAAATTTGTATCACGAGTGAGTAGAAGAAGGATGATTGGATTAAATCACTCACATGCTCAAAACCTTGTTTAGATAAAATATCATTTTCCAACAGTCCGGTTAATATTCCGGTAATTACCAAAGCAGCTAAAAGCCCAATAGCAACCGCAATTAAAGCGTCGTAAACCATCGCCGCCAATCTTCTAAAAAACCCAGCTCGAGGCAATTCTGATTCTTTCATATCTATATTAATTACTTCCAAATTTTAAACAAATTAACTTACAGTCACTCCAAGGACATTAGTTTAATCAATAAATTAGTAAAATGCTCGAAATAAGACTTGATAGTATCAATCAGATCACTATAATTCAGCTTCGTTTCGTATGTATCTCATTACATAGCTTGCCAGAGTGGCGAAATTGGTAGACGCAGCGGATTCAAAATCCGCCGACCGCGAGGTTGTGCCGGTTCAAGTCCGGCCTCTGGTACCACCTTATATAATTACTCCCCCTAAAGACCAAAAAAAACAGGCTCTACCCCACTATCGGGGAGCAGCATTCATTTCATTCTGTTTAGATTTCCTATGACATAAATAGAGATTACTACTATAGATGAAAATGTAAAAAAAACTGACATCGACTAATTAAAAAGCCCCGCTATAAGCGAGGCTTTGTATGCTATTAGTTGTAAAGAACTATGAACGACGTCTTCTTACCAATAATAGACCTAAGCCTAACGACAACACGGAAATCGCGGCTGGCGTAGAAACATCGTTTGGTTCATCATCGATAAACGAGTTTATCCAATCAAGGTAAGGGGCATATAACACACCACCAAAAATCTCACCAAACCCACCAGGGATACCGAAAGGACCGAAACCGGACGTACCAAACGCATTATTACCGGCAAGTAAGTACTCTCCATTAGCTTCGTCGTATATGAAAGACGGACCACCTGAGTCACCGCCTCCTATAGCACCTTCAAAAATCTCCTGGCTAGTATCATTACCTAAACCATCATTACAAAGGTCTGCATCATAAACAATATTTGCGAAAGGAGGATTGCTACTGATAGTACAAAAGGTGTCAATGAAACCATCTTCGTATCCAGGAGTATCAAAGTCGTCAGCGAAGCTGTCGTAACCGTCATAATCTGCGTACCAAACTTCAGCTACCGTATCGAAATTTGTACCGCATGATGATTTATCTATAGTAGCACCCGATGTTGGCGCTTGGCCGAAAGTATCTTCGTCATCGCAGTCAAAAAATTCCATATTGTTAAACGCAAAACGTTTTGTTTCAAAACTCGGAGGAATCCCTTCACCAAAGTAACCATCACCAGAAGTACCGTGGCCTACCATAACAATTTCTGTACCACTGGATATTGCGCTAGCATCAGCAAAACCATATATGGCAACCTCTTCTGGTAACTCTTCATCGAGTGTAATTATGGCTAAATCATCATTTAAACACTGGCCGAAAGAGCCACCTAATTCAGTAGGACCACAAAGTCCGAAACCACTGTAATCAGGGTGAATCTCAACAGAACTGGCTGTAAGCGTTTGACTAATAACACCACCATCGTTTACATTAACATCAACGCCAAAACCGGGCTGTGTAATATCAATGACAGTGCCCGTGCCACTGTTGTCTTCAACACAATGTGCAGCTGTTATTATATGCGTCTTAGAAATGGCAGAACCAGTACAAATAAATAAACTACCACCTACATCTATTGCAACGCTTACCACTCCAGTAAAATCTCCTGAAGCAACTACAGGAGCTCCCGGTGGAGTAGTTTCGTCACCGGCGATGATTCTAGGCGCTACTTGATTGGGCATTGTTGATATACCGCCCTGATACCCAATTTTTGTTTGGATAAATTTCGCATTTGCCGCGGAAACTGACAAACCTAACAGTGTTGCAACTGCCAACACTTTCTTAGTCGTATTTAATTTTCTAAACATGGATTTCCCTTAATAATTATTTTTTATCTAGGTGATAATATCCGCTGAGAATTATCACTATACGAAGAATGCATAAAATGAACCAAACGCCCAAATAAAACTTTAAAACTATGTTTTAATAGAATTTTTGTTGGTCTACAGGGGGATTAAATCTAGTTAGAACTACAGTCATGTCAGAAAAAAGCACAATAATCAGGTAGTTGTAAAATTTTCTGACACTTAATTTTTAATTTATAATGCCATCTGTTTTATCTTAAAATAAGGTTTTGAATCAATATTTTAATTAAAGTGAATATTTACGTTATACCCAGCATACTTCCTAATGTTTATTACTCGCTCTTCTGAAAGCAATAGATATTGCCCCTTGATACCTAGTATTTTTGCGGTGAATGATAAATCTTTGTCTAAGTTAACGGACTGGATTTTTTTAGGATATTCTATGACAGGATAATCTATTTGGACGGGTTGTAGTGATAACTCACTTACAGACTGAATTCCGTACTCGTTTTGTATCTGCTTTACATCTTCAGCGGTTCGATCTAATAAATCGCTTTTTAAATCACTTAAATTTCTATATTCGGGCACTCCTTTTAACATTTGACGCCAATTTGTTTTGTCACCAATATGTTTGGCTATTGCTTGCTCTAGTAACCCACTTATTAAACGTTCTTTGACTCTTAAAATAGGAATAGCTTGTGTCGCTCCTTGATCGACCCATCTAGATGAGTGTTTTTGATCGATGAATTTAGTAATACCGACTTTTATATTTCCAGTGTTTGCTAAGTAAACAAAATGATCTTGTAAACAGTTTTTCTCTCCCCATAACGGCTCACGACAGGTTCCCTTGGAATAATGACAAAGCTCAGGTTTAATAATACACGTATCGCAACGGGCTAACTTTTTAACACAAGGGAAGCAATAACCTTGATTAAAACTTTTATTGGTCTTTCTACCGCAATGTATACAATTGATTAAACCATCAAACACAACACTTACATCCGAACCAATAAGTGGGCTCATGTCGAGCAATTTATCACCTACAGGCAATGTATATGAAGCCAGGTTATTATTATTGACGTTTGTCAGCATCTTTTTTAAATTGCCGCTTATTTTCATATTACCCCTTTAAATAATGTTTTTACGAATAAATATCAATGCAATATAAATATTTTTCGAATATTTATCCTTAATCATCAATTTTTCTTTGTTTGCTTTATCCAAATTTGTGAATTAAATTTAGAAAAGTATATGAAGAGGTTATCATGAAAGTGATCGACGAAAAACTTGCCCAGTTAAAAGAAGATGCTGCAGATTTAGCTTCAAAATGTCAGACAATTGGAGATGACAAAACACATCAATTATTGCTTGAAGTTGTTGAGCTGTTAGATGTTACCCACAATACGTTTTTAGGAAAGGCTCTTAACAACATACCGGAGACTTTTCTTAAAAACATAAAGAAACATTGATATAACAATACTCTCTTTAACATTCCTCTTTAGATGTTACCCTAATATAAAATATAGCTATTAAAAATAAGGTTACTAAGTGCTTATATGCGGAGTTGAAATAAAAGGGTTAGAAGCGGTTATTGCATTATTGGAATACGACAATAACATTTTCACTATACCTGATTGCAGAGTTAGAAAAATAGAGTTTAATAAACAAAATAGAACATCGGACATACGTTATTTTCAAAAGACATTCGCTAAACTCACTGAGGACTACAAAATTAATAACGTAGTCATTAAAGAACGACCTTTAAAAGGGAAATTCGCTGGTGGCGCGCTAGGATTTAAAATGGAAGCGAGTCTTCAGCTTATTTCAAGTCTGAATGTCAAAACCCTTAGTAATAACGATTTAAAAACATCATTGAAGCAAAATCCTATTCCTATCGAGTTTTCTGAAACTGGGTATAAGGTTTTCCAAAAAACGGCTTTTGAAGTAGCATACGCTGAGCATATGCTAATCCAATATCCTGCCAAAGATTAAGTCATTCAATCTTTCTTAGGTGAATTCACTATAATAGAGAAACAGTACTAGATTACATCTAGCCAAATACGAGTAAAACGAGATGAAAGTACAGCTTACTCATCCCAAGTATCTAAGTACAATAGCGAACAGTTAAGGAGGACTCGACCCGGCCAAGGATGGCTATATCGTGTTTTATCAGGAATGTCAGATAACAAAAAACCCAGCACTAGGCTGGGTTTTGTGTAATTGGGAGTCTGGCGATGTGCTACTCTCACATGGGGAAACCCCACACTACCATCGCCGC